>JAQBWV010000049.1 GCA_027624335.1 Planctomycetota bacterium
GATTCGTTCGGTCGCCGTTTACATTTCAGTCGAATTTCTGGTGGACAGGCCAAGGCGGCGTCCGGTAATCATTCTTGAATGATGAGGTGAGGCTTTCCGAACAGCAGCGGTTGCGGTTGGCTTCTTAGGAATAGTCCCGAATTAACTTCCCGATTTCCAACCGCGTCATTCCCGCCCAGCGGGAACCCGGAATTTCACGGACAACTGGTTTCCCGCCTGCGCGGGAATGACGAAAATCGTCGCTCGTACCGAATTTGGGAAGTTATTTCAGGACGAATCCTTAGCTGCCTTTTCCGTTCGAGTATCGTCAGGTGATGTAGTGTTTGGCCCAAGGGTCGCTCGCGAAGACGCGTCCGACTTCTGTATCCAGGAGCGTGATTCGATGAAAAAGTTTGGTGTCAGTCTGCTGATTCTGGCTGTGGCCGCGCTGGTTGGCTCAGCCGTCGTCGCTCAACATCCTGGCGGAGGCAGCCGGGAAGGCAGGCCTCCGGCAGAAGGCGAGGGCCGAGCCCGAGATGGCGAACGCCGCGGAGACAATGAAGGTCCACCGCCTCGCCGGGAAGGCCAACGACGTGGAGACAACGAAGGCCCACCACCGCGACGAGATGGTGAAGGAAGTCGAGACGAACCACGAAGATTCGGGCCTCCACCCAACCCGGTGATGAAAGCCCTGGACGCAGACGGCGACCACGTGATCTCCGCAGACGAGATCAGGAACGCTTCAGCAGCACTCGCCAAACTGGATAAGAATGGCGACGGAAAACTGACTCAGGAAGAACTGCGTCCTGAAGGCGGCGGACTAGGTTTAGGCGTATTCGATGACCCTCCACCGCGTCGCGAGGGCGACGGCGGGCCGGGACCAGGTCGTGTACCAGGGCCAGGTGGGGAAGGCCGGGGTCCAGGTGGGAATCCCAGCGAGTTTCTCGATCGAGTCATGAACTTCGATAAGAACAAAGACGGCAAACTCAGCCGAGCGGAAATGCCGGAGCGAATGCAGCAAATGCTTGGTCGAGCCGACACGAACAAAGACGGAGCGCTGGATCGAGCTGAACTCCAGAAAGCCTTCGAGCAGTTCAGCCGACAGGGTGGCCCCGGTGGCCAGCCTCCTCGCGATGGTGAGCGACCAGCACGGGATGGCGAGCGGCCTCCTCGCGATGGTGAGCGACCAGCACGGGATGGCGAGCGGCCTCCTCGCGATGGTGAGCGACCGGCACGGGATGGCGAGCGGCCTCCTCGTGATGGTGAGCGACCAGCGCGGGAGGGTGAACCTCGCGATGGCGATCGTCCGCGACGCCCGGAAGCCGAGTAGCTAACAGACTCGCTGAGTCCTTGTCGTTCTGGACGGGATCTGAAATCGCCCGATCGGTGACCAGTCTGGTTGCCGGTCGGGTTTCTTTCGTAGGCAAGGCAATTATCCCTGCATGTCGCTCTGAGATCGACGGAGTCATCCGGTTCTCGAGCGATCTACAGAATTCTGCGTTTGACGCACATCGCCTGCGAGTTCTAAAGTGCCGCGTTCATCACGGCAGTTCGCCAGCACCGCACCTCGCTGTCTGCAATCGCCGATGCCATGGATGCAGTTTCCCGGCCTGTTTGTTTCTGGCCCTCACGGATGGATTTGCAATGAGCCACTCGCTCGGACAGAAGATCAACGACCAGTCGGCAGTGGTCGGAATTATTGGCCTTGGCTATGTCGGCCTGCCGCTGATGACTGCGTTCGTCAAAGCCGGCTTCCGCACGATCGGTTTCGATGTTGACCAGAAAAAGGTCGACATGCTCAAGGCCGGCAAAAGCTACATCAAGCATATTGATGCGGCCAGAATCACCGCGTTGATTGAGGCCGGTCAGTTCCGACCAACCGCCGACCTGTCATTGATGGCCGAGGCGGACTGCCTGTTAATATGTGTTCCAACTCCGCTGAACGACAGCCGTGATCCAGATCTCAGCTACGTTGTTGGAACGACGGAAGCGATTGCAAAGAGCCTGCGACCTGGCCAGCTTGTCGTGCTGGAAAGTACGACTTATCCAACAACGACTCGTGATGTCATGCTGCCGATTCTCGCCGCAACGGGACTGAAGCCCGGCGAAGATTTCTTCGTGGCGTACAGTCCAGAACGTGAAGATCCAGGCAATCCGGATTTCACGGCAGATGGCATCCCCAAAGTCGTTGGAGGCCTCGACGAAATAAGCGGCCAACTTGCCGAGGCGCTCTATCAGCAGGCGATTGTAAAGATTGTTCGAGTTGGAACTCCGGAAGTCGCCGAAGCGTGCAAAATTCTGGAAAACACCTATCGGGCTGTGAACATCGCTCTTGTTAACGAGCTGAAAGTTCTATTCGACCGAATGGGCATCGACGTCTGGGATGTCATCGACGCCGCCAAAACCAAGCCCTTCGGTTTTCAGGCATTTTATCCCGGACCGGGACTCGGCGGGCACTGTATTCCCATCGACCCGTTCTATCTGACGTGGCTCGCCCGTCGGTACGGACTGGCGACACGGTTCATCGAACTGGCTGGTGAAGTCAATTCGAAGATGCCCGAATACGTGATCACTCAGCTCATGGAGTTTCTCAACAATCAAGGCAAGGCGCTTCGCAACAGCAGGATCTGCCTGCTGGGTGTGGCCTACAAGAAGGACGTCGATGATCCTCGCGAAAGTCCTTCATTCGTGCTGATGGAACACCTGCTTTCACGAGGTGCCTGTTTGACCTACAACGATCCGCACGTTCCTCACCTGCCGAAGATGCGTCACCACGACCTGCCCGAGATGTCCAGCCACGAGCTGACTCCGGAGTTTCTCGCCAGCCAGGACTGCGTGCTGATCGCGACGGACCATTCGGCATACGACTACGGGTTTATCGTCGAGCACTCGCCGATGGTTCTGGACACTCGAAACGCCACGAAGCTGGTGACTCACGGTCGCGAGAAAATCTTCAAAGCCTGAGGGACGACGTGTGTCAGGTGGCGACTGCTTCGCGTGGAAGCCGGTCGTTCGCCAATTCAGTCGGAACGGAATACTCGAACGAAAAAACAGTCTGTAATGAGTTACGACGCAATTCTGCTGGTTTCGTTTGGGGGCCCGGAAGGGCGGGACGACGTTCTCCCGTTTCTGGAAAACGTGACCCGCGGTCGCAACATCCCACCCGAACGACTGCTGGAAGTGGCTGAGCACTATTACCACTTCGACGGAGTCAGTCCGATCAATCAGCAGTGTCGCGAATTGATCGCGGCATTGAGGTCGGAACTCGACCGGCACGAAATTAAATTGCCCATCTACTGGGGTAATCGCAACTGGGATCCGTTACTGCCTGAAGTTCTGCAGAAGATGAAAGACGACGGAGTGCAACATGCGCTCGCGTTTGTCACCGCAGCCTTCAGTTCGTGGTCAAGCTGTCGGCAATACCGAGAGAACATCGCCGCCGCACAGCAGTTGGTCGGAGATGGAGCACCGGAAATCGACAAGCTGAGAGTCTTCTACAACCACCCCCACTTCGTCGCTGCAAACGTCAAGTTGATTCAGCAGAGCCTCGACCTGATCCCGGCAGACCGTCGAGAGAAAACACACCTGGCGTTCACAGCTCACAGTATCCCTCAGTCAATGTCGGACAGCTGCGATTACCTTCAGCAGCTTACCGAGAGCTGCCAGCTGGTGACCGAGGAGCTGAGAATCCCCGTGGATCGATGGCGATTGGTTTTTCAGAGCCGCAGCGGACGACCACAGGATCCCTGGCTGGAACCCGACATCTGTGATCATCTGGCAGCTCTTAAAGAATCCGGAACCGATGACGTTGTTGTCGTGCCGATCGGATTTCTTTCTGACCACATGGAAGTCCTGTTTGATCTCGATTGTGAAGCCATGGACGCGTGCAACAGGATTGGATTGAACATGGTTCGTGCCGGAACCGTCGGAACCCATCCGGAATTCGTGAGCATGATTCGAAGGCTGATCGAAGAGAGAATCGCGGGTGTCCTTCCGGAAGCCATTGGGCAATTCGGACCGTCACACAATCAGTGTCCGGCAGAATGCTGCCCTGGTCCTCAGTCCTCAAAGCGAACGATCTCAATTGACGAATAGCCCATGATTCATTGGGGATACGTCGTTCGCCGATGCTGGCCCCCCTCAGGTATGACGTCCGACTTGAGGCATCCTCAACTCGCGTACTGCCTCACAATCCGTCCACCTGAACTTCGATCTGTCATTTTGGGTGCATCTCTATGCATGGCAGGGACTTGCAACTCCTTGACACTTGAAATCGCCGTCGGTACAACCGCCGCCGTAAACTTCGAGGCTGGCTGTAGCTGCTGCAGTAAAGCTGTCCCTGTAACACAACCTGCTACAGAGAAATCAGTTACGTCAGGCTCTTCCTTATCAGACGCCGTCCGGACCACGGCACTGCCGTGCTGCTTGCCAGTGGCGAAAGGGCTCTCATGGCGAAGAAGAAGACCGCAGCGACAAGATCTACGGCTCGTCGAACGTCGAGCAAGGCTGCCATATCCGTGAAGAAAACGCCTTCGAAGCTGGCTGCTTCAGGCTCTTCGCGAAAGAAGAAGTCGCCACAACAATTGCAGGCTGCAGCCGCAAAGATCGATCTTGAGATTCTCAGATTGATCAATCAGCGGGCTCAACTGTCGATCGACTGGATCGAGGCCCACGATGATCCTCGACAAGCCTTGTTCTCGCCTCAGCTTGAGGATGAGGCCATCTCACGAATGCTTCAGAAAAACACAGGTCCGCTTTCGACTCTCGCCATTAGCGGTGCGATGCGCCATGTGTTCAGCGGTGCTCGTCGCAAAGTCCGCTTGCAGCGGGTTGCGTATCTGGGTCCGGCGTTCAGCTATTCACATCAGGCGGCGATTGAGCGATTTGGTGAAGCCGCTGATCTTATCCCGGTCAGTACCATCGCGTCCGTTTTCGAAGAAGTGAACCGAGGACACGTCGAGTTCGGAATCGTTCCGATTGAAAACAGCACAGACGGTCGCATCGTGGATACCTTGGACATGTTCACGCGACTGCCGCTGCGGATTTGTGGCGAGGTTCAACTCAGCGTCAACCACAACCTGCTGGCTCGATGCCCCAGGGGAGAAATCACAGAGATTTACAGTAAGCCACAAGCATTTTCTCAATGCCGAAACTGGCTGAATCGACACATGCCCCATGCTCGACTGCACGACGTGACAAGCACATCGACTGCCGCCCAGCTGGCCCGTGATAAGCCTGGTGCTGCCGCGATTGCAAGTGGTCGGGCTGCTGTCGAGTACAACCTGGAAGTCGTCGCCGCCGACGTCCAGGACAACAAGAATAACGTGACTCGCTTTGCGGTGATCGGTGATCATATCCCGAAAATGACAGGCGTAGACCGAACGGCGCTGCTGCTTCAGATTCCGCATAAACCGGGTGCTCTGTCAGACGCGCTTGTCGCGTTCAAGAACAACAAAGTGAATCTGAGCTGGATCGAATCGTTCCCGCTGCGTGGTCCCGAGTCGGGATATCTGTTCTTCCTTGATTTCGAGGGGCATCAGACCGAGATGAAGGTCAAAAAGACACTCGAACATCTGCAGAAGTCGGCAGTACGCATGGAAGTTCTCGGTTCGTTTCCGCGTTCAGAAATCCTACCCTGAGGTTCTCCCCCGTAAACGGACGCTGCGAACCGGTATTTCTTGCAGCATCTGAAGAGTATGGACCCTCTACTGGACACACTGAGACACCCGTTTCGGGAACAATTGGAAACAGGAACATTGCTGAGGGCGTGATTCCTTGGGAAGACTGTCTATTGTTGGTACAGTTCCTCGGTTTTCCGCTCTGGAAGCAGTCTTAGGTTGCCTGATCGCTGCTGACGAAGTTGTCACGATCGCCCCAGAGACGTCGTTGAGCCGCGTTCGGCTCCTGTCATCATCGATAAAATCTGAGGTAGCGCTCTCCCATGAGACGACCAATTATTGCTGGCAACTGGAAAATGAATACCTGTCGCGAGACGGGAGTCGCACTTGTCGCTGCCTTGAAGGCAGAAGTTCCAGCTCCGAGCGACAGCGTTGAAGTCGTCGTTTGCCCACCGTATCCGTACCTCGGGCTGATTGCCGCCGAGGCTGCTGGTTCCGGCGTTGAAGTCGGCGGGCAGAATGCCTGGTATGAGACTTCAGGAGCGTTCACCGGCGAAGTCTCATGTGAAATGCTGCAGGACGTCGGTTGCCAATGGGTGGTACTAGGACATAGCGAGCGTCGGCAAATCAACGGCGAGTCGGACGAGCTGATCAACACCAAGGTCCGGAAAGCGTTATCCGTTGGGCTCAAAGTGATTCTTTGTGTTGGTGAACTACTCGACGACCGGGAAGGAAATCGCACCGAAGTGGTTCTGGAAACTCAGATGACCGGCGGTCTGGTGGACGTTTCTGCGGAGCAGATGGCAAGCGTCGTGATTGCCTACGAACCGGTCTGGGCGATCGGAACGGGCAAAGTCGCCAGTGACGAACAGGCCGAAGACGCGCACCGGTTTCTACGGGGATGGCTGGAAAGCCGCTTCGACGGCAACGTTGCTGCGGCCACTCGAATTCTCTATGGCGGAAGCGTGAAGCCAGACAATGCCAGCGGCCTGCTTGGGCAGCCCAACGTTGATGGAGCTCTGGTTGGCGGCGCGAGCTTGAAGCCTGAGCTGTTTATCCCAATCATCCGGGCCGGTGAGACTTCGGTGTCCTGACCTCGTTCTCATTCAGACATCGCAGACATATCACTCTGTTACCCGATCGGCTGCTGTCGGAAGGAAATTCAAATGCAAAATTTCATGGCTGACTTTGCCATGCTGCTACTCGGACTGATTAGTGCCTTGCTGATCCTCGTCGTGCTTCTTCAACGAGGACGCGGCGGTGGATTGGCCGGAGCATTCGGTGGACTTGGCGGACAAAGCGCCTTCGGTACAAAAGCCGGAGACGTGTTCACGAAAATTACAATCGGCCTGGTGACCGTTTGGGTTCTTCTGGCCGGAATCAGCGGTGTTATGGCGAGGAAGGCCAGTTCGAAATTTGTTGAAGATCCTGCGGCGGACAAGGCACCAGACGTACCTGGCGGTGGAGCCGGATCGATGACGTCTACCGGAGATGGTACGGGGCTCAGCGAGACCAGCGACACTGACTCCACCGATGGCACGTTGGGCGATGACACATCTCCAAAGTCCATCGACGGGGTTGAAGGTTCCAAACCCGCCGAGCCTGACAGTGCTGACAAGCCGGACGGAACGCCGTCTGATCCTGAACCATCCGGCAGTGCTGAGCCCGCTTTGAATGCTCCGGAAACGAAGGAGCCGAAAACTTCGACTCCTGAAGACTCCGATGCGGCATCTTCAAGTATCAAGCCTGCTGGAACAGCTGCGGAAAGTTCAACGCCAGCGGCAAAGCCGACGACTGCCGAAAAAAAGGAGTAGTCCGCAGTCTGACCGCAGTATTTTCTGAATCGAGGGATGACAGGCCGTCTGTCACGATGTCGTTGGGGTGTTGCCTTGCTGCTGAGTATGACGGGATTTGGAAGCGCGAGCGGTCAGAACGATCGCTTCACAGCTTCGGTCGAGATCAAGGCGGTCAACAATCGCCATTTGAAGGTGTCCACGCGCCTTCCCGATGTGCTCGGCTCGCTGGAACCGCTAATCGAGAAGGTCGTTCGCCAGACGGTGGCACGCGGTACCGTTTCCATCAACATTCGATTTTCTCCGGTTGGCCAGGCCAGTCGCTATCGAATTTCCGCTGAACTGCTGACTGGATACTGGAATCAACTGAAAGCAATCGGTGACAGTCATGAATTGCCGATGCCCGAGTCTATCACAGCTATTCTGACTCTCCCAGGTGTCATTTCAGACGAGCTGAGTTCGTCTTTGGACGCACCTGCAGAATGGCCAATGCTCGAAGGGATCGTGACTGAAGCGCTCGCCGGTCTGGAAGAGTTTCGCCAGCGCGAGGGCGAATCCATGCGGCAGGAACTCCAGCAGTGCTGCGAACAGGTTTCGTCACGCCTTGAGTCCATCGTTCAACTGGCGCCGGAAGTCGTGAATACTTATCGAGACAAAGTTCTGGAACGCGTGCGGGAACTTCTTGAGGGATCGGGTGCTACTGTCGAACCGGACAATCTGATTCGAGAAGTTTCAATCTTTGCGGATCGTTGCGACATCAACGAGGAAATCACTCGACTCCGCTGCCATGTCGAAGAGTTTCTGAAGGTCATTAATGGACCGACCTCACAAGGACGGAAACTCGATTTTCTAAGTCAGGAGATGTTTCGCGAAATCAATACAACGGGCTCAAAAGCCAGCAATGTCGAAATCGCTCACCACGTTGTCGAGATGAAAGCGGCTGTTGAGAAGATTCGTGAAATCCTTGGAAACGTCGAATAGCCATCATGCTGGGGAGACCTCTCCATGACTGACCATCTGGCTACAGTGGACGCTTCCATTCCATACGGGAAACGTCCCCTTCAGGTTGTCGTCCTGTCGGGGCCAAGCGGCAGCGGTAAATCGACAATCGTTAACAGGCTTGTTGTAGAGTCTCCCGTCAAGCTGATCAAAATGATTTCAGCGACGACCAGGCCGATTCGAACCAACGAGACGGACGGAGAAGACTACTACTTTCTGACGAACGAAGAATTTCAGAGAAAGAGTGAAGACGGCGGTTTTGTTGAGTGCGAAGAAGTGCACTCATCGGGATTCTGGTACGGAACGCTGCGCTCGGAACTTCATCGAGCCAGTGACGAAGGCGGCTGGGCATTTCTCGAAATTGATGTGAAGGGCGCACTCAGCGTCATGGAGCAATATCCGGACGCGATCACCATTTTTCTGAAGACACCATCTGAAGATGTGTTTGAAAATCGATTGCGAACGCGGGGAACGGAGTCGGAAGAAGTTATCCAGCGACGGCTGAGGACGGCGCGGGAAGAGTTAAATTTTGCTGACCGGTATCGTTATCAGGTGTGCAACGATGACCTTGACCGGGCAGTTGAAGAAATTATCGAGGTTCTCGTGTCGAGAGAGGCTGAATCCAATGCATGAAGAATTCAAAGAAGAAATAATCGTCAACAAAGTTGGTGGCCGGTTCAAACTGTCCACACTGATTCAGAAGCGGCTCGTCGCTTTGAATCGTGGCTCGCGACCGCTGATCGAAATGCCTTCGAAGAACCACATGGACATTGTCGTCGCGGAAATCATGAACGACAAGATTTTCCTCGACATGTCCGGCGAACTGGCAGTGAACGACAACGGAACGCCACACGATCCAACAATCGCGGCGCCGGAAGCCGGACCAACGCTGGACGACCTGCGTTAACTCTCAGGTCGGACTGGTTGTCCCGTAAGACTGACAGCATGACCGTTCCTGCGTCGAAGCGTCATACCGACCACGCGGCATGATTCAAGTACAGCTCCATCGCGTGATGATTGCGATGGGGCTGTTTTTGTGCGCCCATTCCTTCTGCGTTCCAAACGACTACATATCGATGAATGTCCTTCAAAGCCGCTAACTGCGAAAACTTTGCGGTCGAGGGCGGTGTTGCTCCGCAGAATATTCTGCCGGGAGGGATTAACCGCTCAGCCGGCATGCGTCGACTGCGACGAAGAGTGCGTAACGGGATCGCACCAGGATGAATGCGACGCTGACCGTAAAGAGCCCTTGTGGCATGGCCACGATTATGAGGTTAGACAATGGATGACGATGCACCGCCAGGCGTTCCCGAGTGGGTGGTAACCTACGGAGACATGATGTCATTGCTACTGACCTTCTTCATCATGCTGGTATCGCTGAGTGAAATCGTCGCCGAACAAAAGTATCGAGATGTGTTGACGGCCATTGATAAAAAAATGGGCTACACAACGGCCCCTGTATCACCGCCTGGCGACAATTTCGCCGCGACCGACACCATCGACAACGAGAGCACAGTACTCGGTGACCAGTCACCGGATGACAAAGGCAAAGGTGGGGTCAAAACGAAGTCAATACAGGGTGATGATCGGCGGATCAAGGTGACTGATGAAGGGACGCCGCAGCAGGTTGGTTCGTTTCTTACGTTTCAGCCGGGCTCAACAACCCTTACCGGCGAAGCTGAGGACCAGTTGCGATTCATCGTCAGTGAGCTTCTCGGAAAGCCGAACAAGATCGAAATCCGTTCTCACGTGGCGAATCGAGGTGAGCCATCAGCGACTGAATCTGTGATCGACGGCATTTCACGAAGCTATAACCAGGGACACATCGTTTTCAGCCTGCTGGAAAACTGGGGCATTGATCCTGAGCGAATTCGGATCACTGCGGCTGGCGACACGCTGGCGTCAGGTTCCGATTCGAAGGCACCGCCCGAACGGATAGAGATCTTCATTACAGACGTGTTCTCTTCCGAGTACGTCGGTCACCGTAAGCTGTAATCCGGCCCGCGAAAGACGGTCGACTCTTCGCTACTAAACAGGTGACCGTCGGGGAAACGGACCATCGCCGATTAGCTGCACCAGTGTCGGATTAGTCGTGAGTACAGGTCGGTCCCCTTCTCCAGTTGCTCCAGAGCAATCCACTCGTCATGCGTGTGCGCCTGAGCGATGCTACCCGGTCCACATACAACGAGTTTTTCCAGTGCCGTCAGCTTTGCTCCATCGGTCCCATAAGACACGGTGGTTGGCCGGTCCCGACCAGCAACGTCCAGAACTTCGTTCACGAATCTTGAATTTGGATCCGTGTAGATCGACTTTCCGTCGACGGTCACCACAAATTCGAGGCCGTGTTCTTCGGCAGCCAGTCGAGCACGTTCCACCAGAATATTCCCGTCCTGTCCGGGCATGGGGCGAAAATAAACGGTGCAGACACTCTGTGGCGGTGTGATGTTGACGGCCTTTGTACGGTCGTTGATGCCGATGTTCCAGGTGATTGTTGGTGGGTCAAATTCACTGTTGTGCCATTCCGGGTCGACCTCGGTTTCGTCGTGAATCTTTTTCATCTCGGCGAGAAACGGGATCATTCTCAGATTTGCATTGATGCCCTCGCGAGTGCTTGAATGCGCAGCTTTGCCTCTCGACGTCGCCACGAATCCAATGACCCCCTTGTGAGCATGTACGACTTCCAGCAAGGTCGGTTCGCCGATGATGCCGTTTGCCTGCCCGGCAACCATCTCCTGAAACAGTTCCGATCGTGCAGCGACCGCTGCTGCTCCGCCGTAGCCGATTTCCTCGTCTGCCGTGCAGGTAATGTAAATCGGTCGTTGAAGATCGCTTTCCGAAAACTGTTCAGCGGCCGCCAGCATGCAGGCCACCGAGCCCTTCATGTCGCACGCCCCTCGCCCGTAAAGACGATCGCCAATCACAACCGGTTCAAAAGGACCATGTTCGCCGGACAACCACGGATCGGCAGGCACGACATCGGTATGACCAAAATAAGCCATACCGCCGCTGCCCGAGCCTTTGCGACCGACAACACTCGCCTTTCGGACTCCGTTCAGATCGTCGTACTCAAGTCGCTCTACAGTGAACCCGGTCCTGCGGAGTTGTGATTCTACATAGTCCGTCACCGCGACGTTTGACAGCACACTCGTCGACTCGAACGCCACCAACTGCTTTGCATATTCAAGCGCAGTCATGATTCTCTATCCTGTACGAAAAGTGGCCTGCAAGTTTAGCGGGCAGCTACAGAATGCTGCGAAGGTAGTCCCGTAACTGATCACCATAATCGGGATCAGCGAGTGCAAAGTCAGCAAATGCTCGGAAGTAGCTACCAAAGTTTCCAATATCGAAACGCCGTTCGTCAGGAGGCAATACCATTCCGATTCCTTTTGCACCGCGTTTCAGCAGGATTCGAATCGCATCGGTCAACTGAATTTCGCCGCCAGTGCCAGGTTCCGTATGTTCGAGAGCTTCGAAAATGGCCGGGCTGAGAACGTACCGTGAAGCAACAGCGAACCGACTCGGTGCTTCTTCCGCAGACGGCTTCTCGATGAGGTCATCCAGTTCGAAACGTGTTCCGACAGCGCCTTTCGGTTTGGCGATGCCGTACCGGACAACGTCGGCCTGAGGAACTTCTTCGAATGCAACGACGATATCTGCCTTCGAAGACTCAAACTCCTCTGTCATTCGCTGAACGATGTCCGATTTCGCGTTGATCCCAATGATGGAGTCGCCCAGCGCCACGACGAATGGCTGACTTCCGACCAGAGACTTTGCACACAGAACGGCATGGCCAAGGCCAAGCTGCCGGCGCTGCCGAGTGTAAAAATACTCGACGTCGCGCCGCTCAAAATCCAGTTGCAGCAGTTCTTCTTCACGACCGCTTTCGCGAAGATGAGTAATCAGCCGCTCGTCAATGTCGAAGTGATTTTCAATTGACGTCTTGCTCGCTCCCGTGATGAACAGCAGGCGATTGATGCCTGACTGTGTCAGTTCCTCGACGACGTACTGAACCACCGGCTTACGACCGACCGGCAACATCTCTTTGGGTTGAGATTTCGTTGCTGGAAGCAAGCGGGTCCCCAAACCAGCGACCGGGACAACAGCGATATCGATACTCATAGCCAGACAATTTCCTGTTCGGTTCCGAGAGAACTGCGCGACACATCGTTGAGGCAATCACACGATAAGTTCGCGAAGCTTTTCGATGTACATCGGGATCTCGTCGAATGGTCTGGCTTCTTCATATTCAAGTACGACGTAGCCGCGATAATTCGCCGCCCGAAGGATGTCGACCATTCGCTTGAGATCAGCTGGCTGCTTTTCGCCTTTCGCCTCGATGGCGACTTTGATCTGGGCGTTCACTGCGTAAGGAGCAATTTTTTCAAGATCGCCATATGGATCATCCGTCTTGAAATTTCCACTGTCGTAGTTAACGCCAAACCATTTGGAATCTTTGACACGTTCGACGATCGCCAGCAGTTGCTGCGGCGTTGCTGTGATTCCACCATGATTTTCCAGCGCGAGCACCACTCCCTTTTCAGCTGCGTAATCTAGGCATTCGTTGATGCCCTCAACGCATCGGTCGAGCGCAGCATCCTCGGTGTCGTCCTTCGGAACTTTTCCCGCAAAGATTCGAATCACCGGAGCTCCCATTACCGCTGCATGGTCAATCCAGGTGCGACACAGCTGCAGCTGAGTCTGTCGCTTTTCACCGTCTGGCAGGCAGAAGTCGTTGCCAATGGCGGTTCCTGTTATGTCCAGGCCGAGCCGAAACGTCTGCTCCTTCAGACTGAGCAGGTAGTCGCGGGAAACGTCAGACGGAAAGTAGTAGGACGTCAACTCGGTACCGTCGAGATTCAGCTTCGCGCAGTAATCGACAAAGCCCTCGAGTGTCATCTCGCCTTTCTGATCGCGACCGGGTCGGGACAGCATTCGATTAAACGAGTATGCGGCGAGACTAAGCTTCATGTGCGAGGCTCCGTTCCGCACGGGTGCGACCGCTCCCTGAGCTGGCGTTGAAGCGCCAACGACTGCCGATCCAGCCAGAGAAGCCACACTGCCTGTCAGAAATCCGCGACGTGAAACGTTCATGGCTTAAGCTCCAGAGTGACCAGTAATCCGCGACAAAACGGTAGTCTTGTAGAAGTCTCTAACGCAGAGGTTGCAGAGGTGAATCGACGCGAAAATCTTTCAGATATCTTCTCCACCGGCAGGCGGTCCCTGAACTTTTCGTTTGACGCGAAGTGGCAAACCGTGCAGACGAATGAAGCCGGCGGCGTCTTCCTGACGGTAACTTTCGTCCTGTCCGTCCATCGTGGCGACATGTGCATCGTAGAGGCTGTATGGCGATCGACGGCCTTCGACGAAGACGTTGCCCTTGTACAAAGCCACTCGCGTCTCCCCGGTCACAAATTTCTGAGTGACTGAAGTGAACGCTCGCTGTGCTTCGGCGACGGGGTCAAACCAGTAGCCGTTGTAGACCAGGGCGGCAAAGTCGGCCATCCGTCGCTCTTTCTCGGCGATCACGCTGCCCATCAATGTCAGGCCTTCCAGATCACGATGCGCTTCCAGCAGGACGGTGTGACCTGGAGCGTGGTATTCGCCGCGTGACTTCATCCCGACGTAGCGGGTTTCAACCATGCCAAGTGATCCGACGCCATTCCGTGCGGCGGCCTCATCGACGTATTCGAAAACGGGCAGTAGACCTTCCGCCAGCGTGTCAGCAGGTTCCGTGATTTCGATGTCAATGTCTTCGAACTTGCCTGGCTTCGTGGTGCAGGAACTGACCTTCACCGGAACGCCTTTTTCCCAGTGAATGATGAACCGCTCCACTTCGTCGGGGGCCTGAGTCGGATGCACCATCCTCTCAAAGATTTCACTGGGAGCAGTGACCCATGGGTCCTCCAGTACGCCGGCTTCGTACGAGATGTGCAGCAGGTTGTCGTCGGATGACCACGGCTTGGACCGGCTCGCCTTGGCTTCCAGACCGTGCGTTTCGACGTAGTCCAGCATCGTCTTGCGACCGGAAGCGAACTGGTTGATAAAGTCGGTGTTTTTCCAGGGGGCGAGAATCTGAAGATCGGCGTCCAGAGCCTGGTATCCCAGCTCGAAACGAACCTGATCGTTGCCCTTGCCGGTTGCTCCGTGACAGACGGTGTTCGCGCCGGTTTCGTGAGCGATCCGCACCTGGTGTTTCGCGATTAACGGACGGGCGATCGAAGTGCCCAGTAGATATCGACCTTCGTAAACGCAATTGGCCTGCAGGCACGGCAGGAAATAGTCCTGCAGGTATTCTTCGCGAGCATCCACGGCAACGTAGGTGGAGGCACCGTTTCGTTTGGCCCGTTCGCCGATTTCGTCGAGGTCTTCGACCTGCTGCCCGATATCGAGCAGGTAGCAGATCACGTCGTACCCCTGTTCAGCCAGCCAGTGGAGAATGACCGTCGTGTCCAGCCCGCCCGAATACGCGAGCACAATTTTGCCTTTTTCCGCCATCAGATTGCCTCGAACTGCTGTCTTACGTGTTTCATGAAATTCGACGATCGCAATCTCGTCCCGAGCTCTTGACGCTTTAACCGACTTCGCAGTTCGCATGCGGCGCACTTATCTGCCGACAGAGCGACTGTTCTCGATGTCTCGATCGTCCGTTGGACGTGAGTTTAAGGTTTCGTACAGGGATCGGGAATCGACCAGCGAATGCAGCCCGAACGTGGATGTACTCAACGATTTCGGGCAGGTCAGGTACTGCCTGACCTGCCCGAAGGCGTCACGCACCCGGAGGCTTGAACGTGTCTGCGGCCAGCCATCCGGTTTCACGATGTGTACCGTCGCAGAACGGTCGCTTCCTCGTCGCCCCGCAGCGGCACAACGCGATATTTTCACGGTCGGAAGTGTCGTAGGGATTGCCTTCGTGGTCGGTCAACGTGACATTGCCAGTGACGATGAGCGGGCCATTCTCGCGGCAGCGGATCGTAACGTCGGACATTCGGAATTCCTTGAGAAAGTATGTTTTCGACGTAGTGTGTTCTCGTTGGGTGCATAAAAACAATCAGCAGCATGATGACGCAATCAACAACCCGAGTCGGAGGCGTCGTTCTGTG
Source organism: Planctomycetota bacterium (assembly GCA_027624335.1). Classification (GTDB taxonomy): domain Bacteria; phylum Planctomycetota; class Planctomycetia; order Planctomycetales; family Planctomycetaceae; genus JABMPE01. The sequence continues at coordinate 15,490 of JAQBWV010000049.1, forward strand.
CGGTGGGCACAGCACCCGTATGGGGCGTCCGAAGTTCTCGCTGCCGTTTGGTGATGAATTCCTGCTGCAGCGAGTGTGCCGTATCCTGAGTGAAGTCGTGGCTCCGATCGTTGTTGTCGCAGCCGCCGACCAGCAACTGCCAGTTTTGCCCAGCGAAGTGCTGATCGTTCGCGACGAGTATGATTCGCTGGGGCCGCTGGCTGGGATCGCGACGGGCCTCAACGCGCTGCGCGACGACGTGGACGCAGCGTTCGTGACTTCGTGCGATGCTCCTCTGCTGCGACCGCAATTTATCCAGCGTCTGATTGAATCGCTTGGTGATCACGACGTGGCAGCGCCCACGGATGGGCAATACGATCATGTTCTGGCGGCCGTCTATCGAACATCGCAGGCAGACGCAGCAAGACGGCTACTTGCCGAAGAACGGCGCCGACCACTGTTCTTGCTCGACGAATCGAATTCGCTGCGAATTCACGTCGATGAGCTTCGGAGTGTTGATCCGAAACTTGACTCGCTGCGAAACATGAACACTCCTGAAGACTATGAAGAAGTTCTCCGGATGACCGGGCTTCGCTGAAACATGACACAATCCTCTGAATCATCCAGTAAGCACGATGTCCGCATGCGGGGGTTTCATTCCCGGACGTCGGTTGAGGATGCGCTGGCCTGGATCGACGCGAATGTTTATTCGCTCGATTCCGAAGTGGTTGGGCTGGCGGATGCTCATGGTCGCGTACTGGCCGCCGGGATCACATCGCCGATCGACGTGCCGGCGTTCGATCGTTCTGCCATGGACGGCTTTGCGCTAAAGTCAGGCGAAACGGTAGGAGCGGGCGACTACAACCCCTTGTCGTTCCGCATCGTGGGCGTGTCGATGCCCGGACAGCCGTTTGAAGGCGAAGTCGGCAACGGCGAGGCGGCGAGAATCATGACCGGTGCTCCGATCCCGTACGGTGTCGACGCCGTCGTGCCCGCTGAGTACGCAACCGTTCGCGACGACTGTGTTGAAATCACAACGGCTGTCGCATCGCTGAAGCATGTTGGTCGCTCGGCTGAAGACGTCTCCAAGGGAACAACCGTTCTTGAAAAGGGGCACCGTCTGCGACCGCAGGATGTTGGGTTGATCGCGTCGCTGGGGATGCCGGAAATCTCCGTCGTGCGTCAACCGCGAGTTCGGATTGTCGTCACCGGAAACGAACTCGCTGAACCGGGTTCAGAGCGCCGTCCATATCAGATCTTTGAAGCGAACTCGCACATCGTCGCCGGACTGGTTCCTCGTGACGGTGGAGTGCTGTTCGAAAGACTCCGCTGCCAGGACGATCGAGATTCGATCCAATGTGCTGTGACTGCATCCGGCGCGGACGTTGTGCTCATTTCCGGAGGCTCCAGTGTCGGCACCGAAGACCACGCTCCCAGCATCGTCCGCGAAGCTGGCGAGTTGCCGATTCATGGTGTCGCGATGCGTCCTTCAAGCCCGGCAGGGATCGGTCGAATTGGCTCGACGCTGATCTTTCTGCTGCCTGGCAATCCGGTGTCGTGCCTGTGTGCTTACGATTTTTTCGCCGGACGAGCGATTCGTCGCCTGGCGGGGCTCGCTCCGGATTGGCCGCATCGAACGTTGACAGGAACTCTGAATTCCAAAATCGTTTCCCAGGTGGGTCGAGTGGACTACTGTCGGGTTCGTATTAACAACGGTCGAGTTGAGCCCGTCGCTCTGAGCGGGGCGTCAATCCTGTCCTCGACGACTCGAGCCAACGGTTTTGTCATTGTGCCATCGGCCCTCGAAGGCTACGCGGTCGGGACTGAAGTTGAAGTGCGACATTATTCCTGAGTACGCCAATGTCGAATGCCAACGAACATTCGGAAACCAGATTGCCAGGCGACAGGATTCTGAACGGGAGAGTGCAGAGGAAACAGAGTCTGCATCCGGTAATTGTCTCTGTTTCCTCTGCTTCCTTCTGGTCAAGGCCTTGTTCGAGTCAGTTGAGAAGATTTTCTATCCGAAAGTTTGTTACGAATGCCCGCTGACTCATGGGGAATTGACGACCTCGGTACGTATTCGTACGAGCTTCCCGAAGAACTCATCGCGCAGGAACCACCGGAGCAGCGCGATGGTGCGAAGCTGCTGGTTCTTGATCGAGCGAAGCAGACGATCGCGCATCGCGCGATCCGTGATCTGCCGGACCTGCTGCGTTCGGGAGACCGGCTTGTTCTGAACGACACGCGAGTCGTTCCGGCAAGAATCATCGGGCAGCGAACCGCGACCGGCGGCAAGTGGGAAGGACTGTTTCTACGGCGCGGCGAAGGCCGGGCGTGGCAGTTCATCAGCCAGACGCGCGGCAGGCTGCTGCCGGGGGAGTCTGTCACGCTGACTTCGATTCACCACCCCGAAAGTACTCCGCCGCTCGAAATGAAACTCGTGGAACGCGACAGCGACGGAGTCTGGACCGCGCAGCCCGATTCCGAAGACGAGGCCTTCGACCTGCTGCAGCGTTACGGAACCGTTCCGCTCCCTCCGTACATGCAGCGAAAGGTTGCGTCGGACTCGGACTGGAACCGGTATCAGACCACGTTCGCGGCGACTCCGGGTTCCGTTGCTGCTCCAACAGCAGGGCTACACTTCACTCCGGAACTGCTGGCTGAGTGCGGCAGTCGCGGCATCGATCAATCACGAGTCACGCTGCATGTAGGCATGGGAACCTTCCGACCGATATCAGTCGAACAGTTGTCGAAGCATGACATGCATTCAGAGTGGTGTACGCTGAGCGACGATTCTGCTCAACAACTTCGATACACGCGCGACCGCGGCGGTCGAATCGTTTCTGTCGGAACGACGTCGGTTCGCACGCTGGAGACTGCAGCGCAAACGGGAAACATCGAACCGTGGGCTGGCGAGACGAATCTGTTTATCCGCCCTCCGTACGAGTTTCAGGCGATCGACTGCCTGCTGACCAACTTCCATCTACCGAAATCGACATTGCTGGTTCTCGTGTGCGCTCTGGCGGGGACCGAGTTTACGAAAGAGGCCTACCGCATCGCCGTCGAGCATCGATACCGATTCTTCAGTTACGGCGACGCCATGCTGATTCTCTGAAGGTCCTGTTCCACTTCCTTCACTTTACACGTTTCGTCCCTTGGCCTTCGCCCCTTGATCCTCACCCATTGCGGCTTCGCGTTTTTCTTCGGCGGAACTCTTTCGCAGATAAAACGGTTCGAGTTCGAATGGATCGGCGAACTGACCGTGAGCGGCAAGTCGCTCGCCAATTCTGGCAACCTGCGCCGCGCGAGGAATCCACATTTCCTCCGGCAGTCGCTGGACTGAGGGCTGTAGATCATCCGCGACTTTTGTCAGACCGGTACCTGCCACCGCGAAATTCTTCGACGCTTTCAGAGCTGCTTCACTGCACCAGGCGTCGCAATCGACGATGTCGATCGGTCCGATCGATTGCCACCAGTCGTCCGGCTCGCGCTGGAATCGCGACACGAACAACTGCTCGCGCTGGGCGTCGGAGACGACCTGCAGCTGGTTGATCTCTGAAAACGTTTCATCGGTGACAGCCGCTGCGACGGCCTGCAGGGTATCAACCGCGACGACCGAACAGCCCGTGACGTAGGCAAAAGTCTTGGCAAAGACGATCCCGACCCGGAGTCCTGTAAAACTTCCGGGGCCATGACTGACCGCAATGATCCCGACGTCGCGCGGCGTCAACTGGTTCGACTGCAGCAGTTCCTGAACTTCTCTGATCAGCGTCTGAGCGTGTCGACGTCTGGACTGTTCCAGCTCGCGTTCGGCGATCAGGATCCCGTCGCGTTGCAGTGCGAGCGTGCCACACATTCCGGAAGTATCAACAGCGAGAATGACAATTGGCATCGGTCAGTGCAGAACTCTCTGAGATTACGGGCGAGCAGGTGCATTAACACAGTTGCAATGACGACTCGTTCGGCCCTATCGTTCGCAGCCTTGAAGAGGCGGAAGAAATCACGGCAAAAACCGCCTGTTTTTCTGATCTTTCGGTCATTCCCTGCCCATTGCCGGACGGTCTTATTGCCGGACTGTTCCAGCGTTCCCACCGTGTCTGACGATCTCCGTTCAGAGCGGGCTCGCACGTTAGCAGCGCGCCATGTCGGCTGCCAGACTTCAGAACATGTTGCGCGGTTTCGATCTGAGATCGACTGGAAAGTGGTTTCTACTGGCATCGCTGGTGGGTGCCGTGTCCGGCGTGGGCGCGATCCTGTTTCAGGTTCTGGGCCAGATCGTCGTTCAGTACACCCTGGTAACTTTCGCTGGATTTCACCCCGGCGAAGCTGTGGGGGAACGGCCTCTGTTTGCTCCTTCTGAGCATCAGCTGTCGCTGCCGATCATCGTGCTGATCATGGGCCTGGGTGGTTTGGTTTCCGGATTCATCGTGTTCAAGTGGGCCCCCGAAGCTGAAGGGCACGGCACGGACGCGGCGATTGACTCATTCCATCAGAATCGCGGTTTGATCCGGGCGAGAGTCCCCATCGTCAAGACGATCACTTCGGCCATCACGATCGGCACTGGAGGCTCCGCCGGTCGCGAAGGCCCGATTGCTCAGATCGGCGCGGGATTTGGATCATTCCTGGCGACGAAGCTGAAACTTTCTGACCGGGACCGACGAATCATGCTGGCAGCAGGCATGGCTGGCGGCATCGGCGCCATCTTCCGAGCCCCTCTTGCGGGAGCGATCTTCGCCGGAGAAATTCTGTATCGCGAAGCTGATATCGAATCAGACGTCATCGTCCCGGCAGCAATTTCGTCGATCGTCAGCTACAGCGTTTACAGTCTGTTTCTGCCTGCAGACGCCGCGTTTCTTCCGCTGTTTGGAAACGGGCTGCACTACCAGATGAAGTCGCTGGCCGAGCTTCTTCCGATGGCCCTGATGTCGATCATCCTGGTGCTTGCAGCAGTCGTCTACATCCGAACTTTCTATGGACTGCACAGACTCTCGAAGAAAATCACCGTCGTTCCGAATTATCTGAAACCCGCCATCGGAGCCGTACTGGCAGGACTCGTCGGCGTCGGCCTGCATCTGGCATTCGATACGGGCGACAGCCGAGCCATGCTGGCCGTTCTTTCGACCGGCTACGGATCATTGCAGACGGCTCTGGAAGATCCCGGCAAACTCGGCATCACCGCGCTGTTGATCATCGCCGGCGGCAAAGTGCTGACGACGTCGCTGACAATCAGCACCGGCGGTTCCGGCGGAGTGTTCGGTCCGTCGATGGTGATTGGCGGTTGCGTTGGTGCGGCTCTCGGGCTGTGGTTTCAGGATCTGTTCGGCATTGAAACTCACCCTGGAGCCTTCGCCATCATCGGTATGGCCGGGTTCTTTGCGGGAGCTGCTCATGCACCGATCTCGACGATCATCATGGTTTCTGAGATGACCGGGGACTACAAGCTCCTGCTGCCGACAATGTGGGTATCGACGCTCTGCTTTCTGCTGTGCCGTCGCTGGAGTCTGTACGAAAAACAGGTGCCAACCCGACTGGAATCGCCAGCCCACAAAGGCGATTTCATCGTCGATGTTCTGGAAGGCAACCTGGTAAAGGACGTCTATCAGACACGCAGTGACATTCGCCGAGTGCCCGAATCAACGTCGCTCGACGACATCGTCCATATTCTGGCCGAGACTCATCAGCATTACTTCCCGGTGATCGATGACGAAGGAAGTATGGTCGGAATCTTTTCCGATGACGACGTCCGAGCCTATCTCTTCGATGAGACAATCTGGCGGCTGGCTGTCGCGCGAGACGTGATGATTACCAACGTGGTCAGCGTCTCGCCCGACGACGACCTGAACACAGCGCTGCGACACTTTACCGCCATGAATCTTGACGAACTGCCGGTACTGGATCCCACAAATTCGGGAAAGCTGCTGGGGATGCTGACTCGCCGCGAAACCATCGCCTTCTACAACCGCCGCGTGATGGAACACAAACAAAGCAACGAGTAGACGCTAAATTTGCCATCAGCTTGCGGAAAAGCATTTTGCCGAGCCAGCGACGTATGATCGCCGGCCTGCTGAATTCTAAATGACCTGTTTTTCATGTTGGCTGCGGGAATTGAGCGATGACGATGCGGACAGTAGTCGTATTCTCCGGCGGTCTGGACTCGACGACGCTGCTGTTCCACCTGCAGGCAACGGGGCACGAACTGGCAGCACTCACCGTCGACTATGGTCAGCGTCACCGACGGGAACTCGACAGGGCGCGAATGATCTGTCTCGACACGGATGTCGCACTGACAACGCTGGATCTGACGGGACTCTCGCCGATTTTCGGTGGCAACAGCCTGTCGAATTCGAGCATCGACGTTCCGGAAGGCGAATACAGAACCGAGTCCATGCAACTGACGACTGTCCCGAATCGAAACATGATCCTGCTGTCAATCGCTGTGGGCTGGGCGATCTCGAATGACTTCCAGGCGGTTGCGTTTGGAGCACACTCCGGCGAATACACGCCCTATCCGGACTGTCGACCGAACTTCGCGAAGGCCATGGACGCGGCCGCTCAACTGTGCGACTGGAAGCCGATTCGAATCCTGGCACCGTTCATCGACTGGACGAAGTCGGACATCGTCCGCCGCGGTGCGGAACTTGGAGTCCCCTTCGAATCCACATGGTCATGCTATGTCGGCGGCACGATCCACTGCGGTCGTTGCGGAACCTGTCTGGATCGCCGGAGCGCCTTCCAGAAGAGCGGGATCGCAGATCCTACTCGTTACGCAGTCGATTGAGTCGCTGCGGATCTACGTCAGAGTCGGAAATAGAATGTCTGGCTGAGGTAACGCAACAACCACTGGCCGGCGGTTCGCTCGTCAACACGGAACCGTGCGCGACCGCGCATCCCGGAACGCAGCAGGTCAGTGTCCTGATCGATTTCGACGGTGGCCTGATACACGCTGCTAAGCAGACGCTCCCGCCCCTGGCCATCAGTCACCGTCGGCAGCTCGCCGCCGAGTTTGTTGGAAAGCTGCTCTGGCACGTAATCGAGCGGGTTCTTCGAAACTTCTTTGATATGCCCTTGATAAGTTCTTGAGGCAAGATGGTCAAACTTCATCTCAATCAACTGGTGCTTCCGCTCAGAGTCTTCCAGTCGTTCGACAAATTCCGCCTGACTCAGGTCGTTGATGTCGCCCTGGTCGATCAGAACAATTGCCTGAAACCTGTCACCCGGTGCGATGCTGAGCAAATGAGTTCGCTCGTCGATCGTGGCACCGAGATTTTTCGGGTTCAGGGGTGTTCCATTCCACGACGAAAGCTGTTTTCTGGCCGTTTCGATCGAGGGCTCAGGAACATTGGGAGCCTCGACGATCGTTCCTGAAACTTCGGCCTTGATGGTCAGCTCCTGGAGTCGCTGCTGGATTTCGTCCAACTGCTCGCTGTAAACGGCGATCTGCTGGTCTGCCAGACTCATGCGCCCTTCGTTACCGGCTCGCATCTGCCAGTCACGCTCGATCTTCTGAATCGTGACTTTTGATCGGAGGCTACGTTCCTGGTCTTCCATATCCGGATTGGAAAGCTGGGCGACTACCTGTCCAAGTTCAACTCGCTGACCCGGTTTGACCGGAGCGTCCAGAAGTTCTCCCGGTACCTGCGTGTAAATGTGCCGCACATCAAGTGGTTCAATGATGTAAGTCGCTTCGATGTGCAGCGGCAACGGTATCGAAAGCACCGAGAATCCGACGCAGAACAGAATCGTAAGTGTGAACGCGATCTTTGGCTTGCTCATTGGTTCAATCCTCGGTGCCGAAATGATCTTGTACAGGTTGGAGATCATGCTTCCGACAATAGTCGAAACCGATACGACGGCCAGTGTCGCACCGATACTCTGAAGTCCGTAGGGCTTCAGTACTGTGTAAAGAAATACCGTGATGGCAATCACGATGAACCAGCGATAGATCCCGGCCGCAATCGCGAATGTGATGAACCATGCCTTGCCGGTTTCCGGCATGAACGGGTCAGGTTTGGACTCGATGCCCAGGCAGTACCACGCAAAGGACTCGCGCAGAAGCTTGTCCGCCTTGGGACGAAGGTTCGGGATCTCAAGGAAGTCGGACATCATGTAATAGCCGTCAAACCGCATCAACGGGTTGGCGTTGAAGATGACCGTCGTGATTGTTGTGACAAAGAACACGTTGAGAGCCAGGTTGTGTAGCAGTCCCTGATCTGTGTATCTCCAGACGAAAATCGCGAAGGCTGACAGCAGGATTTCGATATACATCCCGGCCGCACCGATCATGATGCGAGCCCACTTGTTGCGGAGCATCCACGAATCGGACACATCGCAATACAGGCAGGGACTGAATACCAGCAGCATGACACCCATCTCGTGACACTCGCCGCCGAAATGCTTGCAACTCAGACCATGGCCGAATTCGTGGATGATCTTTGAGATACTTAGCGTCACCCACAAATACAGCAGGTTCGGCCATCCAAAGAACTGCTGAAACTTCGGCAGCTCGGTCCGAAACAAGTCAAACTGAACCGCCAGCATCGTCCACGAAGTTACGACGATGGATGCCCAGAGAAATATTCCAAAGGGCGTGAACATCCACCGGAAGAACGGATAAATGACCTTGAGCGTCGATTCCGGATCCCAGCCTGGCAATCTGAGGTAAAGCAGACTCTTCAGCGTATTGAAGAACTTCTTTTTCTTCTCATCGCCCTGCTTCTTAATCAGAGCGGCACCCTGTCCCGATCGGTTGCTGCAGACCAGCCCTTTTTCGTGCAGGTCGGTAATCAGGTGCTGAATATCCGAAAGTTGCAGCCGAACGGTCGGCATGATCCGTAGCATTTCTTCGCGGAGCTGTTCCAGGCTGCGCTCGCCATTTAACAGGTTCAGAACGTGATATTGCTCCTGCTGAAGTCGAAAGTATTTCAGCCCGGCGGGGTCCTTGATGACCCAGTAACCAACTCCCAGGTAATCGATCCGCTTGACGACCAGATCCGCCCTGACGGCCAAAGGTATTGCCCGCTGAGTCGAAGGGATCATTTCGGATGACTGCTGAGTAATCATCACATCACCGGTGCGGAATCAAAGTGGGCGAACTTCCAGGCAGAATTCGCGATGAGCTACTTGCCAGAACCTGCGGTTGTCACTGGAGAGGATGGTGTGATCACCATTTTGGCATTCAAGCCAGGACGAAGAACTCCTCGGGGATTCTCAACCTCGGCGTAGAGCTTCACGCTTCCGATAATCGGCGACGTGTGAGGATCCACGAATTTCACTTTGCCGGTAAATACTTCCTCTTTGAACGGGATATCGAAGTCCATAGCGTCCAGTTGAACCTGAACGGTGTCACCGGCCTTGATCCGCGTCGAATCTGAAATGCTGATATAGCCTTCGATTTTCACGCGGGTTGTACTGAGGACTTCCAGAATCGGTGCTCCCTGTTGAACCGCTTCGCCTTTCCTCTGGAACACCTTGGAGACAATGCCGTCAAACTCAGCGATCACCTGGTACGTCTTGAGAGCCTCAAGGTTTTCGAGGACGGTCAATTCAGCGATTCTTTTTTCGAACTCCGCCTGTTCGATCTGCAGAAGTGCCTTCTGAGCAGCGAGTTGAAGTTTCTGCAATTCCACCAAGGGAACAGTTCCCGGAACTTTCTCGTTGGCGGCCAGGGAAATCGCATACTCAGCGTCGGCTACTTCCGACGACTTCTGAGCATAGCGAACGTGGACGTCATTCTTCGCCTTTTCGAGTTCCTTCTCATAGGTCGCTCTGGCGACGCCGTCTTTCAATCCGGCAACGGCCTTGCCGGCTCGAACAGGATCGCCTTCCTCTGGTTCGACAAAGTCCAGAATTCCCGGTCGTTCGGCAGCCAGGATCGCAATATCCTTCAGCTGAATGGTGCAGTCATACGCCTGCACAAAGTTCGGCTTGGCCTGTTGAGCTTCAACTGATCGGTCGCTGGTGACCAGCACTCCCACGGTGGCAAGAACGGCGACGCCAATTGAACCCGCGACCCACGCTGCAAGACGTTTCATGTCGAAACTCCTCGGAAACCTCGAAAGCAAAGTGTTTCAAATCCGCTCAGAACAATCCTGACAAAAAGACCACCAGGCAGCTCTCGGATTATTCGGAGGCCCGATGTGGACAACTGCTGAAGATCTGAAGCGGTAACCTGACGTAGTGAGAATGGCAAAACATGCCCGCTCTCTGCAAGAATCACAGATCGTACTGGTGACCGGCAGACGCGACCAGACCGGTTCGATCTTCGGTCGTTTGACTGGAAAGCTGTAGAAACTGCGCAGGCGATGCAGCCTTTATAGCGAATACAACGCGTCCGGTTTCGCGTGGAATCGAACAAACACTCCACTTAACCAAGGAGTCTCGAATTGTCCGACTCAGGATCACAACAGCGGTCACCTTCCGACGTAGCTGCCGGAGTTCTAATTCCCGCAAGCTGGGAAGTTCCGGCAGTTTTCAGAAAACGGCTGGGTAATCAGGCTGGTCGTCAGCGAGCGATGGTCTCCGATGGTCATCTGCTACTGATTCTTCACAGCCCTCCCCTCGCCGATGAAAATGAACGGGTTGGCCGCCTGTTCTGGCGACAACCGGACGGCACGTGGAAAGCCAACTGCCCCAGGTCGACCATCAAAACCCTGCAGGGTCACTTGAAGGAGTTTCGCATTCGAATCGACGAACTGGAGCGTCAGGAAGACGAGGCAAAAACGTCCAATGACTACTTCAAAGTGATCTCCGACCTGCTGCCACTTTATCGATCCGCGCGGAACCAGTATCAGGCGTTGCAGGCCGCTCGACAGGAAATCCAGGACGCCCGCGACGTCATTGACCTGCGGGATGAAGCTTATGAAATCGAACGAACGGCAGAATTGCTCAACGCCGACGCAAAGAACGCTCTGGATTTCCTGATCGTCTGCCGCGCTGAAGAACAGGCTCAAGTGAGTTACCACATCGGCGTTTCGTCGCACCGGCTGAACGTGCTGGTCGCGTTCTTCTTTCCGATAGCGACGCTGTCGTCGATTTTCGGAACTAACCTCCTGCATGGTTACGAACAGCGAAATTCCCCCTGGCTGTTTCTGGGGATGCTGGCGACCGGCCTGCTCTTCGGCCTGCTGCTCATGTTGATCATTACTGGAAAGCACGAACGAAAATCTTGATCATCGAGACCTCCTCTGCCGCGTGTTCGCCCGAGCTGGCGAGCAATACCGACAGCACTCGCGGGGCGCCGTTGCAGTCAGCTCCTAACTGGAAACAACTCGCGTGCCGTCGATTCTCAGGCGACCGGTAGCGAAGAGGCGAATCGCTTCAGGGAAGGCTTCGCGTTCAGCTTCGAACACTCGCTTTTGAAGAGATCCCGGGGTGTCGTCGTCCATCACCGGCACAATCTTCTGCAGAATGATGGGGCCAGCGTCATATTCGTTGTTGGCGAAGTGGACGGTACACCCACTGACTTTCGCTCCACGTTCAAGTACCGCTTCATGAACGTGGTGACCGTGAAAGCCTTTTCCACAGAATGCCGGAATCAGTGACGGGTGAATGTTGATCACTCGGTGAGCGAATTCGTCGGGGATTTGTACCAGACTCAGAAAGCCTCCCAGGATGACGAGGTCGACTTCGGCGTCTCGGCACAGGTCGAAGATTCGTTCGCTGAATGTTTCGACAGAATCAAACTGTGATCGGACGACCGGTTCGCAGTGCAGCCCGGCGCTGCGGGCACGCTCGACGCCTCGACAGTCTTCGCGGCTGGCAATGACGATGGGGAACTCGGCATCCAGTTGCCCGGCCTGATTCTTTTCGAGCAGATTGAGCAGCGTTGTACCGCCTCCCGAGATCAACACGGCAAGTTTGATCGGGCGGTTCAATGCTGGAAGGTCGGTCGGCATGAGAATTCGAAACGATGAAATTGAGGTGCCTGTGAATGTGTTCGTGCAGCTCCGCAAAATAGCCAGCCGCACGTTCGAGTTTTAGATTTCCGACTGATCGATCACGGTCTGCGTTTAACAGCTGAAGCCTTCAGTCGAGCCGCCGCAGGGGTTGCACGATGAGCCAGCTTGAGCGGCCTCTACGGCTTTCTCGCGGTCGGCGAGAAGTTCTGCACTGCGGGCGTCGCCGGTGATGATCTTGAAGCCGAGGTCTTAGATCATTCGGAAGTCTTCCATCGCCGACTGGCCTTTGGTCGTCAGGTAGTCGCTAACGAAGAGTGAATTGGCCGGGTAGAGACTCATCGCCTGCATCGATCGCAGGTTGATCTCGCGACCGCCAGCGATGCGAATTTCCGTATCCGGATTCGCGAAGCGGAACAGGCACAGCGTCTTCAGGCAGAAGCGAGGATCAAGATCCCATTTGCCTTCAAGCTGCGTGCCGTCGATCGAATTCAGGAAATTAACCGGGATGGATTCAACTTTGATGCCTCGCAGTTCGATCGCGACGTCGACCAGATCGCCGTGTTCTTCACCCATGCCGGCGATGACTCCGGCGCAAAGTTCCATGCCAGCATCGCGAGCGACTTTCAGCGTGTCGAGGCGATCGTCGAAGGTGTGGGTCGAACAGATGTCTTCGTAGTATTTTCGGCTGGTGTTCAGGTTGTGATTGATGCGGTCGACGCCGGCTTCCTTCAGAGTCGTTGCCTGGTCGGGGCTGAGGATTCCCAGGCAACAGCAGATGTGAAGTCCGTACTCGTCTTTGATTTTCTTCACGACGCTGGAGACGTGTGCGACATCGCTGTTCGACGGGCCTCGACCGCTGGTCACGATGCAGTAGGTACGAGCCTGCGAGTCGTAGGCCTGCTTGGCTCCAGCCAGAATCTGCTCCTCGTTCAGCAGGTTGTACTTCTCGATCGGAGCGGTCGATTTCACGTTCTGCGAGCAGTACCCGCAGTCTTCCGGGCACAGACCGCTCTTGGCGTTCTTCAGGAAGTACAGGTGAACGTCGTTGCCAAAGTGGTGACGACGAACTCGCCAGGCAGCGTCGAGCAGCGACAGCAGTTCCGTGTCGTCAGAACTCAGAATCGCCAGACCTTCCTCTTTCGTCAGCGTGTGGCCAGCGAGGACGCGATCGGCGAGATCAGACCAGGTATTCAGGTTCGAAGAGATTTCAGCAGTGGCCATGGGATTCTCAGTTTTCATCAAGGTAGGTCAGGCTCTGCCTGACGAAGTTTCAATCGGACGGTCTTCAACCACGAAAGACACAAAATACACGAAAATAGAACTGACGGATTATAAATCAGCAGGCGGGGTCTCGCCCCGTCACTCCAATGTAGCCATCTCGCTCCGCGAGATGAGCCGTTTGCCGGGTGAACCGCCAAAGTCAGTTTTTTGCTGGGAAGTTCGAAAGACCTTTTCATACTGAGCCGTCATACAGGAATCGTGGCTCGTTGCTGGAGTCTGCTCATCTCGCGGAGCGAGATGGCTACTTTGTAACAGGCCACGCACGCCCAGTTTACCGGCTCCCGATTCGACAAAACACCCAGCGATCAAGCCACTTTGAGAACGAAGTGTGCCATTGGCGCTGCCAGTGCATTTCGCGACTCAGAACGGTGAAACAACCAGCACTGGCAGAGCCAGTGGCACACCAGTTTTCGCTGCTCTGCTGGCGAAACACTTCCTGGATTAAGCTTCTTTAGAATTCATGACTCTCGACCAGGTCAGCGGCGGAGCATCCGAGTTCGAGCCCTTTCCAACCGGGATGAGACTCAGAACAACTGAAAGCACGATCGCCGAGAAGAATCCGATTGGCCAGAACCAGAGGGAGAACCAGTCCGGGTGAGCGTCCATCTGCCAGACGGTGATCGCCGCTCCGGCGAAGGTTCCCAGCAGGACTCCCAGCCAGGTCACGCGAGTCATGAACAGCCCGACAATGAACACGGCCAGTAGCGGCCCACCGAAGGCCGCCGTCGTTTTTTTGGCGACATCAAAGACGTCTCCGAGGTCTCCCACAAAACACGCCAGTCCGACAGCCAACGCTCCGACAATAACGAGGATGATCCGAGCCACTCGCATTTCTCCGGCATCGGTGGCCGGTCGGAGTGACGGAAACAGCCGGTCTCGAAAGTCGACAACGATCGCCGTCGTTACCGAGTGAATTCCCGAGTCGATGCTCGACATCGTCGCCGCCATCAATGCTGCAACAAGAAGTCCGACGACACCGGGTGGAAACTTGAGCCGAACGAACGTTGGTAAGGCCTGATCCTGGAGACCGTTTGACAGTATGTCGTCGCGGACTCCCATTGGATTGTTGAGTCGAATCGCCGTCTGGATTTCCTCAGCGTTTCGTGCGGCATGGACTTGCGGGATATCGGGGATCTTCGCGATCGCGGGTGCATGCTTTACCAGAACTGGAACCAACTCTTCCGGATGGCCCTCGAAATGGCTGAAAAGACCAACCCCAATGCAAAGCAGACTTGGCACAATAAAAGACAGGCCGAGCATGTTGATCAGGAAGCCGGACTGCGACGTCTTCTCATCCTTCGCGGCGATGTAACGCTGAACGGCGACCTGGTCGGCTCCGAAGGCCGAGAGTCCTTCCAGAAAACTACCGATCAACGTGGCAAACGTCGCAAACCGGACGGTTGGGTCAAGGGACAGGTTGACAACGAGGTTTTCCCGGCCACCGAAGTAGTTATTGACGATTCCCGAGAATCCGCCGTCAGCCTGCAGAATCATCAGGCCGAGTGCGAACAGGATCGTCCCGGCAAAGATGAAGAATTGCAGCACGTCGGTCCACATCACCGCTCGCAGGCCGCCGAGCAGCGTGTAGAAGATGGCAACCGCTCCGAGGCTAAAAATGACGACGAACTGGTTGACTCCTGAGATGCTGGAGATCGCAACGGATGCCGCGTACGTCGCGGAAGCCATCCAGCCGATTCTCAGCAGGATGAACAGGCCGCTGGCGAGGCACCTCACCGAGACATGAAACCGCTGCTCCAGGTACTCGTAGGCGGTTTTGCATTTCAGTCGCGAGTAGACCGGGATAAACACCCAGATCACGACCGGAGCCATCGCCCAGAATGCGATGATCGCCGCTCCCGCCGTCAGGCTGACTGCGTACGCCGTGGACGGGTACATCATGAAACTGTTAGCCGAAAACAGTGTCGCCATGACGCTCAGGCCGACCGTCATGCGGCCCATTGAACCGCTGGCCTGAAAGAACTCTTCGCGAGTTGACTGACCACGCAGAAAAATGCCCAGCCCGATCGAAATGGCGAGGTATCCCAGAACGACAAGATGATCGAGCCAGTGGAAGGATTCGGACATGAGTCAGGTTTGCCTTTTTCATCGGACACGCTGCCGGAAGCCGGTCGCTTTGTTAGATTGGACGGACCATATTTCCGGTTCTCTCCGCAGAATGAAAGCGACCAGACGATCGCTGCGGTGTTTCGGTTCGGATTCAGGACAACGATGATGCTGAAGAAACTTTTTCCACTGTTCGTTAGTGTCGCAACTTTCGCTGCTTTCAGTGCGAAGTCGCTGTCCGCACCGATCGTTCCCGAACCAGCTACCATCACACTCGTCGGCCCGCATGCGCAGCAGCAGTTGATAGTTGGCGAGACAGTCGACGGGCTCGACCTTGATCTCACTCGGAAAGTCGAGTTCGTCTCGGAGAATACCACGGTCGCG
The DNA here is from genome assembly GCA_027624335.1 of Planctomycetota bacterium. Classification (GTDB taxonomy): domain Bacteria; phylum Planctomycetota; class Planctomycetia; order Planctomycetales; family Planctomycetaceae; genus JABMPE01. Next base: position 31,095 of record JAQBWV010000049.1, read on the forward strand.
ACTGTCGATGTGAAGGGGTTGGTCAGCCCGGTCTCAAACGGAAAAGCGGTCATTCTGATTCGGCGAGACACTGACGAAGCTCGCGTCACGGTCGAAGTGAGGGATGGTCAAAAACAGCAGGCCGTCGATTTTCAGAATGACATCATCCCCATCCTGACCGCGGGAGGGTGCAACTCGGGACCGTGCCACGGAAAGGCTCGCGGGCAGAACGGATTCCAGTTGTCGCTGCTCGGTTTTGACGCCAACTTTGATTATGAGTCGCTGGCAAAAGAAGCGCGCGGGCGGCGAGTGTTTCTGCCTTCTCCCGAAGAAAGTCTGCTACTGCTGAAGCCTTCCGGCAGAGTGCCGCATGGTGGCGGAATTCGACTCGCAGCCGACGGTCCGGAGTACGAAACGCTCCTTCGCTGGATCAATGCCGGGATGCCTCGGCAGGTTGAGAAGGCTCCCGAGCTGACGGGAATCTCGGTCACTCCAACGGAGCGGATTATGGGCAGCGAAGCCGAGCAACAGTTGATCGTCACCGCTCATTATTCGGACGGCTCAACTCGCGACGTCACGCGGCAGTCTCATTATCAGAGTAACGAAGGCGGAATCGCTGGCGTTGATGACGAGGGGCTTGTTTCAACAACGGGCGTGACTGGTGAGGCGGCGATTACGACTCGGTATATGGGAATGTTCGCCGTCGCGGCGGTTTCCGTGCCGCTGTCCGACAAGGTTCCGCCGGATGTTTATGAAAAACTGCCGCGCAACAATTTCATCGACGAACTGGTCTGGAAAAAGCTGCAGCGTCTGAACCTGACGCCTTCGGAACCGGCTCCGGATCACGATTTCCTGCGACGCGCCTACGTCGACATCATCGGTCGCGTTCCAACGGCAGAAGAGACGCGAACGTTCCTGGCTGACCAGACGCCTGACCGCCGACAGAAGCTGATCGACGGACTGCTCGACGATCCGGAATACGCAGATCACTGGGCTAATAAATGGGCGGACCTGCTGCGTCCGAATCCGTATCACGCGGGCATCAAAGCCGTACTGAATTACGACAACTGGATTCGCGATTCGTTCCGCAGGAACAAGCCGTACGATCAATTCGTGAGAGAACTACTGACGGCCAAAGGCGGCACGTTCCGCAACGGAGCGGTCACCATGTTTCGTGATCGTCGAACTCCAGACGAGCTGACCACAATCGTCAGCCAGTTGTTTCTGGGAATCCGGATGGAATGTGCGAAGTGCCACCACCACCCGAACGAAGTCTGGGGGCAGGCCGATTTCTATGGCCTGGCGGCGTACTTTGATCGCATCGGTCGCAAAGGGACGGGAATCTCCGCGCCAATCTCGGGCTCGGAAGAGTTTTTCTTCGCGGGAAAACGTGTCGCCGTCAAGCATCCGCTGACGGGTGAAGTGGTCACTGCCAAGCCGTTGTTCGGTGAGGCGACGGTGGCTGATGACCTGGAAGACCCGCGCGAAGTGCTCGCCGACTGGGTCACTTCGGACGATAACCCGTTCTTTCGGCAAGTCATGTCAAACCGAGTCTGGTTTGACATGATGGGGCGCGGCCTGGTCGAGCCTGTCGACGACCTGCGAGCGACCAATCCGCCATCGAATCCCGCACTGCTCGAAGCACTGGCCATCGACCTGCGAGACCACGGTTACGATCTGAAACACCTCATCCGCACCATCGCGAGCTCCTACGTCTACAGTCTCAGTTCAGTTCCCAACGAGCGAAATGCGGTCGACACCCGCAACTACTCACGTTTCTACCGCGATCGATTACGGGCCGAAGTGCTGCTGGACTCGGTGTCGCAGATCACTGGCGTCCAGGAGACATATGCAGCCATGCCGCCTGGCTCGACCGCGAGACAGTTATGGTCGCACCGGATCGACTCGCTGTTTCTCGACGCGTTCGGTAGACCGGATCCGAATCAGAATCCCCCCTGCGAGCGAACTCCAGACACAACCATCGTCCAGGCTCTGCACCTGATGAACTCACAGAAGCTCTACGACAAAGTGACGAGCGATGCCGGACTCGCCGCCACTCTGGCGTCAAGCGACCAGGCATCCGACAAAGTCATCGAAGAGCTGTACCTGTCGGTCTACTCTCGCTTCCCAACCGCCGAAGAAAGCTCCGCCGCCGTCGCCCTTCTGAACGAAGACTCCGCCAGCCGCCGCAAAGTTGTAGAAGGCCTTCTCTGGGCCATGCTCAACACCCCGGAGTTCGTCTTCAAGCATTGAGTGACGTTTTTCTGGCCGGCAGTGAAGTAGGCCGCATGAAATGCGGCAGATCCTGAAAGTCAGCGTACGGTTCGGCGATGAGCTGCACGTAAAACTCGCGGCCTCGTGCCGCGAAGAAGGTATGGTCGACGGCTTCAGCGTCGCGGTCGCCCGACGACGCGAGACCTACGAAGACCTCATCGCCCACGAAATCGGGTGAGCAGAGAGTCGAGCAGAACTGGTTTCACAATGCGGCTTCGGTCGCAGTTTCTTGAAAACTTCGGACAATCTGTCGAAGAGCTCCGCAGCAATCGTCGGCGAGAGCGCGTCCACGGTGAATTGAAACCACGGGTCAGAACATGCTTGGTATTCGAACGCGATTTCCTGCGGCGTTGATTTCTGTCCTCGCACTGTCGGCGACGTCCCTCGCGGCGGTGCAGTCACATCCGCCGATGAGGCCTCTTCCCGCTCCCTTAGACCGGCCGATGTCCGACGGCCCCGCGCGGTTCGTTGATTCGGCCCGTGGCGATGACACGTTCGACGGGAGCAGAACGCAGCCGTGGAAAACGCTTTCGATTGCCGTTTCAAAGCTCGCCGCCGGCGACACGCTTTATCTGCGCGGCGGGACGTACTACGACCACGTTCGTGTAACCGTTCACGGCACTCGCATGAAACCGGTCACAATTCG
>JAQBWV010000344.1 GCA_027624335.1 Planctomycetota bacterium
GAAGGCTACACATACGATCTGGACAATCACGCGAAGCATGACGCCATCTGCCACAGTCGGTTGATGACTCTTCGCGCGAAAGTGAGAAGATCGTAAGCTGAGACCGCGACCATCCAGTTGCCCGAGTCGCCTGCCCGGGCTGACGACACCATCGAAAAAGGCCACTGCGTTATGCAGTGGCCTTTCCGAATGTCATTCGAACCTGGGAAGCGTCGTGGTCGCGTCTGCTGACGCCAGCTGCTTACCAGACCGGACCTGGAATCGAAACGTTGAAGCTTGGCTGGCCCGCTGTGTACCAGGGGCGACGGTAGCTGTAATACGGCCAGCGGACGTGCCCCATTTCTCCGCGAGCATTGCTCATCGGGCCGGCGACTCCTGTGTAACCACCGCTGATATCGCCGATCACCACCGGCTGTATGGGGGCAACAGGCACCATTGGAGCGACTGCAACAGGGGCATACGTCGGTTGCTGATAGGGCTGTTGGTAGTAGTAATAGTAATAGCTCGGCGTGTAGACCTGTGTGTTCTGCGGGATCATCTGCACTGGTTGGTTCACAATGTTGGTGACGGGGTAGGCCTGTGCGACCGGCATCGGCACCTGCATTGTCGTCGTCGCGTAAGCTGGTCGCGGCGACATTGCAGTGATCGTTCCAGCTGTCGGCGGAATCGCCAGCGGTTGAGTGACCACTGCTGGAGTACCAGCAGTTCCTGGCACGACTGAATCCGGAGCGGCTGGAACGTATTGCACCATGAATGTCTTCGTCCCGGGCGCCAGCAGCGGGCCAACGGGCTGACCGTTCGGCGGGGTCACCACAATGTGCTGAGCCGGAATTCCGTACGGCGCTGCCATTGGAGACGGCAGTGCCGTTGGGAATTGAGCGACTGCCTGAGCAGACCAGCCGGCAGACGCTGCCAGTGCGGCTGTGGTCAGTAGTTTACGATACATCGAGGGTCCCCTCAGTTGAGTCGCCGACTGGCGGCTTCGAAGTAAATGATCCAGCCTGGAACGCCTGACTGATGGTGGTCAGAACCAGATTGACGGAGCAGGTTCGCCTGCAAAAATGGCGTTGAATCTGCAACTTCTGCGTACTGGTGGCCTCTTCCGTGACGGGCCGTCTGATCGAGGGGAGAATCAGCCTGTAACGCCGCCAGGTCGGAAATTCGACACAGGACAGGCAGTACAGGAAGAGTACGTAATCTTGGTTGAGTATATCCGGACGTCACCTTCACATGAGACGACGTCGACGGTTCTTCGAAGTTTGCAGGATTTGGATGGATGAGTTTGACGAAGATACTGATTGACACTGAAGAATCAGATCTGTCGGTTCGCGCGGCTCGGATGCCTGGCGGGGTGAATAGAAGGTTCTGCAGTTCTGTCTGGCGGTCCGATTGCCCTCAAAGTCTGGCATCCGGTCACGTTGGACTCAGATAGTTGATTCGTCTGTGCTTTCGTGGCCAACCGGGCAATGCGAGTGGGATCAGCAGCCAGGTCGGTCGAAATTTGTCAGCAGCAGGCCATTGAGTTGAAATCGCGAACGCAGGTCGGGCACAGCTTCACGTCGAGCTCGCCTGAAGACTCCACGGAGGGGATTCACATGTTGAGTGGATGGCTTTTGGCGCTAAGCGTCGCGGCAAGTCCTGGGCAATGCACAACGTGTGGTCCAGGCGGCGGAATGCAATTCTCGCCCGGCATGGCGTCCGGTTCGTTTGTCGCCGGGCAGGGCGGATTCTCGAATCCGTATGATTCGGTTTCGGCGGGCGGTGGCGGTGGCGGCGATCAGCTTTACCCGTTCGATTCGCCAGAACCCTGGCTGCACGGGTATTTCCAGGAACTCCCGGCACACGCCGGCTATGCCTCGTTCCGGCCTCACAACTACAAGCACGTGCTGGCTCAAATGGAAGTCGCTGGTCGCTGGGGAATGAGCCCGGTGCTGGCCTACTCTCATCAATGGTATCACCGTTTCCGGCAGCGTTCAGGGATGCATCCAAATTTTGGAATGGGCTCAGCCAGCCTGGAGGAACCATCGTACGGCAACGTGGCACAGTACGACGAGGCAGCCCAGGCTCCGGTGCAGCAGTACGCAAACACGCCGCCGCCGAACTCGTCCAGCAGTCAGATGACTCAGATGCAACAGGCCTCGGCCTTTCAACGCGGGTATACCGATACTGCCATTCCCGGAATTACCACACCGTTTTACCAGAGGCCATTGCCTCAGCCGGTAGTGGCACCGATCGCGTCGGTTTCGGCAGAGTATCTCGAGCGAATGGATCAGCTTCAGAAGCAGCTTGAGGAACAGACCTTCCAGATGCAGCTCATGCAGCAGCAGATGCTGGATAAGAAGAGACTCCCCGAGTGGCAGCAGCCCAATCACACGAGGTTTCAGGAAGTCCAGACGGCGCAGGAACCGCGACAGTTGCAGCAGTTCGCCACAGCACCCGTTGACGGTTACCAGGAACTACAGGCTCCTGGAGCGTTTTCGCAACAAGGGGCAGGCCAGCCTGCAGTTCCACAGGCATCTGCGTCACAGAGTTTTGCACCACAGAATTCCGCGATTCCGCAGGCGTTCTCGCAACAGGGGTACGGGCAACAGGGTTATCCGCAGACTCAGTCACAGTACCAGGGACCGCCGCAGTACCAGACACAACCGCAATACCAGACTGCTCCTGCACAGGGATACCCGCAAAACTACGGAGTCCATCCGGACTTCCAGCAGCAGCAGATGATGGTCCCAACCGGGCCCAACGGAATGAACCCAGTCCTGACGGTTCCACAGCAGGGACCGAATATGCAGTTGCCACCGGGGCAAGCTTACTTCTCGTCGCCACAGAATGCGGTACCGGGATACTCCATGCAGCCTCAGCAACAGCCAATTGCCGGCACGCACGCCGTTTGGCAGCAGAACTCACCTCAAGTTGCTTCAGGTCCGGCATATTCCTACGGACCAGGGGCTCAGCCATCGCCTTACATGTCGAGGCCACCTGAGTACCAACAGTCGAACTTTGCACAACAGAGTGCGTGGCAGCAGCCTGTTTATCAGCAGCCCGCCTATCAGCAAATGCCTGCGTCAGCGGCTCCAGGACAGTTTTACCGGTACTGAATCAGCAGCTCTCGTTTCTGATCTGAGCTCGCAACAGAAACCAGCCCGGCACCGAAATTCGATGACCGGGCTGTGGTCCGTTCTGGCAGGCAGGAGTGCAGATTCGACGTGCGGTTGTGCGTTCTACGAGAGCAGCATGTCGAGATCTTCGACGGTCATTCGCTTCATCATGGAGCTGCTTTCCTGCAGAATCGCGTCGGCGAGTTCCTGCTTCTGTGCCTGCAGCGCGGCGATTTTTTCTTCCACGGTGCCGCGGCAGATCAGGCGGTAGGCGAAGACGCGTTTCGTCTGTCCGACGCGGTGAGCACGGTCGATGGCCTGCGCCTCGACCGCCGGGTTCCACCAGGGATCGAGCAGGAAAACATACTCCGCCGCCGTCAGGTTCAGCCCCAGACCGCCTGCTTTGAGACTAATGAGAAAGACCGGACAGTCCGGATCGTTCTGGAATCTGTCGACATGCTCTTTTCGGTTTCGAGTCTGACCGTCGAGATACTCGTACGTGATGCCTTTCTCGTCGAACCGCTTTCTGACGATCGCCAGCAAACTCGTAAATTGAGAAAAGACCAGCGCCTTGTGCCCTTCCTCGACGAGCTCCTCAACCTGGGCCAGTAGTACGTCCATCTTGGCCGACGCCCCATCGACTCGTTCCGGGTCGAGCAGTCCGGGGTGGCAGGCAGCCTGCCGCAATCGGAGCAGCGCTTCCAGCACGTGCATCTGCGACTTCGCCAGCCCCTGGTCGCGCACCATGTCGATCAACGACTCGCGATAGTGAGCCCGCATTTCGTCGTAGAGCTTCCTCTGCTCTCGACCCATGTCGCAGTAGATTGTCTGTTCGAGTTTTTCCGGCAGGTCATTAGCTACCTGCTGCTTCGTTCGCCGCAGAATGAATGGATCGAGTCCTTTGCGGAGCATCTCTCTTGAATTCACGTCCGTCGCATCAGCGGCATAGATCCGGAACAGTGAGCTGCGTCCCAGCATGCCCGGATTGAGAAACTCGAAGATCGACCACAGGTCACCCAGATGATTTTCAATCGGCGTTCCACTGAGAGCGATTCGGTACCGGGCCTGCAGCAATCGTGACGCCTTGGCCACTTGCGATGCCGAATTCTTGATCGTCTGAGCCTCATCCAGAACGATGTAGTCAAATGGAATTTCTCTTAACTGATACACATCGCGACGCAGCGTTCCATAGGTTGTGATGATCACGTCGACCTTGTGGAAGTCGTCACGCAGTTGCGCCCGTTCGATGCCGGTGTACTCGAGCATCTTCAAATCAGGAGTGAACCGGTGGGCTTCTTCCATCCAGTTGAAGATGAGCGATTTCGGCACAACGATCAGCGACGGATATTTCGGTTCCGGCTTCTGGTCCAACCGATCCTGCAGCAGCGCCAGCAACTGCACCGTCTTACCCAGACCCATGTCATCAGCGAGGCAACCACCAAATCCGAAGACCTGCAGATACTGCAGCCAGCCAAGACCCTCTTTCTGATAACCGCGCAGCTCACCGTGAAACCGTTCTGAAGCCGCAACTTCGTGGATGCCTCTAAAATCCCGCATCCGGTCGCGTATCGACAGGAACTTATCGTCGTAATCAACGGATTCCTGACCGGCCAGCAGAGCATCCAGCAAACCTGCCTGTGTATTCGAGAAGCGAAGATTCTCCCCATCAGGAGTTCCCAGACCGGTCAATAGACCGTATTGAGTCAGCCATTCTTCCGGAAGAATTCCCAGCGAACCGTCGTCGAGTCGGACCGTGGTTTCGCCTCGCGACAACGCGGCCAGAAGTTCTGGCAGAGCAACGTTCAGACCAGCGAAGTCAACGGTCGCCTGCAACTCAAACCAGTCGACCGACGTGTTGACTCGAAACTGCACCGGGCCAGCCTGACGGACATCTTTGCTATCAGCCTGAACCTGCCACTTGTCCTCGATCAGTTGCCGCACGGCCGGGCCGAGATCGCGAGTTGAAATCTCGACATCGTGAGCGCCGCGACGTCGGTCCAGCAGCCGACGAAAACCGAACTGCTCCAGTTTTTTCCAGTAGTCCTGTTCAGCATGCCGGTTCCTGACCAGGCAACGCCCGAGTTCTCGCTGCACGATCACCGCTCGCCGGCTGGAACCACGAACTTCCGTTCCGTCGTAGTCGAAATGGACTTCCGCTCGAAGCTTTTCATATTTCCAGCGACCTCGCGGCGCGGCGACGATCAGCCTGGCTCGCGGATCGGAGATTACTTCTTCCAGTTTCAGTTGTTCCGGCAATTCGAGTTCCGGCATCGCTGACATGTCGAGAAGCTGATCGACAAAATCGGACTCTTCGCCGTTCGGAACCTGAATCAGATCATTAGATCGCAGCAATTGAATCCATTCGTACGCCCCGAAGTCTTCAAGGCGAGCGATCGACAGACCCCGAACCACAAAACCGCCGGGCACGATCAGCGAAACGTCGCGAACATCACAGCGAGTTTTCGCTTCGTCTTCCCGCGACAGCCGACCTTCCAGCGTCCAGTAGGTCCGCGGCCCGTCGGATGATTCCTCATCGGAATCAACGTCGTCATCGGTGCCGAAATCGGTTTCCTCGGTGCCGTCTTCCATTGTCACTGTGCGCGTTGCCTGAACGACTCGCATGGAAAGCTGCCATGCCGGACCGTCATCCCA
>JAQBWV010000345.1 GCA_027624335.1 Planctomycetota bacterium
TTCTCCACCTGGATCGACATCTCCGCCGAACGGATTCTCGTTTGATTTTCCTGAGAACGTGCCGTACTGACAGAGCCACTGCCAATTTGCGCCGTCAACCTTGTTTCGTCGTTCTTGCGCGAAAGAGTTGTGTGGCGGCGATTCGTCGCGGGCTGGCTGTATTCGGCTCCTGCGTGCGACTGTTCGACGCTTGTTAGTGGTTCGTCAGAAACTCCTGCGTATTCAGTAGTGCCCACATCAGATCACGAAGCCCTTCAACCGTATTTTCACTAGCTTGCAAATGCGATCTGCCACGCGTGGCCTCATCTTCGGTTGGACTTCGACTCAAGCAACGCCGATACGCCTGTGTGACCAGGTCGTCGATAATTGATGGATCCAAATCTTTCCGCTCGACTGGTTTGACAGCACTCTTTGCAGCCGTCGTTTCGGGAGCCAGTGATTGACCTAACCGTGTGGCTGTTTCGACCAGCCAGCCATCTTTTCGTTCGAGCCACTCGAGCATCTCGGTGTCATTTCGCACGAAGAGAGACTGCAGGAGTGTGGGCTGTCCCTGACGCTCGCAATCGCAGTTTGTCGTGCGAAGCGGCTTGCCGAAGACCAGAAGTGAGTAATCAATACCCCTGGCCTGGATCGACTTCGGGTGCTGGGTGATTTTCCGCTGTGCTGTATCACTCGACCAGGTCTTCATGCGGGCGTCATTGGCAGTCGCCTGCAGAATCGCGTCGATGGTCACTTCCGCAGGCATACGTCGAATCAACGAGCGACTGAAGTTCCGTTCGTCGACCCGGTTAGTGTCGTTCGGTTTCCAGCTCAATTGATAGGTGCGACTACTGGCAATCGTTCTATGCAGCCACTTCATGTCGTAGCCCTTTGAGACAAACTGCTCGCTCAACCAGTCAAGCAGCGCCTTGTTGCTCGGAGGGTTCGCCATGTTGAAATCGTCAGGAGGTTCGACGATGCCGACTCCGAAATAGTGATGCCAGATTCGGTTGACGAACGATCGAGCGAAGTACGGGTTCTCTTTCTGAAGCAGCCAGGCCATGAGCGGCTCACGTGGATCGTCGTACTCGTTGAGGTCGAGTTCTTCATTGCCGAGCAGCTTCGCAATCTGCGGTTTGCTGCCGGGCTTCTCAATCCAGATCTCGTTCCATGGAATCGAGAGCCCTTCTGCCGCGACTCGTAAATACATCTGCCGCCTGAGTGCCGCCGTGTCGAGCTTCACTGGCACACCCAGCTTCGTTTTGAGCTGAGTCTGTGCCGCCATCGCGTCCGGAGCGGCTCCCTCCTTAATGCGAGTAAAGAACTGAGTGAACTTTTCGAAATCCTGTTTCGACCATTGATCGAACGGGTGCTTGTGGCACTGGGCACACTGCAGCCGGACACCAAGAAACACGTAACCGAACGCCAGAGCCCGGTCAGTCGGCTGCTGGTTGTTGCTGCGAAACCAGTAGTAGTGCATCGGGTTTTCGAGAGCAGTGAAATCTGATGGAGCCTTCTGACGCATGTGAAGACTCTGCTCGGCCGCATACTCGTCGTAGGTCTGACCCGGCCTTCGACTTTCCGCGAGCACGATTCCCGCAGCAATTCTGTCCCAGCCGACGTTGTCCTGAACGCGTCGACGAATCCAGTCGTTCCATTGAATGGACGCGGGCGTGTTCATGTCCGTCGTCCCCAGATACTGCGAGTTACTGCCCGTCAGATCGCTGAACCGAACCGTCCACCATTCGACGTACGCCGGCGACTCCAAAAGTTCATCGATCTTCCTCTGTCGTTTGTCCGGGGACGGGTCGGCCAGGAAGCCAGCCACTTCATCTGGTGTTGGCAGCGTGCCGATCATGTCCAGAGAAACCCGTCGCAGGAATTCTTCGTCAGTACACAAGACCGAGGGAACGATGCCGAGCCTGCTCAGCTTGCCGGTCACAAATCGGTCAATCTCCGTCGGTGTCTTGACGACGGGAAAACGGTCGCCTGTTTGATCGCTGACTGGCAGCAGCACCTGTGTCGAGAAGATTCCATTGTCGTAGAACGAGATGACATAGGTGTCCCCCGGAGCTTTGCAGGTAATGAGCCCGTCACGTGTCACTTCCGCAATGGCGTCGTCATTCGTTTGAAACCGAGTCAACGCCGTCACATCTTCGCGGGTGCCGTCGTTCCAGATTGCAACACATCGAAGCTGTGCGGTCTCTCCGGGTTTGGAAAATTCAATTTCAGCGGGAGCCACATCAAAACGAACAATGCGCTGCGGATCGCCTGGAACTCGTTTCGCGCCGGTTTCGATCCACCGTTGCAGCAGCCGATGCTCCCACCCGTTCGGTTGAAATCGTTGCCCGCCACCGTGGTCGTCCTCATGAGTGGGTTTGTAAAGAATCAGGCTTTCAGCCGGATTCTTCAGATTGACTCGTGGCTCGTCACCACCAGTCAGCGATTTGTGATCTGCGTCAAAGTCGTATCCAAACATTGAAAGGGTGAACCCGCCCTGCCCTTGAAACGAGCCATGACAGGTTCTGCCGTTACAACCGAGCCGCCCGAGTAGTGGCAGAACATGCTTCTGGAAATCCGGCGCCTCGTCGGAGGAAGCAAGACGCTGACCGATCGATGCCATAATCGCGCCAGCAGACGCGTCGAAGACGGTGGACTGTGCGGAAACGGAACCATCGTCGGCGGGACGCGAGGGGCCTCTCAGAGTCTCTCCTGCGAGCAGTCGCTCGAACGCATTCAATTTCTGATCCCGTGCCGGATTCAAGTTGATGTCGAGTTTCGCGAGTGTCTTCTGAAGTGGTGCCACGTCAGCCTCAGTATGGTCGGTGTTGAACAAGTGGAGCTGTCGCAGTTTTGCACACGTCGACAATGCCAGCAGCGACTCAGTGGCGACCCTGGTGCCTCGCAGGCTAAGAACTTCCAGATTCGTCAGCGCGCTCAGCTGCTCCAGCCCATTTCCTGAAAGTGCCGTCTTATCGAGGTACAGCGTCTTTAACTTTGCGAGCTTTGTCAGATGCACGAGACCGCTGTCGGAAACTGAAGTCCCGGACAAAACCAGCGTTTCCAGGTTCTCCAGTGCTGACAGGTGTTCCAGCCCGATACTACTGATGGCTGTTCCCGCGAGCGACAGTGTCGTGAGTGACTTCAAGCCGGCAATATTCGATAGCCCTGCGTCTGTTACTTTCGTTCGGTCCAGATAAAGACGCTCGATTTTCTCAAGCCCGCGCAAAGCCGGCATCGCAGCATCGGTGAGTGAGGAGTCCGACAGAAACAGGGTGTCGAGATTCGTCAAACCAGCAACCTGTTTCAGTCCCTCGTCGGTGACGGTTGGCGTAATGACGGCGAGATAATCGAGCTGCTTGAACACCGGGATCTGAGCCAGATGCTTATCGGTCACACCCGTCTTGCTGAACCGGATGAACCGAACGGTTCCGTCACGATTCTTCTGCAAGTTAGAAGCCCAGCCGCCAAGTGCTTTAATCGCTTCCGCCTGGTCTGGCGGAGTGTCGGCAGACACGACCGCTACAGTGCTGGAAAGACCAATAGAAACAACGATTGTCAGGAGCCGAGACATAATGAGACTCACAGGCAGGATCGCGAAGGCGGGAATCAGCGAGGAACTGACGTCACAATACGAAAGCCAGCACGCAGCGCCAACGTCGAACGATCGAGATGCGTTGCGAACACGCGACTAATGAGCGGCGGAACTGATCCCTGACTGGACCTCTCAGAATGTTCAGGGAGCCCTGCGGAAGTAGAAGCACGGAATACCCGAAAAGAAACGGATGATTGCAGCTGCGTCCGTGTCTTTCCGTGTATGCCGTAGTTTATGCTCACAGCATGAATCCGTCGGTACCTCGTCTGAAGATTGTTGATGTAACGTTACGAAAACCGTTCCAACTGAATCGGATCGTTGGTTGCTGCAGGAGCGGATTATGCTGAGCGTTCGAGTTATGTTGAAGACAGGTGTCTTTGCGGCGGTCGCTTTGTTGTGCGTCACCGCCGACGTTGCGATTGCTCAGAAAAAAGCCGGGCCTGCGCGTCTGGCGGCTGACCTGGTGACTCTTGATTCGGGCGAGCGATTGCGTGGAGCGTTGCTCGGACTGGATGCCGACGGCGTGGTGACGATGGCCATACAGCGGGAATGGCTGCGGAAAACTCATCCGCAGATGCTTGAAGAGGTCGCGCCGAACGAAATTGCCGTCGCCAGAGAATCGGCAACTCAACTGCGTGACCGAATTCAGAACTGGCTCGACGAAAAGCCAGAGTCAAATGCTCTGGTGACGTTGCTGGAAACCGAACTCGAACGTGCTGCGGCGCAACTTGCGAAACTCGACAGCGAACCGGGAAAGGACAAGCGTGGTAAACACGTCGAGACTCAGTTTGTGATGCTGACGTTTCCGCGTCGGGAAGTGGATTACTCGTTCGCGCAGTCGGCGGAGAATCGTCGGATTGCAATGCTGTCCTGGCGGGAACGATTTGAAGACGTTGAGACCCGCACAGCAACCGATCTGGAAAAGCAGTTGCGTGCGCAGGGAATCGATCCAGTGGTTGAGGTTCCGAATCTTGCCGATCGGATCCCGGCGCGTGGTCAGGATGAAATTGAGTGGTCGGCTCGGCGAGCGATCATTGAGTACGAACTGGCGACCAGGCTCGATTTTCAGGGAATGGGAAAAACGCTCTTTCGAACCGACGCCGGAGCTGAAAAGGCCGGGCTGGAAAAACTCCTGCCGGAATTGATCCCGCAGCTCCTGCAGGAACAGATTGGGGGGCAGCTGGCCGATCTGCTCCGGGAGCCTGGTTCGAAAGGGGCACGGCGACCACAGAACTCGACGCCCGACTTCAGTTCAGCGATTCGCGAAACAGAGCGAGTAGGGGCGCGGGGGTTTCGCGTGACGACGCTCGATCTGAGTCTGCAGCGAAAACAGGCTCGCGTGGAGACACGCTTTTTCGCGAAGCTGGCCAACGGCAAATGGGAAACGATCTGGTCTCATGTCGTTTCAGCAGACACTTCAAAGCCGCGTCCCGACGAGCAACGCCAGATCGAGAACGATCCTCAGATCTCGGAAGCACTGAAGCTGGTGAAGTCGCTCGGGCTGGGAGTGGACGATCAACTTGGAGTCGCCATGAATTTTGGTGCCGCGACCATGGAGTCTCAGAAAGCTGCGGATCAGGAGTTCTTTCGGTTTCTCGACGACTGTGTACAGCGGCTGGACGGACCGAAACTGAGCTGGACAACCGCTAAATGAGCCATCGCGTAAATGAACCATCGCGTCCATTCTACGCTGCGTCACATGTCGCAGACTGGACGGTCCAGAACAACTGAACCGTCTACGAGATCCCTCACGCGTTGAGTCCACTATCTGAGTGCTTTTTCGTCACCTGACGATAAAGCAACATCCGGGCAATGCTGCTCCCTGCAACGTCACAGGAAACAACTCGCATCTCAAGCAGAGACGGACTGAGGTCACATTACCACATGGGCAGGTGAGCCCCTGGCAATTCGCCCAATCTCTGAGCGAGGACGTTCGACAGACTGAATCGACAAACAGCAGCATGCAGGTCGATATTGGGTGGGACTGAATGTAGAGAGTCGTTTTGACTCCGTCAGGCCGACCCTGACTTAGGAACATGTCGGAATTAACTTCCCGATTTCAGACTGCGTCATTCCCGCGCAGGCGGGAAACCAGTCGTTTTTTCACCACGCTG
>JAQBWV010000346.1 GCA_027624335.1 Planctomycetota bacterium
TTGAGCCGAGGCAATTTCATCCCTGCAGGAGTGTGTGACACACTGGAAATGCCGTGCTGGACCATAAACAAGCGTTCGCTGACAAGTTTACTGGTGGTCGCGTTCGGTACGGACGTTGAGCACATGCTCGGTGGGAAAGCGGGCTTTTGACAGGTTGTGGAACTGCTGCACAGAGTTCTCTCGAGAACTGGCCGGTGGAGTTGCGATGTCAGACGAATCTGCGGCCCGTCCTACTTCTGAGTCCTCGACTCCCGAAGCACCTTCGTTGTTACGGGCTCTCGGGCCCGGAATGGCGATCGCCATTGTCGTGGGGAATGTCATCGGGTCCGGGATCTTTGCTAAGCCGGGGCGGATCGCGGCAGAGGCCGGGCGGTTTGATCTTATTATTGCCGTCTGGATTGTTGGCGGTGTGCTGTGTCTGCTGGGGGCTCTTTGCTTTGCCGAGCTTGCGACGATGCTGCCTCATGCGGGCGGGCTTTATGTTTATTTAAGAGAGGCGTACGGGAAGCTCACCGCGTTTCTGTTTGGCTGGCAGGAGTTCCTGTTTAACCGGCCCGCTTCAACGGCGGCTTTGTCGATGATTTTTGTTGGCTCGCTGGACATCGCTTTAAAGGGGGTTGAGTTCAATCTGTTTGAGACGCTCGGACTGGCGATTGGACTGCAACTGGCAGCGGCAGCGATCAACGTGGTGGGAGTTCTCTGGGGAGGCACCGTTCAGGCAGTGACGACGGTGATCAAAGCCGGCTTTGTCGGGTTCGTCGCCGTGTTGCCATTCGTACTGGAACTGGGCGGGCGAGACGTTGTAGACGTGGCAAACTTCAGCGCGACGATTGTGCCGACTCAGGAGTCGCTGTCGACTCAAATTGCCGCGGTGCTGCTGGCCGTTATGTGGGCTTACAACGGCTGGCACGGGATTGCTCCGGTCGCCGAGGAAATCCGCAACCCGCAGCGGAACATTCCGATCGCTCTGTTCGGAGGAGTCGGGCTGCTCATTCTGCTCTATCTGGGTGCGAATATCGCCTACCACGCGGTCGTGCCGATGTCCGAAATGGCCGTCCTGAAGAACCAGGAACACGTCGCCGAGATCATGGTCACCAGACTGCTGGGCGACTGGGGCGGCAAGCTGATGGCGATCGGCGTGATGGTCAGCACGCTGGGAGCAATCAACAGCAACCTGCTGCTCGGCCCGCGAGTTCCCTTCGCGATGGGTCGAGACAAAGTCTTCTTCCCGATCCTCGGCGAGGTCCACGCTCAATTCCGAACGCCGGCAGTCGCGATCCTCGTCCAGGGCTCGCTGGGAGTCGTCCTTGTCCTGGCTTCTGCGGTCCTCGTGGAATACGTCGACTACTTTAAAGAAAAGAGCATCTTCAGCATCCTGACCGACTGCATCATCTTCGTGTCGAGCATCTTCTACGCGCTCTCGGTCGGAGCGGTCATCGTCCTTCGCCGAAAACAGCCCGACACCGTACGACCGTACCGCACACTCGGCTACCCGTTCACACCGATTCTTTACATGGTGGTCTACGCGTGGTTTCTGGTGTACGTCTTCCTGGGCAACCCTGTCGAGGCGCTAATCGGGCTGGGAATGATCGCGGCTGGGGTTCCCGTCTTCTGGTGGTGGAATCGCAACCCAGTCAAGTCGTAGCGTGACAGGCCTCGTCACTCGCGTGCGGCGGGATGGTGCTGGCTTGGCGAGCAGTGAATTTGCTACTGACTCGCGTAGCCGGCCGGGCTCCGTTGGCGAACGAGTTCTGCAGATTATCGGCATCGTCAGACGAAGTCATGCTCACGTCGCTACCGCGTGGAGATGGTTCAGTACCCGGTTCTACGACGAATCTTCGAATGAGCCTGACTCAGGTGACAACGAAGTTAATTTGTGACGTCGCTGGCAGTTTTCTCGATGAAGTCGCGACGGGCGGCGATTTCATAGCCCAAATAGAACACGAATTCACTAATCCGATTCAAGACTGTATCGAGACCGTTTCAATACTGTATGTCTCGTGAAATCAACCATTGTGTCTCGATATCCAACCCTTTTTAACTCTCACTTAATGGGCGATCAGATATCGAGATCCTTCACGTCGAGAGCGTGTTTTTCGATGAATTCGCGGCGAGGTTCGACGTGGTCGCCCATCAGAACTCGGAAGATTTCGTCGGCTGCTGCAGCGTCGTCCATGCGGACTTGAAGCAGCAGACGCTGGGCAGGATCCATACTGGTTTCCCAGAGTTCCTCGGGGTCCATTTCTCCTAGACCCTTAAACCGGGTAATCCGCAGGCCTCGTTCGCCCATCTTTCGAAGCTGTGGCGCGAACTCTCTCAGGCTGGACAATTTCACTGCTCCGTCTTCGTTGAGAATGATAAACGGATAGTACGGTTCGCCGTTGCGGTTTGGTGCGGGAGTCAGGTCAGTCAGCGTGACTCCGTAATCACGGAGCTCTCGCAGAAGCTCGTTGATTGATCGGATTTCGTGCAGGTCTGTCACTTGCAGTTTCTCGACAACGTCCACTTCATTGTCTTCGCCTTCAGTTGCCGCAGATGCATCAACGTTTTCATCGGCGACAACAAGTTCGTGTCCACGTTTTTCTACCTCCGCGGAGACAAACGCTTCCATCTCCTCTTTAGTCGCAAACCAGTTCACATCGCGACCGAGGTAAACGCGATAACGTGGCAAGTAGCCGTCTTCACTAGCAAAATTGGCTGCCAGATGACGCAGGTCGACGCCGCGTCGGTCGAGCGTTTCAAGTGGATCTTCCAGCTGCCTCAACAGCGTTACCACCTTTCGCATGTGGTCACCTTCGAAGAGTGTGCCATCGGCATCAACTCGCAATGTGCTGCCGTCCATGCCGAGCTCCAGAAGTTCACGCATCATGTTCTCATGAGTGTCGACGTACCGAACTTTCTTCTTCTGTTGAACGCGATAGAGCGGCGGTTGAGCGATGTAGATACACCCATTTTCGACCAGCGGTCTGAGATGTCGAAAGATGAACGTCAGCAGCAGCGTTCGAATATGACTACCATCGACGTCGGCATCTGTCATCACGATGACTTTTCCATACCGCCGCTTCTGGACGTCTTCCATGACAGCGCCAGGGGGTACACCAATGGCTTTGAAAATGTTGGCAATTTCATTGTTACCGAGAACCTTGATGAGCTGAGCTTTCTCGACGTTCAGAATCTTGCCACGAAGAGGCAGAATTGCCTGCGTGTTTGAGTCTCGACCTGTATCTGCTGAGCCACCCGCCGAGTCCCCTTCGACCAGGTAGAGCTCAGTGATATCGAGTTCTCGACTGCGGCAGTCGCGTAACTTTTCGGGCAGACCGCCCGTGGTCAGAGCGCCCTTCCGGCGAACATGTTCACGAGCCTTCTTTGCCGCTTCGCGGGCTTCTGCAGCCAGGATCCCCTTCTGGCAGATCAGCTTCGCTGTAGTCGGAGTTTCTTCGAAGAACTTATTCAGGCCCGTATGAACGGCAGAAAGCACGATGCCCTCGACTTCACTGTTCCCAAGTTTCGTCTTCGTCTGACCTTCGAATTGCGGATCCGGAACCCGGACGGCGATTACGGCAGTCAGACCTTCCCGCAGGTCGTCACCAGTCGGCGTGTAATCCTTGAACAGATTGGTACTCTTGCCATAAGCATTGACCGATCGAGTTAACGCGCTGCGGAACCCACTGAGATGCACACCGCCTTCAAGATTGTTGATATTGTTCGCGTAAGTGCGAATGCTCTCAGTAATACCAGCCGTGTATTGCAGAGCCACGTCAACTTCGACTTCTCCTTCGTCACTGGGTAACGTCGCCTTGATGCTGATCACCGCCGGAAAAAGCGCGTCTTCAGTTCGGTTCAGATGTTTAACAAACGCGATGAGTCCTTCTTCATAACAGAAGTCGTCCGACTGGCCGCTCCGTTCGTCACTGATGCGGATGTGGATTCCAGCGTTGAGAAACGCCAGTTCCTGCATCCGTCGAGCGACGGTGTCGTAATTGATCGTTGTATCGGGAAAGATTTGCGAATCCGGCTTAAAGGTGATCTTCGTTCCGGTCGTCTCGCTCGCCCCCAGCTTCTTCAAGGGATCCGAAAGAACACCACGCACAAATGACATCGTCCAGACATGTCCTTCGCGGCGAACTTCAGCTTCGAGCCATTCGCTAAGCGCATTGACAGCGGTAATGCCGACACCATGCAGACCACCGGTTCCTGTCTTGTAGCCGCCGGCGCGGTCGAATTTTCCACCAGCGTGAATTTCGGTCAACACGACTTCGAGTGCCGATCGGTTATTCATGTCGGGCATCTTCCCGACGGGAATTCCGCGGCCATCATCAATACAACTGACCGAACCGTCGGCGTTGATCTTTACTGTGATGACTCTTGCGTACTTATTAACCGCCTCGTCGACACTGTTGTCGACGACTTCGTAAACGAGATGATGCAGGCCACGCGGCGTCGTATCGCCGATGTACATCGCCGGTCGAGTACGAATTCCTTCGACACCTTCAAGTGCTCGAATCTGGCTCTCGTTGTAACTATCAACTGGATTGGCTTCGCCATCGATCGTTGAACCGTCTGTGCTCATCTGATTTTCCTGAATTCCTGCTGACTGTTACTTCCCGCTGTTCTCGTCTGGCTGTCGCATGTCAGTTCGAAGTGTGAATCGAATATCGCTGATCTTTTGATCGGCGTACTCCTTTTGAAACAGCTGGAGTAACGCCGTTTTATGAAACGAAGACAGCTCGCTCAGTAGAGCCGAGTTATCGACGGCAACTTCGAGTGCTCCCCGCTTCAACCCCAGCACCTTCGTTCGGCTTGATATCCGATCACCCGCGACAGTTTTCCAGATTCCGGCCAACTGAGCGTTCCCCTGGACTCTCGCGAGTCCTTTTCGCGCAATCAGTTCCGAAAGAACGGACGAGAGCGGAGTCGGGTCAGACATGGGGAAGGACAAGGGCTAAGAGCTGAGGGACAAGGGCCGCGGGTAAGTCGGCTGCGCCGAACATTAACCACGGTGAGACTACTGATCGCGTGACAGCGGCATGATGACATACCGATATTGATCTTCCGTCGTGAAGACAGCCGGACTCTCACCATCGATCAAGTTCAGTTTAACGGCTGTCCCGCTGTCCAGAATTCGCAGGAAATCCGCGACAAATCGAGGATCAAACGTGATGGTGAATTCCGCTCCGTCATAGGCGATCGGCAACTCGACATTCGACTGCCCAACATCGGCCGCGCGACTGGTGAGTGCCAGTTTGCCACTGGAAAAATGGAAGTCGACTCCGCGGCTTTCCTCGCTCGTGACAATCTGAGCCTGACGAACTGCCGAGTAGAAGGGCCCGATCACCAGCTCCACTGACGAACTGAACTCGGACGGTATTACGTCCGAGTATTTCGGGAAACGACCTTCCACAAGTCGACTGTAAATCGTCGAGCCGCCACATTTGACGAGCACGTGGTTAGCATGAATCGCGATCAGAGCGACGGCGTCCTCCTGATCCGGCAACGACCGTTCGATCAGCTGCATCGCTTTCGAAGGAACAACCGGAGTTGTGTTTTCGACGTTGACCTCTCCCACGACCTGAGCCGCCGCTGAGACGACAGCCAGTCGTCGGCTGTCGGTAGCAGCCAGCGTCGCTCGTTCCGGGGTCAGTTCCAGCAGCA
>JAQBWV010000347.1 GCA_027624335.1 Planctomycetota bacterium
CTTCAACGAGGGAAGGTTCGTCTTCGATGATCAGGATGGTCTGACTCGTCATTGTTTACTGACTCGTAGTACCGCGAAGATTTGGTCAACTGACTGACGGGCCGGAAGCCGCGCCGGCATTAGAGAGGTATTGCTCGAAAGTCTGCACGATGCCGAATGATGACTCCCTCCACCATGAACACAACATCCTCGGCGATATTTGTGGCGTGATCAGCGACCCGCTCAATGTGTCGCGTAGCCGAGAACATGTGCAATGCGGGCTCGACCAGCAGTGGCGAGGAACGCATCACCTCGTGAAGTTCGGAGATCAGTTCAGAGTTCAAACGGTCGACGGCGGCGTCCTGTGCAAGTATCTCCCGGGCACTCTGACTGTCGAGTTCGACATAACAGTCAATGCTGCGATGAAGCATCTCGAGCGCCAAAAGAGACATGTCCTGCAGCTTGTCAGAGACCACCACTTCGCCGCAGCCCACGAGACCTGCTGAGCGTTCAGCAATGCTGACACCCAGATCGGCGACGCGCTCCAGTTCTCCGCTGATCTTCAGAACTGTCGCGATGCGTCGCAGATCAATCGCGACCGGTTGATGCAGTGCGAGAATCTTGAGACAGGCATCCTCGATCTGAACGTCCATCGCGTCAATTTCGTCGTCGGTTTCGGCGAGTTCTTTGGCGAGTTCGAGGCCGGGCGAGCGAAGACCGTCGACGGCCAGGTGGATTATCTCCTCAACCATCGCGCACATGTGCAGAATGTCGCGGTGCAAACCGTCGAGATCGCGTTCAAGATGAATGGACATGGAACCTTCGTCTTTCCGAAATGCTTCCGACAGAATCTGAATCGATAAGGATCACCAGGTACGCAGCGTGAAACGCGTACCGGGTTAGAAATAGCTTCTCGCTTGTCAATGCTGACTCGCAATTCAAATACGTCGTGCCCGCGCAGGGGCACTCAGTTGTTTGAACGACACTTCCAGATTCCGGTCGATTCCCGCCCTGTTGTTTATACGTAAGTTTGAAAGCGGCCCGCTCTGGGGCAAATTCATTTCAAGGTAACCATCTCGCTTCTTCGAGATGAGCGGCTTGCGGGACCACACTGCTGAGTCCAAAACGTTTTGTCGTGGGAATTATCTCTCCGCGAGGAACAATCCCCGGAAGTTGCGCACTGACTGCTGACGTCGGCTCATCTCGCGGAGCGAGATGGCTACTTTTTGTATAAACGACAGTTTCTCGCCGGCGAGGGAATGACGACAGCATGTTGATTTGCTGCTCCAATCGAAAAGTAATCCGAATACGCTCCTTAGCCGAATCTGCCTGTGATGTAGTCTTCTGTCTGTTTCTGCGTCGGATTCGTAAAGAGTCTGCGAGTATCGCCGGTTTCGACCAGTTCTCCCTGGAAGAAGAAAGCCGTCTGCTGACTAACGCGGGCCGCCTGCTGCATATTGTGTGTCACGATGACGATGGTGTAATTCTGCTTTAGCTCGAAGATCAGATCCTCGACCCGGGCAGTTGACGCGGGGTCGAGCGCGGATGCGGGCTCGTCCATCAGAATGACATCGGGATTTGTCGCCAGCGTTCGCGCGATGCACAGTCGCTGTTGCTGACCTCCGGAAAGCGCCATCGCCGATTTGTTCAGTCGGTCTTTGACTTCATCCCACAATGCGGCACGTTTAAGCGATTCCTCGACGATGCCTGCCAGACGGAGTCGATTCTTGAGACCGGCAACGCGAGGCCCGTAGGCAACATTGTCGAAAATCGATTTCGGGAATGGCGTTGACTTCTGAAACACCATGCCGACGCGTTTTCGCAGCAGCACGACGTCGATCTGCGGAGCATACACATCAGTACCTTCCAGCAGGACGTCACCGGTGTGACGCGTCCCTTCAATGATGTCGTTCATCCGGTTGAGTGTTCTAAGGAAAGTGCTCTTGCCGCAGCCCGACGGTCCAATCAACGCAGTGACCGACTTTTCGGGGACATCCAGCGACACGTTGAACAGAACCTGATTGTCGCCGTAAAAGAAATCCAGACTCTTTGTCTGAAACTTGACCGTCTGTTCCAATCTCGAGGAGGACGTCGCAGTAACAACGGGGCGAACCGCTGGCACCACAGCACTAACATGGTGTCCTCGCGTGGCCGCTGAATCGGACCTGCCTGCATTCATGGAATACCCCTCAAGCTGATCGATCGCGGTTCTGGTCATAGTGTCAGGCGATGAATTCATGAGTCTCTCACCAGGAAATCCGCTTCTGGGCTCGGTTACGAATCACAATGGCCGTTGCATTAAAGGCGACCAGCAGAATCAGCAGGACCAGAATTCCGGCTGCAGCGACATGCTGAAAGTCTGCTTTTGGCTGACCAACCCAGTTGAAGATCTGGATGGGCATTGACGTGAACATGTCGAACGGAGCATCGAGCACTCGCTGTGGATCCTCAATAGCGTCCATCGGAGAATTCAGGCTGCCGGGTGCGAAGGCGAGATAAGTCAACGCTCCGATCATGATCAGAGGCGCGGTCTCTCCCATTGCTCGCGAAAGTGCCAGGATGATTCCCGTCGCGATCCCCGGCACGGCGGCTGGCAGAACCTGATGTCGGATCGTCTGCCAATCGGTGGCACCCAGGGCGTACGACGCGTGACGAATGGATGGCGGAACCGCTCGCAATGCTTCCTGCGAGGCAATAATTACGACGGGCAGAATGAGCAGGCTTAACGTAAACGATCCGGCCAGCAGGCAACGTCCCAGGGGCAGCGGTATTTCCAGCGTTCCGAAGCCAAGTGAAATTACCATAGTCACACCGTCCGCCGCCGAGATCATTCCAAACATTCGCACAAAGGCCGTAACGCCCAGCATCCCGTAGACGATTGACGGAACGCCCGCGAGATTGGCGAGGTTCAGTTTGATCAACCGTGTGAACCAGTCTTCGCGCGAATACTCTTCCAGATAAATCGCCGCCCCAACGCCAACGGGCACGGTGAAGATTGTGGTGAACAGGATCAGCCAGAACGTTCCCCAGATGCCGGCAAGCAGCCCGGCGCTGGACGGGCGACGGGAATCAAATCCAGTTAGAAACTGCAGATCGAGCCAGCCCCACGCCTGCCATATCACTCCGGCCAGCAACACGGCGAGAAACAACAGTGCAGAACTCGTGGCGATCAGACAGCACCATTCGAAACACCTGGCAATGCGATGTCTCTGTCTGAGCAGACCCGCATATTCCACTTCGAGATCGCTCATTGGTAAACCTCGCGAAAGCGTCTCAGGACAAACTGCGAAACGATGTTCATGCTGAGCGTAATCAGAAACAGCGTCAGCCCCACGGCATAGATGCTCTTCTCTTCGATGCTGCCGATTTCGGTGTCACCCAGGCTCACGTTCACAATGTACGACGTCATTGTCGCGACACTGTGAAACGGGTTGGCGGTGACGTTGGCCATCTGCCCGGCAGCAATCGTCACGGCCATCGTTTCTCCCATGGCCCGAGCGATCGCGAGGAGAAACGAAGCAATAATGCCGGATAAGGCCGCCGGCACAACAACTCGTGTTGAAACATCGAAACGTGTCGAACCCAGTGCGTAGGCGGCTTCGCGAAGACTGCGAGGGACCGACCGCAGGACATCCTCACTCAGTGACGAGATCATCGGAATGATCATCACTCCAACCACAATTCCGGCGCTCGCCGCGTTAAACAGACTGACATCAAAACCCAGCAGGTCATGAAAGAACGGCCTGAGAACGTAAGGCGTCACGAACACCAGCGCGAAGTATCCGTAGACGACGGTCGGGATTCCGGCCAGCACTTCAAGCACTGGCTTGATGATCGCCCGGATTCGAGGTGAGGAGTATTCGCTCAGGTAAATGGCACTGCACAGGCCAATCGGAATTCCGATCAGAGCCGCAATGCCTGAAACCAACAACGTCCCGCAGACAAGTGGCAGGATCCCAAAGTGCTTCTCGGAGAACTGCGGAGTCCAACGCGTCTCGGTGACGAATTCCCTGATCGACACCTGCTGAAAGAACGCTGCGTTGTGTTGGACCTGCCCATTGACACTCGTGCTTGCCGGAGAAAGGTCATACACCGCATTGCTGAACAGCACAGCCACGATTCCGAACGTGGTCAGAATCGACACGCCGGCACACGCGAACAGACCCGTCCGGATAAGCCCTTCCTTCAGTCGCTGAACCGACAGCGTACGACACAACGATGCACCCGTTGAAGCTAACGGCATCGAGGACGTGGAAGCTGAGGACAAGTTGAGCACTCCTGCTGGATCAGCTGAATTGCTGAGACGATTTTCCGGACACTCGATTCATTTACCAATCGCCTGCTTCAATGCGTCGACGGTTGCCGCGTGCGTTTCCTTGCCGAGCCGGACATAGCCAACTTCACTAACCAGATCCTGTCCCTGGTCGAGATAGAATGTCAGAAAATCCCGCAACTCCGGGCGGACGAGTTTCGCTTTGTTGACGTAGAGGAACAGCGGTCGCGACAGCGGGACGTAGGTTCCACCTTCGATAGTCTCAGCAGTCGGAGCAATCGCGTCCGCTGGATTCTCCGTGGCGGATACTGGCACGGCCTTCAGTTTCGATGCGTTCTCGATGTAGTAGGCGAAACCGAAGTAGCCGAGCGAATATTTTTCTCCTGAAACGCCTTTGACCAGAACATTGTCATCCGTACTGGGGGTGTACTCGGTTCGGCTGGCTCCTTCTTCACCACAGATCACTTCAGTGAAGTAGTCGAACGTTCCGGAATCAGTGTCTGGTCCGAACAGTCGAAATTCTTCGGCGGGCCATGTCGGATCGAGTTCGCTCCATTTGGTCACCTTGCTGCCAGGTTCCCACAACTTCTTGAGCTGCGCGACGGTCAATGCCTGGCACCAGTCATTGTCCGGATTCACCACGACGCTGATTCCATCGATGGCGACTTTCAGTTCGACATACTCTATACCGTTTTCCTGGCACAGTGTGGCTTCCTTTTCCTTGATGGGGCGGGAAGCGTCGTTCATGTCAGTTTCTCCAGCGACGAATTTCTTGAATCCGCCGCCAGTTCCGGATGTCCCGACAACGACTTTCACATTCGGCTGACTTTTCTGAAACTCTTCAGCAACCGCCTGCGAAATTGGGTACACCGTGCTGGAACCGTCAATCAGGATTCTCTGACTTTCGCCTTCACCCGAGACGCCGCCCGATGGTGCAGTGGTTTCGATACCGCCATCAGTTGAGGTTCCGGCTGACGTTCCGCTGGACGAGCGGGAATCGGTGCTGCTGACCTCGCAGCCGGACATCGCTCCCAGCAGCGTACAGGAGAAGAACAGCGTCGCCACTCTGAACGCAAGAGAATTGGCCGTCATCGTGAGCCTCGTTCCACAGACTACAAAAGATCGGGTGCACCATGCCTCCCGGCGTTGCGGCGGACAGTACGAGGCGATTGTGAAGACCACCGACCCTTGATTGTTAAGAATCAGTTAACAATCGACTGACCAGAGAAAGCGGTCAGGAATCTGTCCACATACAACAGCAATCGCTTGCTTCTTTTCTACCGAATCATTCTGCGGCAGTTGTGAAATCCCGAATCGGACCGAATTGGCTAGTTCCACAAAGGAATTCGCACGGTGAATTCGCTGCCTTTACCGATCTCGATTTTC
>JAQBWV010000348.1 GCA_027624335.1 Planctomycetota bacterium
CGGTGTAAATCCACGAGCCGGGATTCTCGTTGAAGCTGCACCGTACATAGATTGGGATGCCGAACCGCTTACCGATTTCGATCGAGCGACTGTGCATCACACCGGCACCCATTCCTGCGAGTTCGAGCATCTCTTCAAAGCTGACTTCACTGAGTTTGCTGGCCGCAGGTTCGACGCGTGGGTCCGTTGTATAAACTCCATCGACGTCCGTATGAATAATGCACTGGCTTGGCCGAAGTGCGGCGGCCAGCGCGACGGCGGACGTGTCACTGCCGCCTCGGCCGAGTGTCGTGATATCACCGTCGGCGTTGATTCCCTGGAAACCACAAGCCACAACGATGTTGCCGTCGTCCAGTTGTTTTCGGATCGTTTCCGACGAAATCGACAGAATCTTCGCTTTCGTATGATGGCCGTCGGTAGAGATACCCAGTTGCGAGCCCGTCATGCTGACAGCCTTGCCGCCCATTTCGTGTATCGCCATCGACACCAGAGCGACGCTGACTTGTTCGCCAGTCGACAGCAGCATGTCCATGTCACGTGACGGCGGATTGTCGGACAGCTCGGCAGCGAGGTCGACCAGGCGGTCAGTGCTTTTCCCCATGGCGGAAACGACCATGACAACCTGATTCCCCTGAGCCTGAGCATCCAACGCTCTTCGAGCGGCGGCTCGGATCTTGTCCGTATCAGCGACGCTGGTTCCACCAAATTTCTGAACGATCACAGCCACGGATGCGGTCCTTGAAGAAGCCAATGAGTCAACGACCAGGGGCCAGGCAGATCCCACGATGACGTGTGCCACCGGCACATTGTTTCAATGGGTAGCTGATCCAGCTCGTCTGATTCAGGCTGATTTAGCACAACAATCAGATGGCTTCAATTGCCTCTGCGCCGCTACAGCAGGATTCCCGCAAATGGATGTCGTTCGGGTCGCGATTGGGAGCAGCGTTTTGAGTTCCGAAGCAGCGATGGGTGCGGAGTCACCTGACGCATCCCCGGTGACGTCTGATTGAACCAATGAGTGGATCGCTGCAATCGCCTGATTCCGGGAAGTGTGCTTTGTCGTCCTTTAACTGGCTACCTGGCCGTGAGTTGTTGCCAGATCGCTCGGTTCTCGTGCATGGCGGCGACGATGTCCCTGGGCATTGTTCCTTCTTCGAGCAATGTCCAGCCGGAGAATCGAGCCGCTTTCAGGAGACCGAACAACTCCTTCCACGGGTAGCTGGTCGAACGTAAATCGTGGATGTGAATGGTTCCGATTTTCTTCTTCACCAGGTCGAAATTGCTCTGCAGACCTTCACCGTCGAGGTCGCTCGGGTTGCAGTTCCAGCAGACAACGGCGTTGGGATGGTCGGCGATCTGCATCATCCGGTGAATGTTCGGCAGTGCGGCGGAGCCATCGCGGCCGTGAACTTCCAGCCGAATCGCGACGCCGAAATCGGCTCCGAATGTTGCGACTTCGCGCAACGACTTACCAATCTGCTCCAGAGTCTTCTCGATCGGAACGTCTTTCGGGATTCCATTCGGGCGAACCTTCACACCGGTACCGCCGACATCATGACACAACCTGACGAACGCCTTCGTCTCGTCAATGTTCTTTTTCAAGACCGCCGGGTCTGTCGAGTGGTACTCACAGGCGCTCCCCAGTCCGACCAGTTCAACATTCGAATCCGCAAACTGGCTCGCCACTTCCCGTCTGCGTTTTCGGTCGATTGTGATCTCGACGCCATGCTTGTGAGTGCTGCGCAGTTCGACGCCAGCAAAGCCGGTGGCCTCACAGTTCCTGATCAGTGTGGGCACGTCCCAGTCCTTGCCCCAATTGTAGGTCACGAGGCCGAGCCGCATTTGTTTGCTGGAGTCCGCGGCCGAAGCTCGATGTTGCCAGCTCGGTCCGAGCATCAGTCCTGCAGCGGTGCCAGTCGCAGCGGCAATAAATCGTCGTCGTTGCATTGTCATGGGTCACCTTTCGAGTTCTGCTTCGAGTATTGGACCGACGCATCAGAGTATTTGGATCAGAGACATCTGAAAGAGTAACCACCATGGCGATTTTTGCGATCGTTCCGGCAGCGGGGCTCAGTCGTCGGATGGGGCAGCCCAAGCTCGTGATGGACTTTGCTGGAAAGACCGTTATCGAGCGACTGCTGACGGCACTCGATCATCCAGCGATCATTGAAACCGTCGTGGTGTTTCGCCGGGATGATACCGACCTCGCCGACGCACTCACTCAGCTGCCGTGTTCCCGCGTGAACGCAGTGCAGCCGGAAATCGACCCGCCGGATATGCGACACAGCGTCGAATATGGACTCGAAGACCTGCGTCGCCGACACGACCCGCAACCGGACGATGGCTGGCTGCTCATTCCGGCAGATCATCCGGTGCTTGATCGTGAGGTTCTGGA
This sequence comes from Planctomycetota bacterium, assembly GCA_027624335.1. Classification (GTDB taxonomy): domain Bacteria; phylum Planctomycetota; class Planctomycetia; order Planctomycetales; family Planctomycetaceae; genus JABMPE01. Next base: position 2,396 of record JAQBWV010000348.1, read on the forward strand.
CGAGCTGATCACGACGTGGCACACGACTGACGAGGAGATTCTGATCCCGCAGCACGCGGGAGTGAGCGGGCACCCGGCATTCTTCCGCTGGACGCTCGCGGAACGGCTGACGGAAATTCCGGACGATCAGGGGCTAAACTGGCTCAGCACGGCATCCGGCGTTCGCGTTCGAAAGCTACAGGTCGACTCGGATTCCATCCTGCTCGATCTGGACACGCCGGATGACTACCGAAGAATTCTGAGACGTGCGGAGTTGACAGAGCGTGGGACAGAATAAAAGCGATTCGCTAGACTTACGTCGCCTCGCCTCAGCCCTCTCAATACCGGTTCAGAAGTTGTTTCACTGGCGGGCCTTATTGTCAGGCAGCCGGATCTGAATGGCACTCGTTTCGCTGTTGAAATCAGTTGACGACCGCCTGGGGTTTATCCAGGAGAGTCCAGGCGTCAGTTCCGGAAGCGAGAATCTCCGGCGCAATGCAGGTTGCTCCTGGTACTCGACGACAATGGTGGTGAGTTCAGGCACTTTGCGGTTCATCTCGCGTGACGGGGAACAGCTCGACGTATAGAGCAACCAACAGACAACGATCACATCAGGAAATAGACGGAAAGACATTCCATGGACTTTGTTGAGTCACTGGGCATCAATGCCGATGGTTCAAGCATCAAGCGTGACGCCGATCGCGAACGCGTCATTCGTTACATTATTCTGAAATTGATCGCGATGGGGCTTCCGCATCCGGAGACTCCAAAGACCGCGAAGCTGTCGCTGGATGCCGAACGGCTACTTGGCTCGTACCATCAGCGACTGAAGCGGCTGGACGAAGTTCGCTCACCTGCCGACGAGCGAATCGAGGCCTTTCTGAATCGCCATTTCGAGAGCCTGCATCTGGATGAGCCACTGCGGTTGCCTGACTCGACGGTCATTCTTGATCGGCACGGCCTGGCTCGGGAATTGTCGCTGCCAATCGACCGGGCCAGCTACAGGAACCCGCACGTATCCTCGTACCGGGTTCGTAACGGCGTCCTGCATAATCCGCTGCATGACCGACGCACGACCAGCGGCACGTTTCACGTCGCCGAGGGTGGATTGCCGATTGCCCGCGATAAGCGAGCCGTCCCACTGAAAACATTCGCCGCCTTGTTTAACGCGGCGTTCGACGCTCCGGACGAAGTACTGGAACTTCCCTTCACGGCGACCGGAACGGAACCGGCACGAGCGTTCGTTTCGCTGTTGTTGCGTCCGCTCGTTTGTCCTGAAGTTCCAGGCGTCTGCGTGGACAAGCGAATGGAGATTCGCTTTTTCGCTCCGGGGTGTCTGGTCAGCAATCTGGACTTTGTCGAGTCGATCTTCGGCAACGCGGGCGACCCCTTCCTGCCCGAGAATGACGCCGGACTGGATATTGAGCACTGGACCGGGCACACCGGTTGCGTGATTCTCGCTCCGCATCTGATCACTCTGCGAAAGAAGGACGTCGGGCTTCCGCATTTTGACGCAGCGACCGAACATCAGCGCGAAGACAGCATGTGCTGGAAGTCGGAAGACGAGCTCTACAACGACGGAAGTCCGTTCAAGCTGACCTGCCGCGACAGGGATGGCGTGATCGTCACGCTGATCGCCGACAACTATTACGGCTATTGCAAGAAGGAAGTCAAAACACAGATCAGCTACGCGACTAACCTGTTTGGTGGAGTCGAAGAGGAACACGCCGGCGGTGCCATCGCCTTCGCCAGTTTCAATCTGGGTGACGAGTTTCATGCCGACTCGCGGCGTTACAATGGTCGGACATTGGCAGACGTCGTGAAGGATTACGGCGACGAATGGCTCGATGTCGATCCGACAGGCTACGCGCGAGACCGTCGTTACTCCAACCTTGTATACGTCCCTGAGAACGCTCGGGCCACCGTTCACGGGCAGCAGATTACCTGGCAGACCGAAAACGGCGAGCAGTCCATCCCGCTCCAGCCGCATGAAGTCTACATGCTGCCGTCGGGATACCGATTCCGTTTGCAGAAGCATCCGTCGGCGCCGTCATGGCGACTGATTGGGACGTTATTTGAGGGCGTTTTCTGTCACAAACCCTGTACGGTCAGCGGCGGCGGAAAGAGCGAAATCAGCAAGTCGGTCGTCGATTATGTTCTGTACGGACCGATCTTTGTCGCCGATATCGAACGAGACCTTGATCTTGTTCAGGAGATATTTGATCGCGACTACTCCGACCGCTGGCTTCCCGATGGCCCGGTCAAACCGGACTACGACCAGAAGTCATCCCGAAGCCTGCTCGCAATGGACAGGTCGCTGGGGAGTGTTATCAAACTCCTGACGCCATCGGTTGACTACACAGACGGCTACAACGCCTGGCTCAAGTCGATTCCTGGTTACGTCTACGCGCTCGTTTTCATTATCAAACGATTTCACCGCGGCGATAAAGCTGCGAACTGGCGAGACCTGTTCACCGTCGACGTCGTCAATGGTGCGCCAGGCCACGAACTGAAATACCAGGGCCGGAAACTTGTTGGTGACTATTTGCGCGTCGGCCTGCTCGGGCAGAACAGCTGGCGAACTTACAAATTGCGACAGGACTTCGCACCGGCCGAAAAGATCCAGACCGAGGACGACATCAGCGTGTCCGTCGTCGTTCCTGCTCGAAAGCTGAGCAGCGTTGGAGAAGTGACGCCGCCGACCAACAGCTATAAGTTTGTCACGAACTGCGAATACCGGCTCTTTCAGCGTCCGGATGACGCTGTGCATCGAGGGTTGGACAGACAGTGTGAATCAGACCTTGCTCGCGACGACAATTTCATCGTCAACTTTGAACCGCTGTCGCAGGAGCAGGTCAATGAAATCTGCGACCACGCCGTCGACCTCAGTAAATTCACGGCACCGATGCAGCAACTGATGCGCGACATGCGGGAATCGGAACACGGATTCGTGGTCTGTTCAGCAACGCCCCGCATGATCGAAGGCGAACCCAGCAAAAATCCTCGATATCTGCAGAATCGTCCGGACCTGATCGATTCGATGCCGAAGCATGTCGCGGAAATGGGTGTGCGACTTTATCGAGCTGTGCCAAAGAACTCGCCAGTTCACATCCCCGTTCACGCCGTGCTGTTTGGCCGTCGTAACAATCCTCCAGACTACGCTCGCGGCATCCGCCCGCTCGCGGTTTACAACCCGATCCACTACCAGGAACTCCCCGAACTGTTCATGGACTTTGTGTGCTCACTCACCGGCAAGAGCCCA
>JAQBWV010000050.1 GCA_027624335.1 Planctomycetota bacterium
TCGACTCGAACTTCTGCTCCGGCAGTTTTCGTACATGGAAGAGCAGTGGGGACCGGAAGCGGCTATCGTTCGCTTTCGAAAAATGGCCCACTGGTACCTGAAATCAATGCGGGTGCGACCTGCTATGCGACATCACCTGCAGAAGGCCAGAACGAGAGAACAATTCAACGAGGCACTGGCGGTGATCATCGAAGCCGGACCGGTGGGAGGAGACCGCACAGGACTGCTGCCGGACATGCACGTGCCAGTTCCATCCGGACCGGTCGAACGCTGGTAGAAACCTGCAACCTGAGACATTGAACCTGGAACTATTGGAACAATAAAAAATGCGACAGACACTCATTTGCTTAGTAACCGCGGCGACGATTACCGCAGTCGCGTTTGTGGCGGTTTCCACGTCTCGTGACGAGGCTGATGGATTGACGCCCGCGCGCGGGGTCGTCTTTCATGATGCCAATGGCAACGGAAGTCTGGATGCGGGTGAAAAACGACTTGCGGATATCCGGGTTTCCAACGGGGTCGACATTGTCACCACGAACGCCGCAGGCGAGTACGAGATCGGCGTTGACGATGACTCGATCATTTTCGTCATCAAGCCGAGTGGTTGGCGAACGCCGATCAGCGAAAACCAGTTGCCGCGGTTTTACTACATCCACAAGCCGAAAGGCTCGCCGCCTCTGAAATATCAGGGAGTCGCGCCCACCGGCGAGCTGCCAAAGTCGATCGACTTCGCGCTGTACCCTCAGGACGAACCGGAGCAGTTCAAAGCGATCCTGTTTGGAGATCCTCAGCCACGTGATCAGAAAGAAATCGACTACATCGCTCACGACGTCATTGAAGAACTCGTTGGGACGGATGCGTCGTTCGGCGTCACGCTGGGAGACATCCTGTTTGACGACCTGTCGTTATTCGAGTCTCAGGCCCGGTCGATCGCGCTGCTGGGAATTCCCTGGTACAACGTCGTCGGCAATCACGACATCAACTACGACGCTCCGAATGACTCGATCAGTGACGAGACCTTCGAACGGCATTTCGGCCCGGCGTATTACTCGTTCGATCACGGCCCGGTGCACTTCATCGTGCTGGACGATATCGAATGGTACGTCGCGGAGGGCAAGTCGAAAGGCAGCTATCGCGGCGGGTTCGGCACGAAGCAGATCGAGTTCGTTAAGAAGGATCTTTCGCTCATCCCGGACGACCAGCTTGTCGTCCTGTTGATGCACATTCCGCTGAACGACGTGCATGACCGACAGGGCCTGTACCGGCTGATCGAACGGCGACCGTTCTGCATGTCGGTTTCCGGGCACACGCATTACCACCAGCATCGCATGATCACTCGCGAAGACGGCTGGCTGGGACCGGAGCCGCATCACCACATTGTCAACGTGACGGTCAGCGGAAGCTGGTGGTCGGGCACACCGGACGAACGAGGCATCCCGCATACAATCTGCAAGGATGGCACGCCGAATGGTTACTCCATCATTTCTTTTGACGGGACCGAGTACCGACTCGACTACAAAGCTGCGGGAAGACCGGCGGATTATCAGATGCAGATTGACGCTCTGGAATTCGTGGCCGCTGCTGACACTGCCGAGACCACCGTCACTGCGAACGTGTTTAACGGGACGGCAAAGTCCGTCATCGAGATGCGTGTTGGATCGGGGGACTGGATCAGGATGACATCAACATCGCGTCCTGATCCCACTTACCAGCGGATCTACGATTTCGAAGCGTCAGTCACAACGAAGCCGTGGATCAAGCTGCCAGCGCCGAACAACTCATCTCATCTCTGGGAAGCGACGCTGCCAGCCGACCTGACACCGGGCAGCCATCTGATCGAAGTTCGCGCGTCGGATGTCTTCGGAAAAACATACACCGGTCGGCGGATTGTTCGAGTCATTCAGTAGTGGCCATGTCGGATGCATTCGACAACCTGGCGGCTCCCTCTCAACAACGGTCACCTCGCCGCAAATGGTTGCTGCGAGGGTTGTCTGTCGCGCTCGGTCTTTCAGTCTTTGTTGTTGTCGAACTGGTCTGCGTGATCCTTGGACCTGACGAAATGCGACTCGATGATGACCCGTTCGTTGGTTTCAGTAATCTGCAGCCGTTGTTCGAACGGAAAGAAACTGGTGACAGCTTTGTCACATCCAGATCCCGCATGAAGTTCTTTGCGAAGGACGAGTTCCCCGCACACAAACCACCAGGAACGCGGCGAATCTTCTGCCTCGGTGGGTCGACTGTTCAAGGTCGACCGTTCTCGACGGAGACTTCGTTCACGAAGTGGCTGGAACTCGCTCTGCAGCAGGCGCAACCGGATTTCGATTGGGACGTCATCAACTGCGGCGGCATTTCTTACGCCAGCTATCGGCTCACTCCAATTCTGCAGGAGTGTCTGAACTACGAGCCGGACGCATTCATCCTCTGCACGGGACACAATGAGTTTCTGGAAGACCGCACGTACGGAGAGCTGCGTGATGTCTCGCCGATGCTGACCGTTCCGTTTTACGGTCTTGCCAGGCTACGCAGCTTTCGATTGTTTCGACAATGGCTTCTGCGCCGTTTGGGGCAACCAGACACCGACGATGTTTCAAATCATCGAAGTGTACTGGGTTCAAACGTAGACGCCTTCCTGGACTACAGAAACGGCATTGATGCCTACCATCGCGACGACGATTGGCGGCACGGCGTGGTAGCGCACTTTGAGAATAATCTGGAACGGATGGTGCTGCTGGCAAAGCAGCATGGCGTGCCGATTGTGCTTGTTAGCCCTCCGTCGAATCTTGCGGACACCGCGCCGTTCAAGTCGGAGCATCGCCTGGACCTGACGGATCAGGAACTTGCCCGCTGGAGTGACACAGTGGAACGTGCTCGTACCACCGTGAAGGCGTTTCCCGCCGCGGCTGTCAGCGAATTCGGAGAAGCGATCAGGATCGATCCCGACTACGCGGCGACTCATTTCGAACTCGGGCGACTGCTGGAACTGATCGGCGATTTTGAAGCAGCACGAGAAGAATTTCTATTGGCCCGTGAACTGGATATCTGCCCGTTACGAATCCTCGCGTCGATGGAACTCGCCATCGATCAGGTTGCGAAACGAAACGACGTGCCGCTGCTGAACGCTCACGAGTTGCTGGAGCGTGAAACGCGAAACGGAATTCTCGGCAGTTCGATGCTCGTCGACCATATTCACCCCTCGTTCAATGGTCATCAGTTAATCGCACTGGCACTTGTTAAGCATCTGCACGGACTGTCGATCGTGAAGCCAGCGAACGCCTGGCAACCACTGGCTCGGGCAGCCTTCGCACAGCACTTCGCGCAACTGCCTGACGTCTACTTTGCTAAAGGCGAGCAGAATCTTGCCAATCTGCGTCGCTGGTCTCAGGGAATGACCGACGGCCCACGAATCGAGTCGCGACCCCGGCAGCGGGCAATGTCAGAATTTCCGCTGAACGCCGTAACGACCGACTGACTGCCGGATGCCAGTTCCGACCAGTGCAGATATGGTGAGTCGATAACGGATCACTCGACTCGGATCCCCGGCGACATTCCCCTCGCTGGGAATCACCAGGATCGATGCCTAAGATGAAATTTCAGTCCTGCCTCTGAATATCCCACCAGGGATTGTGACGTGCCGGCCCAGTCGTTTCGTAAGAAGTGACAGACCAACCCGACGTCGATCAAATCACCGTTCTCGCTGGAGTAAGTCCCCATGCCTGTTCGCCTTCTGCTTGCAGCGACGCTGCTTGTGTCAACATCTTTGCCGACTCGAACCGAAGCCGCTGACGATCATCAGCTCAAATCTGTGAAGGAAGGCCCGACGGGCCTTGCACTGGAGATCGAAAAACTGCTCGACCCGGTCGGCTATCAGATCAACGGTTCTGACGGTCCCGTCGTTGAGCTGTGGCTGCTGAAGACGCTGTCGATCAAACCGGCCTTCAAGCCGGGAGTTTCGCAGCTGTACCCATTCGTGCCGGGGCAACTGCTGGGAGCGATGCGAGTTCCCAAAGGAGCCCATTACACAGACTTCCGAGGCCAGGAAATCACCAGCGGCACCTACACGTTGCGGTACGGCCTGCAGCCTGAGGATGGCAACCATCTCGGCACCAGCGATACCGCCGACTTTATCCTCGCTCTGCCGGCGAAGATCGACATGAAGCCAGACACCATCAAAGACTTTTACGAACTTTCCGAACGAAGTGGTAAAGCAGCAGGTTCGACTCACCCGGCAATTTTCTCGCTGCTCGATCCGGCCAAAGCTGGCAAGGAGGCGAAGCTGGACGAGGACAAGTCAGCAGACGACTGGGTTCTGACTTTCACTGCTAAAGGAAATGCCAATGGCAAAGCGATGGAAGTAAAGATTCGCCTGGTCGTCGTCGGCGAATCAGAGGCTTAAACCATGTCGCAGCATCCAGCGAGTCGTGTCCTGTCCGGAGTCATCATTGTCGCAGTCTGCGCCGCCACGACGGTGTGGGGTGCTCGTGCATTTGCTGACGAAGCTGCTGCTCAGTCAGATTCATCCGCGACGACGTCTTCAAAGAAACCGGAGCTAAAGAAGGAGTTGTTCGCCGGCAAGGTGGTACTTCTGCAGGATGCCCTCAAGAAACGAGACATCAAAGTCTCCGACGAGATGAAGTTGCAGGCCGTACTCGAAACGAAATCCAGCGAACTGATTCCCATTGCCGCGGACTGGCGAGGTCGAGCGTTTTTTCAGGACAGCAAGCTGCGAGAGCGACCAGTCGAAATCGTTGGCTATCGTCAACCGGGCAATCCCTACCTGCAGGCTTTGGTCGTGTACTTCTTCAATAAGAAGGGTGAGCGCGAAGAGTTTGACTACTGGTGCGACATCTGTGCGATTCCGATGTATGAAATCAAAGACTGCGAATGCTGTCAGGGACCGAGTCGCCATCGCTATCGCCCCTCAACGTTGCCGGATTATCTCTTCCAGCAGGGAGCGGTTAAGGACAGGAAGCCGTCGTCAAACGAAGAGCCATCGGCGAACGAACCGTCGAGTGAGAAGAAGCCGACGCCATGAGTGCGTCGTCCGAACCGTACCTCGTTCGCCTGGCCGAACGGCTGGCGAATGGTCTGTCACGAATGGACGAGGCACGCCGAGATCGACACCGATCGTTCATTCTCTCGTGCCAGCAGAGCGACGGAGGGTTCGGTGGTCGCGAGGGCGACTCCGATCTCTATTACACGAGCTTTGCCGTACGGTCACTCGGAATGCTGGGCGGGATGAGCACTGCCGAGGCATCGTCTGTCGGTCGGTTTCTGGCAGAGTTCGACTGGCAGGGACTCGGCGTCATCGACCTGACAAACTGGCTCTACACGGCGCTGGCAGTCCAGGTGTTCGGCGGCGGCGACCTTCTGGAAGACGAAGAACCAGACTGGCCTCAACGGATTGCTGAGAAACTTGAACGCGTTCGCGGCAGCGACGGAGGCTATGCTAAATCGGAAGCAGGCGCAGCCGGCAGCACGTATCACTCGTTTCTGGTCACGCTGACATACGAACTGCTAGGCATAGCGCCGCCGAGGCCGAATCGCCTGATTCAATTTATATATGATCGCCAGCGTGACGACGGCGGCTTTGTCGAGATCGCGCCGATGAAAAACAGCGGGACCAATCCCACGGCGGCCGCAGTCGGACTGATGTCGATTGTCGGCGGCCTGGACGACGAGCTTCGCGAAGACGTCCGTGACTTCCTGAAGCAGACGTGGAGCAACGAGGGCGGCTTTCAGGCGAATAAACGGATCGCATTCGCCGACGGCCTGTCGACATTTACCGGCCTGCTGACCGCCCAGGATTTGAACATCACGAACGTGGCCAGCGAGGCCATGATCGAGCGGTTCATCGCCCTCGAACTGGAGTTTCCGACGGGTGGCTTCCGCGGAGCCGCCTGGGACGACCAGGCCGACGTCGAATACTCGTTCTACGGACTGGGCTGCCTCGCACTGTTGTGGTCGAGGGGTGATGCTACGGATTGAGGCCGGTCGCTCGTTGATTTCTGAATCGGCGAGAACTAACGTGCCTGTCTCACTTCCGCCATGCTCGAATGGTTATCGAGGCTCGCAACGCCTCGAAGAATGATTCAACCTGGCCGCGTGTCACGCAGCCTTTACTGGAGACGGCGACTGATGAAAAGCACCTCACTCTTTGCACTTCTGGCAGCGCTTTGCTTGAGTATTTCCGGCTGCACAAAATCGCCAGTTCCGGGTTCAACGGGGACGACGGGATCGGCCGGAGGAACGACCACAACGACGATCAGTCCGGACGCTCCGAAAGTTGCGTACGTCACGAACGGCATCGCGTCGTTCTGGACGATCGCGGAAAAAGGAGCGATGGACGCCGGAAATGAATTCGACGCCAACGTCACGGTTAAAATGCCGGCCAATGGTGTCGAAGATCAGAAGCGGATGTGCCAGGACCTGCTGGCGCAGGGCATCAAAGGCATCGCCATCAGCCCCATTGATCCGGACAATCAGGCAGACCTGATGGACGAAATTTATTCGCACACCAATCTTATCACGCACGACTCCGACGCCCCCGGCAGCAAGCGGCTTTGCTACATCGGCATGGACAACTACTCGGCGGGCCGCATGTGTGGCCAGCTGGTTGAAGAAGCCATGCCGGAAGGCGGCTCGGTTATGATCCTTGTGGGTCGACTCGGCCAGGAGAACGCCAAGCTCCGGCGACAGGGTGTCATCGACGAACTGATGGACCGCAGTGAAGACCGAACTCGATATGACGATCCGAACGACGGCGAGATCAAAGGCGACAAGTACACGATCGTCGACACGCGAACGGACGGGTTCGATTACGGCAAGGCCAAGGAAAACGCTCAGGACGCCATCGCCAAATACGCCGATCTGGGCTGCATTGTAGGACTCTTTGCTTACAACCCGCCGCTGATTCTGGAAGCCGTTCGTGAAGCTGGTAAAGTCGGCAAAATCAAGATTGTCTCATTTGACGAAGACGAAGTATCGCTGCAGGGAATCAAAGACGGTTCCATTTATGGAACGACCGTCCAGAACCCGTACGAGTACGGTCACAAGTCCGTTGAGATTCTGGCGGCACTGGCCCGAGGTGATAAGTCCGTCATCCCCGCAGGCGGCGTGATCAACATTCCAGCTCGAAACATTCGTAAAGACAATGTCGTCGAGTTCTGGGACGAACTGAAACGTCTCACCGCGACGGACGCTCCGGCTGCACCAGAACCATTCTCTGGGGAGCCGCCGGAAACCGGGGAAGGCACGGCAACCACTGATGCAGCACCGACGTCTGGTGAGGAAACGGGAACACCAGCAGAAGCCGCGAAGGAGTAGGGTGAGCATTGCCCACCAGTGCTGGCAAGTCGTTGTAGACCAGGCCAACCTGCAAACTGAGTACGGTCATCCATGACAGAGTCGGCTAAACATCCGCTGCTCGAAGTTCGTGATGTCTCGAAAGGGTTCCCAGGTGTCGTTGCACTGAGCAAAGTGAGTCTCACGCTCGGGCACAGCGAAGTTCTGGCACTTATCGGCGAGAACGGAGCCGGCAAAAGCACGTTGATGAAGATTCTGGCCGGTGTGCAGGAACCGGATTCGGGCGAGGTTCTCATTGATGGCTCACCCGTTCGGATCGACTCTGTTCAGACCGCGTTTGCGAACGGCGTTGCGCTGATCCATCAGGAGCTCAACCTGTCGGATAATCTTGACGTGGGAGCCAACATCTTCCTCGGTCGAGAACCAAAGAAGTATGGCTTGATCGACAAGCACCGCATCCGCGAAGAATCTCGCGAACTGCTTTCTCAAGTTGGCCTGAATGTTTCGCCTGACACGATCGTCGAGCGACTGCCGATCGGACAGCAGCAACTTGTCGAGATCGCCAGGGCGCTTTCAGTCAACGCACGCGTGCTGATCATGGATGAACCGACGTCGAGCCTCTCGGCCCGCGAGGCTCAGACCCTGTTCACAGTTGTTAACAATCTACGCAGCAAGGGCGTCAGCGTGATCTACATTTCGCATCGCCTTGGAGAAGTCAAAGAGCTGGCGGATCGTGTCACTGTTTTCAGAGACGGAGAGAACGCCGGCGATCTCAGCCGCGACGAGATCAGTCATGACCGCATGGTACGACTGATGGTTGGCCGCGACGTTTCTCAGTTCTACGTGCGAAAGCCGCATACTCCCGGAGACGTCGCCCTTAGAGTGAACAACCTGGTGACTCCAGCGAACCCTGGTCACAAAGTGAACTTCTCGATCAGAGCTGGTGAGATCGTCGGCGTCGCCGGGCTGGTCGGAGCCGGTCGCACAGAAATGCTGCAGGTTCTCTTCGGTGTCCAGCCCGCAGTTTCCGGCAGCATCGAAGTTGGTGGCCGAACAGTTCCCATCAACAATCCGAAGGACGCGATTCACGCCGGACTGGCGCTTGTCCCGGAAGACCGCAAACTGCAGGGACTGGTGCTGGAGATGGCCGTCCGGACAAATGTCGGTCTGGCCGGTTTAGAGCGGCATCAGAAGAAATTCGGTTTTCTGAACTCGCAACAGGAGGGCGTCGACACGGCGGAGATGATCAGGAAGCTGCGGATCAAGACTCCGAACGAGCAGCAGGTTGTGCAGTATCTTTCGGGCGGCAACCAGCAGAAAGTGGTGCTCGCGAAGTGGCTGTCCCTGAATCCTAAGGTGCTGCTGCTGGACGAGACGACACGAGGAATCGACGTCGGCGCCAAGCAGGAGATTTATCGACTTATGGAAGAACTCGCCGAACAGGGCATGGCCATCCTGTTTGTCAGCAGCGAAATGGAAGAGATCCTCGGCATGTCCGACCAGACGCTGGTCATGCACGAAGGCCGCATTACCGGGAAGCTGACACGAGCAGAACTCAACGAAGAAGCCGTCATGCAACTGGCGACAGGCAATGTCGCGGAAGAATCAGCAGCATGAAGTAGTGTTCGAAGATTAGAACCACGAAAGATACGAAAAACACGAAATCGCTACTGTCTGATAAGTGCTTCTTGTTTTCGTGTCATTCCGTGTTTTTCGTGGTTGATTAACTCAGTCCTGAACTCAGCGGTGATGATATTTCGATGAAAAAGAATCTCGGCATCCTCGGTTTGTTCCTCGTCGTGTTTATCGCGACGGCGTTCGCGAACCCGGATTTTGTCAACGCCTACAATCTCGAAAACCTGATCCGGCGAGCTTCTCTGTATGGCATCATCGGGATCGGCGTTTCGCTGGTGATCATCACGAGCGGTATCGATCTGTCGATTGGATCCATGATCGGTCTGGTTGGAACCATGCTGCCCTGGCTGCTGATGAAACAGGGGGCATCGCTGTTTACGGGACTGATGGCAGTCGCCGTCCTGTCTGCCGCGATCGGTCTGTTTCACGGACTGTTGATTACGAGGCTCAAACTGCAACCGTTCGTCGTGACGTTGTGTGGCCTGTTGATCTACCGAGGCTGCGCGCGATGGATGACCGGCGACAGTGTTCAAGGCTTCAAAGACCACTATGACGGTCTACGTTACCTGGCGATCGGAAAGATTCCACTTGGCTTCCTGCCGGGGGTAGACAATTTCAATCTGCCAGTGCCGTTTCTTTTGATGCTGGCGCTGGCGATCGTCGCGGCGATCTTTCTGAACAAGACAATCTATGGGCGCTATCTGCTGGCTCTGGGACGCAACGAACAGGCAGCCCGATACAGCGGGATTAACACCAATCGAATGGTCGTGCTGGCTTATGTTCTGTGCTCACTGATTGCCGGCTTTGGAGGAATTCTGTTCGCGCTCGATTCGAATTCCATTCAACCGGACAACTTTGGCGGCTTCTATGAGCTGTACGCCATCGCCGCCGCTGTCCTGGGTGGTTGTAGTTTGCGAGGCGGCCAGGGGTCGATCTTCGGAGTCGTGATTGGAGCCGCCATCCTTCCACTGCTGAGAAACTCGATCAACCTGCTCGGCCTGCCAACAACACTTGAGTTTGCCATCATCGGTGTGGTGATTCTGGCCGGTGTTATCGTCGACGAACTCGTCAAACGAATGGCAGCCGCACGGCGTGCGACACTGGCGGCGCAGCAGGCTTCGAGCAGTTGACGTAAGTTGGTGGGATGTGTGTTACGATGTGCTGCGGTCATTCGTTAATTCTGAATTTCGAGTCGTCTCATGATTGAATCATCACTCTGCACGCCTGACGAACATCGCATTTCCCGACGACGACTGCTTGGCAGCGCTGCTGCGGGGGCAGCAGGCTCAACGGCTTTGGGTGGACTGCTTGGTCCAGCAGTGGCCGAAGAAATTGCTAAGAGCGAGAAGCAGGTTCTGTTCGTCTGGCTTGACGGTGGAATGAGCCAGTTGGAAAGCTGGGATCCAAAACCGAACACTCAATTCGGTGGACCTTTTCGATCCATACAGACATCGGCCGAAGGAGTTCGACTCTCTGAACTGATGCCAATGACGGCGAAGGTCGCTCACCATCTGGCGGTGCTGCGAAGCGTTCACACGCAGGACAATAGCCACTCAGCCGGCGTCGCGAGGATCAATCGTGGCGACCCGAAGAATCGAGGTGTGGAGTATCCCTACTTCGGGTCAGCTGTCGCGAAACTCCTGGGTCCAACCTCGTCCGGGCTTCCACCATACATCTGGATCAAGCCATACAGTGGCGGATTCAAGACGTCGGACGCAGGGTTTCTCGGACCGAAGTACGGAGCACTCGCGTTCGGCGACGGGCAGCCTCCAGAGAACATGCTGCGACATGCAGACGTCACCGCGGAGCGGGATAAAATCCGCAACGAACTTCGCGAGAAACTGAATCGGGATTACCAATCGGTCAGGCGTCCTGATTTCGCGGATGCCAGTTCGTACGTTTTTGATGTCGCGCAGAAGTTGATGGACCGCACGCACCTGTTCGACGAGTCAAAGCTGGACCCTCGCGATGTCGAGCGGTACGGGACTCACGATCTGGGACGGCACATGCTGCTGGGCCGGCGGATGCTCGAAGAAGGCGCTCGCTTCGTCAAAGTAAACTCGTACCACTGGGACAGCCACGGCGACAACTTCAACGCCAGTTACAGTCTCGTCCGGAAGTTCGATCAGCCGTTCGCTGCTCTGATTGAGGATCTCGACGACCGGGGAATGCTCGACAACGTTCTCGTCATCGCCATGAGCGAATTCGGGCGCACGCCGAAGATCAATTCACACGTCGGGCGGGATCACTGGCCGGAAGCATGGTCCGTCGGCATGGCGGGAGCCGGGCTGAAGCGCGGGCTCACGGTGGGAAAGACGAACGACAAAGGTACGTTCGTCGCCGACGAGGAGTACGACATCGGACACCTGTTCCACACGTGGTTCAAAGCGCTGGGCGTACCTGAGGAGATGATGGAGTACGACAACGGCGGCCAACCGCTACCAGTCGCTCACGATGACTGCTTCCCGATCGAAAGTCTGCTGGCATAGTACGCTCGACAACTTGTTGCTCACCGGAAGAGCTTTGTCGGGTCGAGGGTTCGACCGGCGACCTTCGGAATTAGATCCTGAATACCGGATTCCCGCAGGTTGAGCTGTTCGAAGATCTCTCCGTACTTGCCCTTGAACAGTCCAACGAGACCGTTGTGCTTTTCCGTCACCTGACTATCCAGTTGAGCAATGAGGGCATCCTTCTTTGCTGTCACTTCTCGTCCGAATCCCTGTTTGACGCCGTTTGAAATTGATTCGCCCAGGTTAGTCCGAAGCTGCAGCTTTGGTTTCCTGATTGTGCCGGACAGGGTGACCGTCGCGTCGATTCGATCGATGTTCTGCATGGATGAGGCAATCAGACGCCCCAGCGTTTCATCGTCGGCTTTCATTTCAGGAATCAGCAGGACTGGTTTCTGAATCAGGACCACCGTGCCGGTCAGTTCTTCGCCGACAGTCTGGATGTGGACGTTCCATCGAGTGGCGCCGGCCCGGACTTCGACAGCGAGTGAGTCATCGTCACCAAGTCGGTTCGTCGTTGCCTGGTCGAGAATGTAGGCAACGTCGAGTTCGTTGGACGGGATGTCCTGAGTTCGGTCGAGCTCAGCCTTCAGCTGCACCTCAGCCTGGCCGTGTCCTGTCATGCGGACGACAGTCGGTTTTCCGTAGAGCTTTGGATCAGAACTGACATCAACAATCGTTCCCTCGACAGCCATCTGGTCTCCGCCGATTTCGCCTTGCCCTGTTACTTCGATCAATCGAGCGAGATAACCAGGTAGTGGGTTGTCCATCGGGAACAGAATGTCGTCGCCGCGTTGTCGTTCAGGTTTCGGATTATCGGAAAGGTCATTCGCTCGGTCACCAGCCCAGTCGAGCCAGGCGAGAGCGTTGCGGATTCGATGATGCACCGTCGGCCCCAGTAGAAACTCGGACAGTTTGTCGCCGTCGAGAACAAGTTCTTCCACTTTGCGTTTAATCTCTGCCTGGTCCCGCTTGCGAGCTTCGTCAAGTGCTCCCAGATCGCCATTCGCTTTACCCGGCAGCGTCTTCAGGTCCTCTCGAATCGCGCTGACGTCTCGCAGCAGACGCGCGCTGTCGTCGGCAATTCGGCGGTACGCTTCCACCTTCTGGAGCGGGTTGGCTCGTTTGGATTGCTCAACCAGCTGCTTGAGTTGCCGGGCGCGGACGTCGACATCGTTGATGCGGGTTTCAAGGCCGCCAAAGTCGGTTTTCCACTCGACTTCAAGTTGCTCAGCCAGTCTCACGGATTCCAGATTTCGGGGATCGTATTCCAGCTTCGCGCGGTCGAAGATGTCGCTCGCCCATTCCTTGCCGTACTTTTCGAGTTGATCGCCGAAGCCCGGACCGTCGGATTCTTTCGGCGGTGGCGAGTCGGGCAGTAATCCGTCGTCGGCACGCGGTGTGGTCCAGGACAACCCATTGACGACCGCTCTGTCGAGCACGTACGACCCGTGCATCAACGCCAGGCCGTCCACGTCTCCGTTGAGCGTTTCGAATTCGAAAAGGTTGGTGCCGGGCTTGTTTCGGTTCGCGGCGGCGACACTGGTGATCGCAATTCGAGGTGGGAAGAACGACGTCTGTAACGTGCTGATTTCGACCTTCGCCTGAATCGTCTGCTGACCGGCAGTGACCGCTCCATATCGCAGAAGTGGATCAAAGGCGAACGTGAAAAAAGCCCACACTGACGCAACGACGATGCCTCGCGTGAGGATGTAACTCCAGCGAGGGCCAAGGCCGGGTGCCTTCTTCTGCTTTTTCTTTTTCTTCCCGCTGTCGTCGGGTGAGTTCCGATCTTCGGTTTCTTCTGAACTCTGATACTGGCTGTCAGGCGGATCCTGCTCAGCGACTTCAGCAACTTCTCGGACATCATCTCGAACGGCCGATTTCACAACTCCAACGGGGTACGCCATCATCTCCGCAACACTGGGTGTTTCCGCACTGCCCCCGGCGAGCGAGTCGGCGATCTCGTTGATCCCGTTGATCAGGATGTCATGTGACAGACCGGATTTCTGTTGCCGATCATCCATTGCGGTGTCCTTTCCGCTCGGTGCGGTGCTGCGTCGGGAACGGGTCGGGGTCGGGAAATATCGCGGTCACGTCAGCGGTCAATTCAGTTTTGTCGAGAGTTCAGTTCCGTGCAGCAGTTGAATCAGCTTGAATTTCTTAAGTCGCTCGGACCAGTCAGGTGTGTACTTCAGAAAGAGCGGTTTCGAGATCAGGAAAACCGGGACCAGCAACGTCATGCCCAAGACGAAACTGCCGAGCACGATGGTGTTATTGAACTTCGTCCAGGGAGCCATCGGCTGGTTGCTGAACTCGGTCCAGAACGGCACGAGTTGCTCAGTCGTCAGCAGAGTCAGGCCGAGGCGATGTGTGATCGGATCAAGCAGAACGCCTACCCACGAGAACGCAAACGCGGCCAGCATTCCCATGCCGAGGTTCACTCTGATCGCACTCAGAACGACCATTAAAGAGATCGCCAGAAGGTTGCCTTTCGGCACGAGGCCGATAACAACACCCAGAGCGAACCCCAACGCCAACTGGCTCGGAGTGTTGTCGGTGACGAGTGCTTTGAAGAAGAATCGAACTGGCCGAAGAAAGAACATTGTGATCCCTCGCAGGTCAGACTGTCCCTGACAAAGTCTGATGGTTCAGGTTGCTGAGAATGCCGAGTGATGACGGTTGTTGGACCGTGATTGCGTGGCAGCGACTTCGTCAGGCAGAACCTGACATCCGAATCGGGTTCAGCGGATAACCGTGTTGGAGACCAGCGGCAGTGTCACGTTGGTTGATTCGACCATCACGAGGCGATCACCGAGCCCGTACTGATTCGAAGCCTTGTTGTAGATCTTGAGAGCGTCTGGAAGACTGACTCGCAGGTCGCCTGCGCGGCGTGCATCCGACGGGTGGGTCGATAGAAATTCCATTGGCGTTTCTCCACTCTTCACGGCAGAGAATCGCTCCCAGAATCGCGGAGCTTCGCTGGGATCGTAACCAGCTTCGGCCATCAACTTGATACCGATCAGGTCGGCTTCAGTTTCGTGCTTGCGGCTGTAAGGCAGGATCGCTCCGTATTCAGAAACGACTCCGTAAGCTGTCAAAACGACTTCCTGCTTGTCGTCGTACTTGTCTTTCCAGAACCATTGGCCCGCCGTGTCGACGACTTTGCCTCCGACGTCTTTGATGTTCTGATACTGCATTCGCTCTCCGCCATGTCGCGCGAGTGCGTGTGCAATTTCGTGGGACATCACAACGGCCAGACCAGCTTCAGACTGGCAGACCGGGATGATCCCCTCGTAAACCGCGACCTTGCCGCCCGGCAAACAGAACGCATTCTGCTGCTCGGAAGCGATCACCTTGAATTCCCAGTTGAAGTCATCGCGACCAGCCACAGCCGCGATTCGCTTGCCGACTCGTTCAACGATTTCAACGTACTGCTGATTCGTCGATTTCGGTTCTTTGCTGACAATGCCCTGATACGCTTCCTCACCCATGCTGATTTCCTGAGCTTCAGGCTGGAGCAGCACCAGTTTGCGGCGACCGCTGACAGGAGTCGTCTGGCATCCCCAGGCGATCAGACAGGCACATAGCAGCGAGAAGATCACCAGGAGCTGGCATTGGCGCGCTGACACGCCGAACTTATGGCGCACGTTCATTGCGGAAACCTCTGTGAGATGAATTCAGGAGGGAGGTGTGACGAGTAAGACTCCGACTGGAGGTGGAGTCCGAGGTGGTCGTGGAAAACGATCATTGCTACCCGAAGAGGGGAGGCAAGCGCGAGAAGTGTCTCGGAATCGTTGAAAAACCAGCAAGATCAGTTCGAGACAACGATCCTTCAGGAAATGACTCAGCGGACCCGGGTTCGCCAGACGCTGGCGGCCGACGGTGCGGGAACGAACAAACCAGATGCGGAACTGATCTCAGGAACGCCATGACCCGGATCAGGGCGGAATGTCGCTTGCGGAGCAACTGCCTGTGGAGCTGCGGCATGCACTGGAGTCCATTTGCTGGGATTCGTAGCCTGCGGCGAGTCGAGCCTGGCTGGATCGGGCACTGGTCCAGGCGATGATGCCGGGTAAGGCGAGCTTACCGGATTCAGCGGCTGTAATTCCCGCCCCAGCTGAACCGGGCCGGAGGAAATCGACGACGGAATAGCCATCGGACTACCGATGATGACCGGATTGGCAGCAACCGGGGCTCCAATAACCGGCCCCAGAACAACCGGTGACGAAGTCATCGGTTGTGAATGTATGTGCGAGTTCCAGGCGGTTGCCGTTCCACAGGTGTTGCAACCTGGAGCGGCCTGACGATTGACTTGCGGAACCATCCGGGTTGTCGTCTGATACGAAATCTGTGGAACTCGCTGCGACACCTGGTAAGGCACCTGGTTGTACACAGTTTGTTGCTGGTAAGTCGTCGCGGGAATCTGTCGAGAGACCAGATTCGGTACCCAGACCTTTTGCCAGCCGCCTTCGTCGACAGTAACCGTCTGCTGAGTCGTAACAGGAACAGTCACGGTTTGCGCCTGCAACCGATACTCGGTGCGGGTCACGTCGCGATAAGTAACGACCGGTGTGGTCTGCACCTGTGGGGTCATCGTGAATTGTGGCTGAATCGGAAGTGGCACCGCCGCTTGACAGCGACACGGATTTACGTGGCACGTCTGACACGGATTACACGTCCTGCATCCAAACAACCCATGATTGCAGAATATTCCGGCGGATAGCGAGACAGGCAGTGTCTGAGAAAGTGCCAGCGCAACCGCCGACAACAGACCGGTTTTCAACACACTTCGCATCTTCTGGACTCCTTATTCGCTGTCAGTCTGCCGGACGGAATCACCGCCCGGACGGTCACACGATGGAGGCGCATAACACGCCGTGCATCGGTTGCCTGATGGAATAATCGGCACAATCGGCAGACTCGCTTGAGTCAACCTCGCTTAACATTCAAAGCGGTGCCAGATCGAGTCCTGCTGCAATGCGATCTGCAGTAACCCAGACGGCTGTTCGCCGAGTCAAAATAGAACCTCGCCTTGCCACTGAGTCTGGGCCGTCTTCAGCGAAATCGCGACGGAAACTGGGACCAGTTCAGAAAGCGGTTTGTGGTTTTCGTGGGAGCTTCGACCGTGCGAAGGCGTGTCTCGCGAAGAGGTGACTGGTCAGTTTGTTCACGATCGATTGCTGCAGAGTGGTCGGGAAAGCTGTGCGGCATTGATGGGGTCGTTTGCGGCGACGAAATAGAACTTCTGTCGGCGATTCTGGTCAGCACCAGAGGCTGCAGCGGCGTATCAGCCGGAGCAAACAGCGACGTCTGGCGGTCCGCTGACTGAATATTCCGGGCCGTAAGTACTCGTGCTTTCGGAACGGTGTGCTGCCTTGCGGGCAACGAAACGTCTACCAGTTCGAAGACTCCCGGTTTTGCTGTGACAGTTCGGGCACGAGGATCGGGGGCATTGAGATTTCGCGTGAACTGGTCGACTTCTGACAGCAGTTCTGCCGAAACTTCAAGCGATGTCGGCGGATTGATCGTTTCAGGCCTGGTCGCCAGTTTCTGCGGGCTTTCGGCTTCCGGACCCTGAGAACGAATGACGCTGCCGATCTGCGACGGCCTGACAGGACCGGTGTCAGCCAGCAACTGCCCCTGTGGAAGATTCAGCCCAGGTGATCCGGCCAGCACCCAGCTGGACCACTTCTGCTCAAGCTGCTCGATACCCTGGCAGCCGTAAAACGTGACGATTGCTCGATCCCAACCCTGGTAATGAGCATCGTTGAGGAACTTGAGAAAGTGCTGTCGACCACTTTGTTGAATCAGAAACTCGGTTAACGAATAACCCTGAGCGTACATCGCCAGAACCTGGTCGGTGTCGCGCGGGTACTGAGTCATGTCCAGCAGGACTCGCAGCGGAATCCGGCGTCCCTGGTTCACGAGCTTTTCTGCCAGGTCGAACGATCGGCTCTTCTCGGAGATGTGTTCGACTACCGTCGCTGCTCCTTCGTCCGCCCACCGCGGGACCTTGCGTCGGAAATAGCAGGCCAGAATCGTGTGGTTGACCTCGTGAGGGATCACCGAATCCAGAATTCGCTCCAGACTTCCCTGCACCTCCATTTTCCAGTCGTAAACTTCGCCTCGATCAAACTTGAACCGAGTGGCGCCGCCAGCTCCGAGGTTCCTGCCGACCACGACGGTGACGTCACAACGGCTGCCCCAATTGGAGATTTCGTGACCGTACCACTGAACTGCCAGTTTCCTGCGAGAGTCCTCTGCCGCTGCGGCGACCTGCTGCGCTATCTCGGCAGTCGGAGCATGAACAATGAAATTCGGACTGACGAAGTCCGTCCCCGGCGAGCCCAGGGCCAGAGAAATCAGAATCGTGTTGAAGACTGCCGGCATCGGGTTCCGTCCCCTTGATCGCTCGTGAATTCGATTGCACGTGAATTCGCGACGCTCCATGTCGCTGCTTCATTAAGGAAGCAACCGGCGAGCCACTCCGTTGCCAACGGAGTGCAATTAGTCATCTAAGGGATGACGACAATCCCTCATCCTGGTGTTCGAGAAGTCTCCGACCCCTGGCACCTGTGGTTTCGAATTTCGGACTGAGTGTCAGAAATTGTCCTGGGCAGTGTCCGGTCAGTTGACGAATCCTTGTAATTCCTGCAAATGTCGAAAGATTCTATGAAGATGAAGCCGGCGAGGGCCAAGAGCGCCGCTGGGCGACAGGGAAAAAAACTTGGGGAAACGTGGAAACCGAATCGCGCTTGAGATGTGGAGAAATTGCCAGTCTTGCCCTCAGTTGAAAGATCATGAGGCCGCCTCCATAATCCCCTCATCGCTTTTGGTGAGCGAACTTCACCAACGCCCGGTAACTGCTTTTCCGTGGCGCGATCTGCGGCCAGTTGTTGTAGATACTGGCTGACCTTTTCCATCAGATCAGAACACTTTCAAGGTACGTACAATGAGCCGAGTCAGCACCTCTGAAATTCGCAAACGACGCAAAAAGAAGTCGCGTCTGAAAAAGAAATTAACCTGCCGCTTTTGTCCCGACGGTCCGAAAAAGTCGCCACGCCCGATTTATGTGGACTACAAAGACTTGCGAACACTCAAGTCGCTCGTTGACAGAAACGGTCGCATTCTCCCGCGCCGCCGAACGGGAACCAGTGCAAAGTGGCACCGTGCCGTTCGCGTTGCTGTGCTACGGGCCCGATTTATCGCTCTGCTGCCCTACGTCCCAGAGGATTAGGTCCGTTCTGCCGAGTTCCGATCTACCTGTCATCCCGCGACGAATTCGCGATTTGACGGTTCGACGTGGATCGAAAACTCCGAGGCCAATTGTTCCCCGATTCGTCTACTGATGTGTAAATGTCGTTTCGCGGGCTTCTTAACCGGTCTGCGAGTTGCGAATTTCGCTTCTGCGAGGAGGTTCTTCGCCAATGATGATTCCTGATCCCGTTGATGTGAATTCCATCCTGCTTGAAGGCAAGACCTTCGGTCTTACCGAACTCGGCGAGTTGGAGCGTGCGATCTCCAACAGTCCACACCTCGTTCGACAGTCGTGCCAGGAGCTTCGCCGGCGAGTTGAAAGCGGAGCTAAGTCTGAACGGGATTGTGCTGTAATTGGCTACACACTGCATCTACTGAGCAACCATCAGGATGCGGTCCACTATCTTTCGCAGTCGACCCAAAGTGAGCTGGCAGCGTTCTGGAAGGGCGAGTGCCTCTCAACGCTGGGCCGATTCGACGAGGCGGTGGAAGCGTATCGGGAAGCTGGCCAGAAGGGATTCGATTCAGTTCAGGCCGTCCTGTCCGAGGCCGGCGCAATCCGAATGGCCGGTCGGCTCGACGAAGCCGAAGCGCTGCTCAAATCAAATGCCCGAACGGCGGTTAAGCGCGCGGACTACTCGTACCAGATGGGCGGAATTCTGGCAGACCGCGGTGACACATTCGGAGCGATAGAATACTTCGAGCGGGCTGTCGACATGGACCCGCAACACTCGCGAGCGTTGTTTCGGCTGGCAGCGCTCAATGCAGCATTCGGCAATGATGACACGGCTCGCGGACTTTACGAGCGATCGCTGTCGAGGCCGCCGTTCTACCTCGGAGCTCTCATGAATCTCGGGCTTCTATATGAGGACGTCGAGCGCTATGAAGCCGCCGCGTTCTGCTTCAGACGAGTGCTGGAGTTTGACCCGAATCATGAAC
Organism: Planctomycetota bacterium; assembly: GCA_027624335.1. Taxonomy (GTDB): domain Bacteria; phylum Planctomycetota; class Planctomycetia; order Planctomycetales; family Planctomycetaceae; genus JABMPE01. Next base: position 19,644 of record JAQBWV010000050.1, read on the forward strand.
GAGCTCGGCTTTACCTCAAGGACATCGAGGCCTCCGGCCAAATGTTCTACGACGAGGATGCTGTCCGACGCAGTCGCGAGCAGGAGCAGGTTCTCAACACGCCGATCGCAGACTTTGAACTCTCCGCGAGAAGCCGCAATTGTCTGGATCGGATGGAAATCCACACGCTGGGTGACCTGACTCGGATCAGTGAAGCCGAGTTGCTGGCGAGTAAGAACTTTGGTGAAACATCGCTGAAGGAAGTTCGCGATATTCTCGATTCACGTAATTTGTCGATTGGAGAAAATGTCGCTGATGCCAAGCGAATGGCCCCTCAGCAGGTGAAACGAGAGGATCTGCCGGACGAGCAGCGAGCAGTCTTCGACAGTCCGGTGTCTGAACTGAACCTGTCTGTGAGAGCCCGCAAGTGCGTGTCGCGACTCGGCGTTGCCACGATCGGCGAGATCATGAACAAGAGCCCGGACGATCTGCTGAGTGTTCGCAACTTCGGCGTCACATCGCTGAACGAAATTCGCCAGAAGCTGGCTGAAATGGGTCTGGCACTCCGAAACGACTGATCCGCAGACGCCGCTGGATTTTACCAGACCACAGGTCGATACGAAAAAAGACAGGCCCGACACAAGTCATGTGTCGGGCCTGTTTCGTTTTTCGAGTCACGTTGGACGGACACGTTCTACTTCGCGTCGGCGAAGCGTCGAGCGACTTCGGCCCAGTTGACAACATTCCAGAATGCGGAGACGTAGTCGGGGCGACGGTTCTGATAGTTCAGGTAGTAGGCATGTTCCCAGACGTCGAGGCCCAGAAGTGGCTTGCCGCCAATTCCTGCCACTGCTTCGCCCATCAGCGGGCTGTCCTGATTCGCTGTTGACCCGACGGCGAGCTTTCCTGCTGCATTGACGTAAAGCCATGCCCAGCCGCTTCCAAATCGAGTGGCTGCTGCCTTGGCGAATGCGGCCTTGAACGCGTCCAGTCCGCCGAGATCGCTGTCGATCGCAGCGGCTAGATCACCAGAAGGATCTCCACCACCATCCGGACTCATGACTTTCCAGAACAAAGAATGATTGGCGTGTCCGCCGCCGTTGTTTCGAACCGCTCCTCGCTTGTCCTCCGGAACCTTGGAAAGGTCGCTGATCAACGCGCCGATGCATTCCGGGACTTCCAGTCCTTCGACCGCCGCGTTGACATTGGTGACATAGGCGTTGTGATGTTTGCCGTGATGGATTTCCATCGTGCGGGCGTCGATGTGTGGCTCGAGCGCGTCGTGAGCGTACGGCAGTTCGGGGAGTGAGTAAGCCATCGTGCAGTTCCTCCTGGGTTAGCAATTGTGCGATGCCGGACGCGGCCTCGCTTGAAGTTTTCGAGCAACTCGTTCACTCGATCATGATCGGCTCGTGTATTCTAGGGGGCTGTCCAGGAATTCGTAGCCTGTCACACCGTTGTCGCAGATTCTGAGCCATCGGCGCTGAACGTCACTTCCAAATCCGCGCCAGTGCGCGGCGGTGACTGGCTGAGTTGCATTGGGTAGTCAGCACCGTTTCAATCAGCTGTCTCCTCTTGAGGAGCCTGTCCGAGAATCGTCGGTTTCGTAGTTCTCAGACACACTCCTGGACTTGCGAACGCCGACGGATGCCCTCTGCTACGGAGCGACTTATGCGAATTGCTTTTCCAGCTGTCTCAGCGTCTGCGGCATTCTTTGTGGCGATTTCACAGGCCTGGGGAGCAGATTCGACGGACCCGAATCCACCGAAGGTCGCGATTCTGCCTCCGATGGCTGCGGCAAAGGCTCAGAGTTACGACCGGGTTACGTTTCATGGCGCTCCCAAACCGTTACCGCAGGGAGCGGTAACTCACGACTGGAAGACGTTTCTTGGGCCGACTTACAACGGCTTCTCGACCGAAACGAAACTGATCAGGACCTTTCCCGCAAACGGCCCGCAAGTCGTATGGGAACTGGAAACCGGTGACGGCTATGCGTCGCCGTCGATTCAGGGCGAGCACCTTGTTTACGTTCACCGCGTGCGGGATGAAGTCGTCATCGAGTGTCTGCATCCTCGGACGGGTGATCGTTACTGGGAACACCGTTACGCGACCAGCTACGCAGACCGATACGGATACAGCAACGGTCCGCGAGCCAGCCCGGTGATCGCCGGCCAGCGAGTCTATCTGCTGGGTGTCGAAGGCGAATTGATTTGCCTGGAACTCCCTACTGGCCGGGTCATCTGGCAGCGAAACATCAACAAGGACTTCGACGTCGTTCAGGATTTTTTTGGCACGGTCGGAACTCCACTGCTGCAGGGCGACAACCTGATCATCAATGTCGGTGGAAAAAACGGTCCTTGTGTGGCAGCCTTTCACAAGTTGACCGGGAAGCTTGTCTGGACGGCGGGAAAGAACAAGTGGGGGCCCAGTTACGCATCGCCGATCCCCGCGGTGTTGCACGGTCAGCAGCGAGTTCTCGTCTTCGCTGGCGGCGACAGCGAACCAGCCGTCGGCGGTCTGCTGTCGCTACATCCGGCCACAGGGAAAGTGGACTTTGAATTCCCGTGGCGAAGCAGCAAGTACGAATCGGTCAACGCGTCGTGTCCCGTTGCCATTGGAAATCAGATTTTCATTTCCGCGACATACCGCGCCGGCAGTGCGTTGTTGAACGTAAATCCGGACTTCACGCAAACGGTTGAGTGGACGATGCGGGACCGGGAGCACAACACCGACGACGACCAGCTGGGCATTCACTGGAACACTCCCATTGTGAAGGACGGGCATCTGTACGCATTCGATGGACGAAACGAACCGGACGCGTCGCTCGTCTGCGTTAATGTGAAGACGGGAAAGGTTGTCTGGCGCGAGGAACCCGAGTGGGAAGAGACGTTGGTGCTCAACGGTCAGGAACAGAAACTCACGCTCAGCACGCTGCGAGGAAATCTGCTGCACGTTGACGGTCGATTTTTATGCCAGGGAGAACTCGGCCACCTGATGTGGCTTGATCTGTCTCCGCAGGGATATCGCGAGATTTCACGGTGTCGCCCGTTTCTGGCGAGATACACGTGGGCGCTTCCAGTCATTAGTCAGGGCCTTGTTTACATCAGCCAGAACAGCTCGGACGTGATCGCCAGGACGGGATCACGACTGATCTGTTACGACTTTCGAGCAGCTCAATAGGACGAGTCCTGGTAAGTGATTGCCTGAAGGTACCGGGATGACGAAATCGCAAGACGGCGAGATGAAGTGCCGTAACGGGCATTGGTTCATGGCTGCCGACGTTAAGTCCGCTGGCGAGACGACCATCTGTCCGAGTTGCGGGGTGGATGTTGCTGCGCCGTCGAGTGAGAACGACTTGCGGCCCAGGCGAAGCCTCTGGGAGGTCATGGGGCACCGTGACGAGGCGTCAGGTGAAGATTCAAAATCGTCCGAGTCGTCGGTCGGAATCGAATCAGAAGCTGCATTAACCGACAGCGAGGACGCCAGCAGTCAGGATACTGACAGCAGCGTGGCTGACAGTCGCGTGATCAGGGACTCACCGGACAAGAACCGTCCTCGTGGTTTATGGGCGGTGATGGGTGCCACCCTGGACACGACCGCACGGCAGGCCGAGTCAGACGAAGTTGTGAAGGCTTACGCGCCCACCGAAGAGGCGGATGCTTCGGTCGATGATGGGGGAGAGTACGACGATGAAGATGCGTACGACGGCGACGACGGATCTGAAGTCGCGGATGACGACGAGGAGGATGGCTGGGAAGTCGAATCACCACTGACCGATTTCGACGCCGCCGATCCCATCAGTTCCGCTGGCCTGACGTCACAGGAGCGAGCTGATGCCTCGGCATTGCCACGCGGCACGGGTGCTCTGACAGCAGGAGTCGCTTCCGTTCTGTTGTCGGGATTCACCGTGCTTCCATCGTTCGTTGCGGGAATTCCAGCCACTGTTATCGGCGCTGGCGCTCTTGTCCTGGGTTATCAGACTCTGGGGTCAAACCGTCGGCATCGAAAATCGGTGACACAGGTTCTGGCGCAGGCGGGAATGCTGCTGGGCCTGGTCGGTATCTTCGCCGGGCCGGCATATCTCCATAAGCTTGGTGACTCCTGGCGAAATCGATCCACGAAAGAAGTGATCGCTGCCAACTTTGGAGCAATCAGCAGAGCATTGAACGAGTACGAAATTGAGAAGGGGTGTTACCCGGCCGGGGGCATTTTTGCGATCGACAACGAAGGTCTGGAAATCGGCATGCACAGCTGGATGACCTCGCTGCTGCCGCACATCGGGCAGATCGATGTTTACGACGCGATCGACCAGTCCAAACCATGGAACGATCAAGCGAACCGGGCCGTGATGAGTCGTCCGATTCCGTCGTTCCTCATTCCGGACGGCAACTCCGAGCCAACCGGACAGGGGCTCGCAACGACACACTTCGCGGGTGTCGGAGGGGTCATCCAGACCGAACAGGGACTACTGCCGACGGGGATCTTCAACAAGAATTCCGCCGTCACATCCACAGACATTTCAGACGGACTCTCGCAGACAATTATCGTGGGAGAGATCGCTCGCGCTCTTCCTGCGTGGGGTGATCCGGAAAACTGGAGAACTGTCGACAGCCCACTCAACAAACGACTGTCGAGTTTCGGAAATACCGCTGGCTCCGGTGCGCACTTTCTTCTGGGAGACGGCAGCGTCCGGTTTTTCTCAAACCGAACGTCACCGGAATTACTTCAGCAACTGGCCACACGAAACGCCAGCGATTAGATAACAGGCGCAGTGCCACCTTCTGAAATCGAACAGCCGGAATTCAGGATGCGATTCTTCGCTTAATGTTTAATGGATCTGGATGACCGGTTTCTGATGCAGTCGTCGCAACGACTGTCACCGCGATCAGGATTGTCAGTTGCAACATGAGAAACATCGCTCACTGAAGAAATCATCGCCGTCAGAAATTCTGGTTGGGACTACTTCGGCTTCCGAGCGGGTTTGGGATCCAGATTCGCATTCATGTCTTCTTCTGAAACGGATGACTCGATTCCGTGCTTCGGGACGTCGACCTTTGCCAGCCAGACCAGTCCGTTCAGGACCACCTTGCGGTAGTTGTCGTTGCTCCAGTTGTCGTGGAAGTGCCCTCCCGTGAAACCAAAGCCGCGACCGCCGTCAGGACGTTCGACGGCCCACATCATCGCTTCCGCTCGACCTTTCGCCTGCTGAATGTGCGGGTACGGACCTTTCGGATGAACGTACGGACCATCGCGAACGTCGTCGCCGGGAGCGGCCACCAGGATCGGGACGAAGCTGGTCTGCTCCGACATCGCTGATTTGTTGCCCGCCATGTCAGAGATGAACCGCATGTTGAAGTACCATTCGTCTTTAATCTGAAACGGTTTGACGCCCTGAGTGATCGGGTGCTTTGCGAACTGCGTGAAGACAGGTTCCCACATCGGATTGCACGAAAACGAATTCTCGTAGTAACCGCCGATCCAGCGTTTGAATTCCTGTCCGGCCTGATCCTTCAGCACTTCGACTCCATAGTGCATGCAGCCAATACCGACGCCCTTTTTCGTCCATTCGTCGACCAGCTTCAGACGCCGTCCGTTTTCCTGAACGACTTCGTGTCGACCTCCACCGTCCATGTAGAAGACGACGGCGTCGGCGTTCTCGAAGACAGCTTCATCTTTCGGCCAGCCGTTCAGAACGATGTGCACATCCAGCCCGGGAACGCCTTTCAGACACTTGTCGAGCAACTGCACTCCCGCATTGAATTCGTGCATGCGTGGCGGGTGAGACGGCTTGCCGGCAACGATCACCAGTTTGTGCAGGTCTCCCTCCGCAAAGGCCGATCCACACGCGATGAGGGCGATAGTCAGGCCAAAAGTTGCAACAAGAGTCGACTTCATTTGTAACCTCGAAATCTGCCTTTAAGGATTTACAGCATATTCCCCAGCACTTGATGAGAGCATTCTGGCGACGGGTGTCGAAAGAAAACAATCAAGGCGGGCACACCAGGTTGATTGCCGAGTCTTTCACGCGAGCGGCGAGCTGTTACGGTTGAACTCAATCGTGCGGACTGTCGTCGGGCTATCCGCTGATGAGTTGTTCCTTCCGGTCCCGAATCCACTTTCTGACAGTGGCTTCGCGTTTGAACGCCGCTGACTGATCCGGCTGTTCCTCGGAATAGACCATTGTGACCGGAAGCCCATTTCGAGTGTATCTCGCCCCTTTTCCGGCATTATGCACTTCCATCCGCTTCGCCGGATCGACGGCGATGCCAGAATACAGAGAACCGTCGGAACATCGCGGCAGATAGAAGTTCCGTTGCTTCTGCCGGGTGTCTGCCATTCTGCTGACGATCATGTTTCGCGAGGTGCGCGGCAGCCGATCAGTGCATCAGCGTTGCCGTTGCGACCGATTCCGGTCAAAGTAGCCGAGTTGCGTTCCCCCTGTAATCCTCAACGACCTTCCCTCCTGCGCCCTCCTGGTTGTCCTATGCATCCTCATAGTTCCGCACCGGAAGCTCGGTATCAGCTTGCGCCTCAGGTATATCTGGCGTGGTGCATCTTCGTTGTGTGGGGACTGCCCATGCCGTCACCTGCCGTGGCTGGTCTGATCGTCAGTCCCACGTCCGTTGTGCTGGACAGTCCCGAAGCCTCGCAGCAGCTGATTGTCTCCCTCACCGACGAAGTCGGACGACGTGATGTCACCGGTGATATCCGAATGAGCGTTGGCGACGTCAGTGTTGCCGATATCGAAGGCCGGGCGTTGGTGCGTCCGCGTTCGGAAGGCCGCACTGAGATCGTTATCCAGTTCGGCAACGAAACCGTTCGAGTTCCTGTGGACGTCATCAAGCAGCGACTTCCGGATCCCGTCTCGTTTCGCAACGAGATCATTCCAATTCTGACGAAGGCTCGGTGTAACTCGGGCGGATGTCATGGCAAGGCGGAAGGACAGAACGGCTTCAAGTTGAGCATCTTCGGCTTCGACGCCGAAAGCGATTACGCCGCTTTGATGAAGGACGGTAAGGGCCGCCGCATTTCTCTGACGCAGCCGCAGACGAGCCTCGTGCTTGTGAAGGGAACGTCTCAGATGCCTCACGGCGGCGGTCGCAAGATCGAAGTCGACAGCTATCGATACAACCGCGTGCTCAGATGGATTCGCGAAGGAGCGCGACTCGATCCAGTCAGCTCGGAAACCGGCCAGATCGTCAGCATCGAGGTCGAACCTCGTGAACAGATCCTACTGGCCAACGGGACGCAGCAGCTTCGAGTCACCGCTATCGATCGTTCCGGCACCAGACGCTGTGTCACCGTTGAAGCAGAGTACGAATCGAACGCGGCCGCGATCGCTGACGTTGATCAGCGAGGGCTCGTTCAGGCCAGCGACGTTCCCGGTGAGGCGGCAATCCTCGTCCGGTATCTCGGGCACGTGACTTCCTGCCGAGTAACGCTGCCTCGGTCGGGTGTCATGTTCGAACGCCCGGCGGAAACCAATTTCGTCGACAAGCTGGTCTGGGATCAGCTCGGTCGACTGGGGATCAAAGCCGGGTCAGCCGCGAGTGATTCCGAGTTTCTGCGGCGAGTTTACTTCGACACGATCGGAACCCTGCCAACGTCGGAAGAAGCTCGGCGATATCTTGCCGACGCGTCGACGGACAAACGGGACCAACTCATTGAGGAACTCCTCAACCGTGATGAATACGTCGACTACTGGACGATGAAGTGGCTCGACATTCTGCGAGCGGATCAGCTCATCGTTACACCGCAAGGCACGGTCGCCATGCAACGCTGGCTGCGGCACTGTTTTCAGCAGAACGTGCCGTTCGATCAGATGGCTCGCGAGCTGCTCACTGTTCAAGGCAGCACGACAGCAGAAGGACCAGGAGCGTTTTACAAGATCCTGAAAGAGCCGGACGAAATGAGTCGGGCTGTCAGTCAGCTGCTGCTGGGTGTCCGCATCGAGTGCGCGCAGTGTCATCATCATCCGTCAGAACGATGGAGTCAGGGAGACTACACCGCGCTGGCTGGTTTCTTCACCGGAGTCAAACTCAAGAAACTTCCGAACGGTACTGAGGCTATCGTCTCGCTCGGTGGTAAAGACCTTCCCCATCCGCGAACTGGCGAGCTGGTTTCAGCTCGGGCGCTGGGTGCAGCGCAAACTGATCTGAGCGGGCTGAGTGATCGCCGAGTCGCTCTCGCTGACTGGCTGGTCCGACCGGACAACGAGTTCTTTGCGAAGGCAATCGCCAATCGAATCTGGGCTCATTACCTGGGGCGAGGACTTGTCGAACCGGTTGACGACATTCGCGAAACAAACCCAGCGACAAACGAGCCGCTGATGAAGGCTCTGTCTCAGCACATGATCGGTGTGAAGTTCGACATGAAGTCGTTTACCAGAACGCTGCTGAGGTCACGTGTTTATCAGTTGAGTTCGGAATCGAATGATTCGAACCGGGATGATCTGCAGAACTTTTCCCATGCCACTTACAAAGCATTGCCCGCCGAAGTTCTGCTGGATGCGATCTCGCAAAGCACCGGCGTGGCGGAGAAGTTCAATGGGTGGCCGGACGGATATCGGGCGATCCAGATCTGGGACAACCGGATGCCGTCTTACTTCTTCCAGATCTTCGGGCGACCGGTCCGAGCAACTGTCTGTGAGTGTGAACGCAGCGGCGAACCGAGTATTTCACAGGCGCTACACTTGCTGAACTCTCCGGAAATCACGGCGAAAATTCGGCATCGCGAAGGAATGGCGCGACGGCTGGCGAAATCTGAGTTGACTGTCGACGAGCTGATTGACGAACTGTATCTGACAGCTCTGTCTCGATTTCCACGTGATGAAGAACGTGCCCTGATGGCGGATGCGTTTGCCGTCCCGGAAATTTCACGGCAGGAAGCGGTGGAAGATGTGCTCTGGGCATTGCTCAACATGAAGGAATTCATTTTTAATCACTGATCAATCGGCAGGCTCAGCAACTTAGCAGGCGAAACGAGGCAAACCATGCTGCGACTGGAACTCGGAAAACCATCTGTGGGGAATTGTGACGGTGTCGACCGTCGCCACGCTTTGCGACTCGGTGCGACCAGTCTGCTCGGAGGTCTAAGCCTGCCGACGCTGCTCGAATTGCAGGCGAAGGCCGGGACCGGACGCGAAGTTCGAGCGAAGTCGTGCGTGTTCCTGTTTTTGGAAGGTGGACCGCCTCATCAGGACATGTGGGATCCAAAACCGGACGCGCCCGTCGAAATTCGAGGTCCATTTCTGCCGATCAGCACGAACGTGCCCGGAACATTCATCACAAATCAGCTTCCGCATTGCGCGAAGATTGCCGACAAGTACACGATCCTTCGCAGCCACAGCCATCGCGATAACGGACATTCGACCGGCTATCACTACGTGATGACCGGTCGGCGCGCGAACTTTGCCGACGGCGACAATCCGGTTCCGAACAACGATTACTTTCCGTCAATCGGTTCGATCGTCGCTCGTGAACTGAATCAGGGCGGGGCTGTTCCACCCTACATCAATCTGCCGCATCCGATGCAGGGTGGCGGTCCAGGTTTTTACGGCGCGGAATATGCGCCGTTCATCATCGAGTCAGATCCGACTCAACCGGATTTTGAAGTGCGGGATCTGCAACCGATTTCCGGCCTCAGCAACGGACGTGTTTCGACGCGCCGCAAACTGCTGGCAGGGATTGACCGCCTCGAACGCAGCCGCGCTCAAGGGCGGGCCAGCGTCATGTCTACTTACTACGAGAAAGCTCATAGTCTGATTACCTCTTCCGAAGCGAAGCGAGCATTCGACATCCACTCCGAACCGGACGATGTTCGAGACCGTTACGGTCGTACGCAGATCGGGCAGTGTGCACTACTGGCCAGACGACTGGTGGAAGGCGGCTGCCGGTTTGTCGGCGTGGACGCCCCAGGCTGGGACGTTCATTTCAACTGCTTCCCCAGTCTGCAGACAGATCTGATTCCGTACGCGGATCAGGCCTTCAGCGCCCTGATCCTGGACCTCGAGGAACGTGGCCTGCTTGACGAAACGCTCGTCGTCATGATGGGAGAAATGGGACGCACGCCGCGAGTCAACGCGCAGGCTGGTCGAGATCACTGGTCAATGGCTCAGACTGTCATCTTCGCTGGTGGAGGCGTGAAGCCGGGACAAGTCATCGGAGCAACCGATAAACACGCGACCGCTCCCAGTACGGAACCGATCAGTGTCAACGACCTGCTCCGGACGATTCACACGCTGATGGGCATCGACCCGGATCGAACTTACCTCGGCCCGCTTGGTCGACCGGTTCCGCTGGTAGACGGCGGGAAGTTCATTGACGCTCTGGTTTGAGCGTTTTGCTTTGGTGGTGAGATCATGCTTCCCATGTTCCGTATTTCCGTCGTTGCGTTGCTGATCCTGTTGGTGCCTGCTTTTCGAGCGAACGCCCAGCAGGTTCCCGCGATTGGTTATATGTTTCCGTCTGGCGGGCAGGCCGGTTCGACTGTCGACGTCGTCCTGGGCGGTTACGACTGGACTCCGGACATGGAGTTGTTCGTGCGGGACTCACGGATTCAACTTGAACTCGCGGGTGCTCCCGGCCCGGTGATTGTTCCCGAGCCGCCCTACTGGTTCGGCAAGAAGGCTCGTCGACCGCCGTTTCCTCTACCGCGCGAGACGACTGCGAAACTGTCGATCCCCGCCGATCTTTCGCCAGGGCTTTATCGCTGGCAGGCGGCAAACGCGAACGGTGCCACAACATCCGGTACCTTCGCTGTTTCCCGCGGACTCGATGTTGTCGAAACAAAGAATCGCCTGGAGCCCCAGCATTTACCGTCTCTGCCGGTAACGGTTTCCGGCCAGATTCTGAAAATCGAAGAGGTCGATGAATATCGCTTCACGGCTGCGACGACAGGCCCGCTGACGTGCGAAATTCTGGCCGCAGCAATTGGCTCGCCGCTGACAGCGGTGGTTGAAATTCGAGACGCCTCAGGGCGACTGATCGCTGATGTTGCCGACACCGCCGCGCGGGACGAGCGATTCACTTTCGCCGTCGAGGCCGGACACGAGTATTTCGCGAGTGTTTACGACGTTGATTTTCGTGGTAATCGATCGTTCGTCTATCGACTCTCGTTTCAGCCGGGGCCGCGACTCGTAGCAACCTTCCCGGCGGTTGTTCAACGAGGAATCACGCAGGATGTCGAGTTCGTCGGATACGGGCTGGAAACAGGCTCCGCGAAACTTGAATCGGTGACACGCTCTCTGAAAATCCCAGTCGATGCTGCCGCGACGATTTTCAGCGGTCAGCTCAGCTTGAATCGCGACCAGTCGGTGTCGTTTGAAATTCCTGTCAGTAATCTCCCGGAGCTGGTCGAAGCTCGCACGCCGGCCCGGTCGGCAACGACGCCATCAACATTGAACGTCCCCTCTGCGATGACCGGCGTTCTTGATCGGAAATATGGCACGGATCGATATCGAGTATCAGGTGCAAAGGGCGACGTCTGGTTAATCGACGTTCAGGCTGAAGCCATCGGATCTCCGCTCGACGTTTCACTGGTCATTGTCAAAGAAGACGGAACTGAACTGCAGCGTGTCGACGATGTGCCGGGTACCACCGACGCCAGTCTGGCGTTTACGCTGCCGCTGGACGGAGCTTACGACCTGCTGGTTGGTGACACGTCAGGAGCCAGCGGCAATCGCCTCGCGGTGTACCGGCTCGCCATTCAGTCACCGCAGCCGGGCTTTCGGCTGACCGTTCCAGAGATCCTCGCCGTGCCGATTGAAGGGTCGGCAGTGCTCGCCATCAAAGCCGAACGGACCGGAGGCTTCGCAGGACCGATTACAATTGCCGTCGATGGACTTCCTGAAGGTGTTTCCATTCCTGAGGGATCGGCGATTCCGGAGAAGAAGAACGATCTCAAGCTGACGTTCACCGTTGCGGCTGACGCGGGCACGCTGGCGAAGATGGTCACTCTGACAGGCACCGCGACGATCGGCGACGCGGCGACAAGTCACACTCCGGAACCAGTTCTGCTGGCGGTCACCATGAAGCCGCCGTTTTCGATCAACGCGGAAGGCAAAGACGACGTGACGAAGTGGCCGCGAGGCACAACGTTTCCTGCCCCCGTCCTGATTCAGCGTAACGAGTCGTTCACTGGCGACATTGTTCTGGAGATGTCCTCGCGGCAAGGTCGGCATCGCCAGGGCATTCGCGGTCCGGAACTGACCGTCAAACCAGGCATCGATCGAATTCTGTATCCGGTCTTCCTGCCCGAGTGGCTTGAAACAACTCGTACGTCACGTATGGTTGTGAACGGTGTCACCCAGGTCACCGACCCCAAAGGGCGAGTACGCTACCTGTCGAGCAAAATCTCGACTCGCATTGGTTTTCTGCCCGGCGGAGCGATTCTGAAGATCGACAGCCCGGTACCGGAGGTCGAACTGTCTTCGAGCGACAGCTTCGAGTTTCCGGTGAACATCCTGCGTGCTCCTGAACTTTCTGGACCGGTTCAGCTGGAGCTGGTCCAGGAACCGGGGGACGTCGCGATGTTCACTGCCGCGTCCATCACGGTTGATGAGAACACGCAGCAGGTTGTTCTGAAGGTCACCCCTGCAGCCGATTTCGTTGCCGGTCGAGTCGTGAAACTAACAGCTCGTGCCACCGCAGCAACTGACGGCTACCCAGTCATCGCCGAGACGACTCTCACGGTCGTACCAGTCAGCGTATCACCGCTGAAGGTCGCAGCCCCCTGACCTGACAGACTCACCGCCGAAACTCAAGACAGGCGGATCAGAACGCCAGACCGCCGCCGAGCGTCACGCCTGGAGAACCCTCTTCGACAAACGGAACGGTCGCACCAAGCCGCAGAAAGAAGCTTTCGTGAGGCCAGAGGATCAGGCTGCCTTCGAATAGTGGGTCATCGAGAACGCCTGGGGAAAACTCGACGTCACCACGGATCGCCACATTCGCCGCAAGGTCTGCTTCGATGCCGGCGTTCGCGGCAAATCCAGAATCCCGGGAATCTTCCCTGGTCGTGACACTGCTGACGGTTTTCTGAAGTTTGAGTTCATCAAACCCGAATCCCAGCGTGGCATAAGGTCGCACCCGAGCCGCTGGAAATGCAATGAGGCGAGTTCCAAAGACGAACAGGCTTCGATCCATCTTCAGGGTATTACCGTTCGGTTGGTACGTACCGGAAAGCGTTCGATGTTCGAACTCACCAAAGAAATCCATCCCGAACGAGTCGGATGTCATCCATGGATTCGGCGTGTTGAACTCGATGTCCCATCCGCTGTAAGTATCGTCGATCTGTGAAAGCAGAGGATCGTCGATTCCGTAGTCGACGTAAGCCCCTCGGATGTACCGTTTACCCAGCAAACCAGCGTGTTTCGACGATTCGCCGGCATTGAACGGACCGGACGAGGTTTCCGGACCGCCATTGTCGCTGAGACCGTAAGTGCTGAATGTCATGCTGCTGTCCGTGGTGTTGGCATAGGTTCCCGAGTCGACTCGTGCGAATCCTGTGGATGCCTGTGCGAGGACAGCAGACGGAACCAGAACGGCAGCAAGCACGACGGCGATGCTGTGAATACGAAACTTCATCCTTGAAGTCTCCCGAAGTTCGAATTGTTGATTGGAGTTTCAACACCGTTCATAAGTGAATCCGGCGAGGGACGCCGACGGTGTCTTGCCCGGAACGGGCAAACGATGTTGAGAGATGGTAGGTTTCGGTATTTATCGGCAGACGTTTAGTTTCGTCAATGGCGTATTTCCCAGAAC
>JAQBWV010000349.1 GCA_027624335.1 Planctomycetota bacterium
CTCAGACGGTGCCCCATGGAGGCGGCGGGAATCGAACCCGCGTCCTGTGATCCCTCGATAAAAGCGTCTACGTGCGTAGTCTGTTGATTGGGTCTCGCTTTGTTTGGCTCTCCAGACAAGGCCTCACGCAGCCAGTTCGCAACTTTGTCTCACGTCAGGCGTAGTGAACATTGACCTGACGCCAGTCTGAATTTGTGACCAGCCTTCGGACTCCTCAGACGGGGATTCCTAAGCCGGGACAGTTGCTACGCAACCATCGAGTACTGCCGGTTAGTGGCAATTGTTTTTTGATCAGCTTTTAACGTGGCCAACTGATCAACCACGGCACGCCACCCTTACTTGCGGTGACCCAGTCGAAGCCGATCGCCCCCTTTCTCGAAACAATGTTTCGAACAGCGTTCTGAAACAAACCAATTCCTGACACGCCCACCCGTTAAACAGAATCGAGCGAGTTGCCTGCCGACACCCTTCATCGGCATCTGGTTCGACTGACCTTCAATTATGCTGGTTCACAATCAGGAGTCAACAACCGACAGGCACAAAGAGCGTCCGAGACGAGCATTGACTTCCCTTCCGAAGTGATTATCTCGAACGATCTGGCCATGCCGTGTAATTCCAGGAGCAGGTCCGGCTGTCCCAGCTGATTGAGTCGTGGCGAGCCGTTTAGTACCCTTCCGCCACGATCTCTCAGTTTGTCACTCCCCTGTCGGCATGCGGCTGTCTCGGATGATGCCGCAGATTGACCTTTGCAGGACAGACTGCTTCTGGGAGAGATTGCATCAGAGATTCAGTCAAGCAGATGAACCAGCTCAGCTCGCCGTGCGAGTGCAGGACGCAGGAGTGAATATGGAGTCTCCGTCTCCGGAGAAGAAGCCGGAATCAGATTCGTCTCAGAAACAACGGAAGAAATCCCGCGAGGATGCGCCGCGTCCCTTACCGCCAGGATTCCTCCTGTTTGTAATTGTGGGAGTCGTCGTCTTACTGATCTGGAACTTCAGCAAATCCATGACAGCGGGTTCGGCCGTCGACTACAGCTTCTTTTTCGAACAACTTTCCAAAGACAACGTCGCTGAGGTCACGGCAACCGGCAGCCAGATTGAGGGTCGGTGGAGGACCGTTCCGGATGATCCGAAAAACGCCGGCACAAAGCTGCGGGACTCGTTCGAAACCTATATCCCTGTCTGGGCGCGCGATGACGCCGACCTGCGACAACTGCTCAAGACCCACAAAGTTGAGCAGGACGCTGGGCCTGTCGATGCCATGGGCGGATCACTTCTGATCTGGATGCTCATCCCGGCAGGAATGCTGATCTTCCTGATGATCATGATGCGGCGGGCGAACGACCCGATGGGGCAGGGCTTCCTTGGCGGATTCGCTCGCAGCCCGGCGAAGAAGTTCCAGCCGAGCGAACAAACAACATCGTTCGCTGACGTCGCCGCGATGGATCAGGCCAAGTCGGAACTGATGGAAGTTGTCGATTTCCTGAAGACGCCTGAGAGGTTCCAGCGGCTGGGCGCGCAGATTCCGAAGGGTGTCCTGCTGATCGGATCGCCCGGTACCGGGAAGACATTGCTCGCTCGCGCGACTGCCGGTGAGGCGGGAGTTCCGTTCTATTCGATCAACGGTTCCGAGTTCATTCAGATGTTTGTTGGCGTTGGGGCGAGCCGTGTGCGGGATCTCTTTCAGACGGCCAAAGACAACGCACCATGCATCATCTTTATCGATGAGATCGACGCGGTCGGACGTCATCGCGGAGCGGGACTCGGCGGCGGACACGACGAGCGCGAGCAGACCCTCAACCAGATCCTCAGCGAAATGGACGGGTTCGAGCAGACAAATTCGGTCATCGTTGTGGCGGCGACCAACCGCCCGGACGTGCTTGACCCTGCTCTCCTGCGACCGGGTCGCTTTGACCGTCATGTCACGATCGACCGCCCGACTAAAGAGGGTCGAGCGGCGATTCTGAAGGTTCACTCGAAGAATGTTCCGTTGGGAGATGATGTCGATCTGGTAGGAGTCGCGGCCTCAACGACGGGCTTCTCTGGTGCGGAGTTGAAAAATCTTGTGAACGAGGCTGCCTTGTGTGCCGTCCGCGTCGAGCGTGATTATGTCACGATGGATGACTTCGACGGTGCTCGTGACCGCGTCATCATGGGACCGAAGCGGGAAGAAGTTCTGAATCAGAAGGAACGCCGGATGACGGCGTATCACGAAGCAGGACACGCGTTGCTCGGCTGGTTCCAGCCGGAGGCGGACGAGGTTCACAAGGTCTCCATCATTCCTCGCGGGCGAGCGCTGGGCGTCACGCAGTTTCAGCCGGACGAAGAACGCTTCCACATCGGCGAGCAGCGACTGCATCAGCAGCTTGCCATGATGCTCGCCGGGCGTGCCGCCGAGAAACTGGCGTTCGATGAGTATTCAGCCGGTGCTGAAGATGACCTCAAACGTGCGACACAAATTGCTCGCAGCATGGTCGCGCATTGGGGCATGAGCGACGAAATCGGCCCGGTCGCTTATCGACAGGGAGAACATCATCCGTTTCTCGGCAAGGAGATTCACGAAAGTCGCGAATTCAGCGAGGAAACCGCTCACCTCATCGATCAGGAGATCACGCAATTCCTGCGATCTGCTCAGCAGCGGGCGACTCAACTTCTGGTCGAGCATCGCTCGGAGCTGGACATCGTTTCTGAGGCGTTGCTTGATCGCGAGTCGCTCGGTTATGAAGACCTGGTCGAGCTGATAGGTAAGCCGGTTGTCCGAGCTTACGCAGAAGACGATTCGGCTGAACGTGACACGCTCGACGAAGCAGAAATCAATGGGAACTCAGCGGCGGCAAAAGCAAAAGTAGGCTCACGTCCCTCCGTCGACGGCGCCGACAACTCGCTTCCTGCTGCGGAGTCGGACATGGACTCGGACGGAGATCAGAACTCGTGAGTTGTTCGTCGGTCACTATTTTCCACAATCCTCGTTGTTCGAAAAGTCGGCAGACGCTGCAACTGATTCGAGAAGCCGGAGTTGAACCCGACGTCGTCGAGTATCTCAAATCACCGCCATCGATAGCTGAACTTGACGGCATTCTGAAAAAGCTGAATCTCGCACCGCTCGACCTGATGCGTCGCAAGGAGTCAGTTTTCAGTGAGCTTGGACTGGCAGACCGCTTCCTCACTCGGGAAGAAGCGATCGCCATCATGGTTGAGAATCCCGTTCTGATTGAACGACCGATCGTCGTCAAAGGCGGATACGCGGTCATTGGTCGCCCGCCTGAGAATCTCAACGAGCTTTTACAATGACGCTGGCATCCTCGGGGTCTGATGTCTTCCTGCCGCCACTGTTTGCGGCACTGGACGAGAGAACCCGCAAGCTCGTTCAACAGGCTCAGGATGCTGAACATGGGCAGAGAAGCCAGTTCAGCGGCGGCAGCGGACGCAGCGACGACGAACGCAGCCCAACAGTCCGCTCACCACGCACCAGACGACTGCTCCTGTGGCTGTTGGGTGTTTTTCTGGCCGTTGCCGGAACGGCAAGTCTGATCAGCCTGAACATCGCATCCAGCCGCGTCATTTACATCGTCAACGGCAGCACAGCGCCACTGCATGTTTCAATTGACGGTGGCTCGGATTTCGAAATCCCAGCCATTTCAAAACGACGGGTGACACTCGCGGAAGGCTTGCACCGCTGGAGTATTTCGCGGCCAGCAGCAGCTATGGCCGAGGGACAGTTCTCGTTGCGGACCGGATTTTTCGAACGGTTGAATTCGTCGCCAATGTTCGTGCTGGATCCTGCAGGAACTGCAGTCACTGTCCAGGAAACGGCCGAGTACGCCATCGACTCCGCGAATGGTCGAGTGACTCATCGATTTCACATTGGCGAGGAGTTTTACTCGTTCGCGAATGTCGATCTGAAATTCGAGCAGTTTCCGACCACGGTAAAGGCCAGCGGTTCGACAGTGACGCTCAGTCGCGTCGAGAGCCTGCTGCTGAATCCGTCGCAGGTAATTTCGTTCGTCGCCAACGATCTTACGGCTGACCAGCAACTCAGCTTCTGCGAACGTCACTTGCAGCTCTCGCCTCAGGACGAAGACCTGCTGGACACGTATGGCCGTTTTGCATTTCAGGCGACCGCCCATCAGCGACTCTACGAGTTTCTGCGGACCGGAGCCGGACGCAGGCCGCTCGAAATTGAATGGCATCGTCGGTACCAGGCAGCCGCTCAATGGCTCGGAATTTCCGACGCACTTTTTGCGGAATATGACCAGCTCCTGAAAGATCTTCCTGACGACGCGGCAGCGCTGTATCTGCGAGGTCGCATCGAACCCAACGGACTGGTAGCCGAATCATTCTTTGATCGGGCTATCGCAGCGGACCCGGCAAATCCGTTTCCGTACTACGCGAAGTGTCACCGTCTGGTATCACTGGCCCGGTATCAGGAAGCTCGTGAAACAGCCAGTAAATCGCTTGAGCTGAAGCCTGACAACCTGAGCATGGACAACATACTTTTCAGTATCCGTCTGGCGCTGGGCGAGTACGAAGTACTTGAGGCAGAACAGCGAGCACTGCTCGTCAAGTCGGCCATGAACGCGACCGCGCAGTTCCGACTGCTCGCCGTCCTTGCCTCACAGGAAAGACTGTCCGACCTGCGACAGGCTCACGACGAATTCACACTGACGGTTCACAACGAACTGCCGCTCGATCCACACCATCTGGTCGTCTCTTCGGAACGATTCGTCGCGTACTGCAACCGCGACTACGACAAGATGCTGACTCTGACTCAACAGATCAGAAATCCCGCTCAGAAGTCCAACCTGCTGATCGAGCCGCTGTTGTCGCTCGACCGAATCGAAGAGCTGATCGATTCGGACCTGATGAAAACACTGACGCAGCGAGGCTTCGTCGAGATCTATATTTCACTGGCCTACCAACTGCGAGGAGATCTGCCGAACGCAGACATCTGGCTCAGCAAAGCAATCGACGCATTCCACGAGGGCAGCTCAGAAACAAAGCAGATTTCGAGCGTGCTGGAAAACTCATCGGAAGCGGAACTTTTCGATGACTTGATGGCCGTTTCAATGTCGTCCGGCGAGCGACTCCTCGTCAGTCTCGCCGCAGCGACCCTATCAACTGGTAAGACCCGGACAAAGTTTCTCCGGCTCGTGGCCGACCTCAACTATTTCCCTGGATTCCCCAATCACTTTGTCGAACAGTTGCTCGAATTTCTCAGCGACTGACAGTGCTGCAACATGGTGAACACGCCGATCTATCTCGACAATCATGCCACGACGCGCTGCGACCCGCGTGTCGTCGACGCGATGCTGCCGTACTTTTCGGAGACGTACGGAAACGCATCCAGCATCAGTCACTGTTTCGGCAGGGATGCTCGCGAAGCAGTCGATCTTGCCCGCGGACAGATTGCCAGTCTGATCAACACGGATTCGCGCAGTATCGTCTTTACCAGCGGAGCAACTGAAGCGTCGAATCTGGCAATCAAGGGGATTGTTCAGCCGCTTTTGCGACTTCGAAACTCAACACCCCCGCACATCATTACGAACTTAGCGGAACATCGTGCGACGCTTGACCCGATCAA
>JAQBWV010000051.1 GCA_027624335.1 Planctomycetota bacterium
GAGCGAGATGGCTACTTTTCAGGGCTTCGTCAGCACCCCTCAGCTTCGGTTGGAGTTGTGTATAAACAAGCTGGGACACGTCCCAGTCTACCGACCGAAGCCGCTTTGAAGCTTACAATCTGATTGGCGCGTCCATACGCACCTCGCACGAATACCGATCTTCAATTCCGAACTCACTGAACGGGAAACAGGAGCAGACAATGTCAGACGGACTGAATCGACGACAGTTTGTTAAGGGAGCGGCCGGTGCCGCGGCAGTGGGTTATGTCGTGAAGACAGGAGTCGCGCTCGCGCAGGATGCTCCCAGTTCTCGCGTCCGAGTCGGCGTCATGGGGCTCAGCCGTGGCAAGGCGCTGGCGTTGAGATTCGGAGGACTAACCGGCGTTGAAGTTGCCTGCGCCGCAGACGTCGACATCAACCGGGCGAAAGCTGGCGGCGAGGCCATCGAGAAGGCCGGCGGCAAAGCTCCGGAAGTCGTGCAGGACTTCCGCCGGATTCTCGACAACAAGGATATCGACGCGCTGGTCTGTGCCGCACCGAATCACTGGCACGCTCCGGCCACGATTCTTGGTTGTGCCGCCGGCAAGCACGTCTACGTCGAAAAGCCGTGCAGCCACAATCCGCACGAAGGCGAGCTGATGATCCAGGCCGCTCGCAAGCACAACCGAGCGGTGCAGATGGGCACGCAACGTCGCAGTTCGGTATCAATTACCGAGGCGATGCAGCTTCTGTGGGATGGAGAAATCGGCCGCGTCTACCACGCGAATTCCTGGTACGGCAATGCCCGAGGTCCTATCGGCAAAGGCCTGGCCGCTCCGGTTCCAGACTTTCTGGAATACGACATGTGGCAGGGACCAGCTCCGCGAGTCGCCTACTACGACAACCGCATTCATTACAACTGGCACTGGTTCTGGCATTGGGGCAACGGCGAACTCGGCAACAACGGAATTCACGCCTTGGACCTCTGCCGCTGGGGTCTGCAGGTCGACTATCCCAACCGAGTCGTCTCAGCTGGCGGTCGCTACCGCTTCGACGACGACCAGCAGACGCCGGACACTCACAATGTGGCGTTCGAATTCGAAGGCAAAAAGTCGATCGCCTGGGACGGCATGAGCTGCAACCGGCACCGCAACGATTTCGTCACCTTCTATGGCGAAGACGGAGCGATGTCGATCGACGGCGGTGGCAACTGCACCTTCTACGACGGCGCGACCGACAAAGTGAAAAAGGAAGTCAAAGGCAACCAGGGAGACGTCGAGCACATCGAAAACTTTGTCGCCGCCATTCGCAACGACAAGCCCCTGGAGCTGAACCAGGAAATCCTCTCCGGCCACAAGAGCACCTTGCTCTGCCATCTGGGCAACATTGCCCACCGCACGGGCCGAACCCTCAATTGCAGCACCGAAGACGGTCACATCATGGGCGACGAAAAAGCCATGAAGTTCTGGCAACGTGAATACGAACCCGGCTGGGAACCAAAGGTCTGAGGCCGCTCTGGCCAGACGGCGATCGACGGATTCATGAGTGACCAGGGAGTAACTGTCGAGTGAGATACTTATCTGCTGTTGTACTAACCGTGATGATCTTCGGCGATTACCTGCTTTCTGCCGAGTCCGTATCGGCGGCGGATGGTGCCCGGTTAAAGCTCGAAGGTAAAGTTGCGTTCGTCGAAGGGCCGGTCTGGCATCCGAGCGGAAATGTTTACTTCAGTGACATTCCGAATAATCGCATCATGCGTCGAGACCGCACGGGGGCGATTCATGTTTACCGAACTCCTTCGGGCTACACGAACGGACTCTGTTTCGACCTTGAAGGACGACTGATCTGCTGCGAAGGAGGTGGTGTTCCCAGCAATCGTCAGGTGACTCGCATCGAAAAAGACGGGACGATCACCGTCCTGGCTGACAGCTTCGAAGGCAAACGAGTCAACTCGCCGAACGATTGCACGATCGACAGCAAAGGACGCATCTACTTCACTGATCCCCGATACCGCAGCCGAGTCGGTCTTGAACAGTTCGACGCCGACGGACGAGAAATCGAAGGCGTTTACCGGATCGATGATGTCGGCCAGGTGGCTCGGATTCTTACTCACGAAGTTGAGCGGCCAAACGGAATTGCCATCTCTCCAGACGAGAAATTTCTCTTCGTGACCGACAACAAAAACGACGGCACCGATGGAAACCGCAAACTATGGCGATTCGACTTAAAGGCGGATGGCACCGTAGAAGCCGGCAGTCGGAAACTTTTGTTCGACTGGGAACGTGATCGCGGCCCGGACGGGATGGCAGTGGACTCACTTGGTCGCCTGTACGTCACAGCGGGCTTCAACTATCCGGATTCTCCGGAAGAACGTGCTGATAAGTACAAAGCCGGCGTGTATGTCATCAGCCAGGACGGCCAGCTCGTTCACTTCATTCCCGTCCCTACCGACATGATTTCAAACTGCGCCTTCGGGGATCCCGATCTGAAGACGCTGTACATAACAGCCGGACACAGGCTGTGGAGCATCCGCAACGAAACCGCCGGGCACGTGGAGTGGCTTCGAAAGAAGTAAAGCGGGCGATCTCACATCACCATGTCATTGAAACTGCCGGGAATCAGTTCGCAGTTTCTTGCGGCTTGCGGATCAGAATCGGCTCGCACCAGTTGGCATAGTCCAGCACACTGCCGCGATCTCCAAACTTGACTCGAAGCGTCAACTCGTCGGCATCGGAAAGGTCAATCGACGGAACGATGACGAGCTCGGAACTTCCAGTGAGCGTGTCGCTTTCCCAGGCAACCTTGCCATCGACGAGCACTTCAAAAATGGCGTTGCCGGCACCCAGAGCTGAATCGTCGATCCCGACGGACGCCTGGAACTGCCCATATTTCCTGTCGAGCTTCCAGGACAGTTCCGTTCCGCTGGTTAGTCCGAACCCGACCGCTATCAACTGCCCGCGCTGGCTCATGAATCCGCCGATGACGTTGCGGTTCGTTTGCGGTTCCCTGGCAATCGAAAGAAACGGGGTAATCGTCGACCGGTTCGGCGTCAGTCGTGTCAAGTCGACTCGGACAGCGTCATGAAAACGGATCGATCGAAACGCGGTGACCGGAATGCTGAATTCAAACCCTCCGATTGATTCGGCAATGATCTGGGCGTCATCGGAAACGATCTTCCTGACGTACAACGTCGAACCGTCGCTGAGAGTAAGAATCGCTGATTCACCGTCTACTTTCGTGTCGCTGACGAGTTCCGGGTTGAAGGCGAGCGAGCGTGTCTGAGCGATGTCTGTCTGCACCTTGCCGATTGTCGTTGTGAGCGTGAATTTCTCATCCTGCAAACCGACGAATTCCCCATCGACACGGTCGCCGTTGCTCAGAGTAATCCGATCGACATGTTCGTGGTGATCAAGAATCCGCCTGAAACTTCGACTCTGTTCGACAGGCGAAGAGGCGATTGACATCACGACGCTGCGGCACAATTCCAGCGGCAGTGACACCGGAGGCCATGTGGGATACTCGGCCCACCTGGCGACGATCTGCTCATCGTCGATAACCAGCGGCGCCATCCGAAGTCGGTCTCCGGTTGCGAGCAGGATCCAGGGTGTCTTTGAAATCTGCGGTACTCTGATTTCGTCAAAGTCAGTTGCGGAAATCCTGAGAATACCTGCTGTATCAATCGACTGAACGACGCCAGCTTCGTCCCGCAATCGGAGTTGCGTTCCGGTGAGTTTGAGAAAGGTTCCGTGAATCGGTGCTCCGGAAATTGTCTCAACGCGAACATTCACCTGAGCAGTTACGGACGAGACATTGACGCATCCCGCGAGAACGACGCCAGCGAGCATCATCGTCATCCCGAGGCAACTTCTACCGTGAAGGCGGCAGGACGGGCGGATTTGAAGACCGCGGTTGACATACCCTCCAGACGCGTCATTCCCGCGAAGGCTGGAAACCAGAGAATTCACGAATCATGTCCTTCTGATCTGGGTGTCCGCCTTCGCGGGCATGACGACATGTGGGTCTCGTCAATTGAAAAACGCCGGCGCCCTATTTGGACACCGACGTTATTTCAACGAGCAGGACGAAACGACTCAATAGCCGAGCCACTCAGTCTTCCTTCTTTGGAGCCTGTTCAATCTTCAACTTCGCGAGCTCTTCCAGAATCTGATTGGCGTGCTCGCCAGACTTCACTTTGGTTTCGATGTGCAGGATCTTCCCATCCTTGCCCACAATGAATGTGACTCGGTTTGAGAAGCCTTTGTCATTCAGGATTCCGTAGGCCCTGGCAACCTTTGTGTCAGGATCACTCAGGATCGGATAGTCGAGTTCCAGCGATTTGGCGAATGCCGTGTTCTTCTCGACGGGGTCGCAGCTGGCTGTGAAGTAAGCGACGTTGTACTCACGCAGGGCCTTACCGCTCGCACGGAGCGATTTGCATTCGGCCGTTCAGCCACCGGTAAAGGCTTTGGGGTACCAGGCGACGACGACCGCCTGCTTGTCTTTGAACTGGGAAAGCTTGTAGGTCTTTCCGTCGCTACCCTTCATCTCAAATTCGGGAGCCTTGTCCCCGACTTTGAGTTCGGCAGCTTCTGCTGGCATTCCGATTGACATTGCTGCTCCCACCCCGATTAACAGGGTCCAAAGAGATTTCATGAGTTGTCTCCAGGTGTTGAGAAAACACTTTAGCGGTGACCGGTACGTTTCCGGCCCCGACATTCGCCGGGAATACTCTACCAAGTTCTCTCGCACTTCTCACACGCCTCGCGTGATGAACAGCGTCCGAGCAATTCGCTCACTTGAACTTCCTGCTTCAAACTACCGTAACCGCTTGGTTGGCAAAGAGTTCGGGCCGTCTGTACCATTCCTGGCCTCGCGCTGCGGTTAACTGCAGCTTGTCCTGATCCTCCGCATGCGAAAGCGTGCAGAATACAACTTTGACGGAGACACCAATGGATCACTCTGCACGTGGCAAGCTGATGCTTGCAAGCTTTCTGACGCTCGTCGCTTCCGGCGTTGGCTTTGCCAATCGAACCGCTGTTGGAGGCGTTTGGGAGCGAGAATTTGGAATTGGCGGCAGCGAGTTTGGAATGATCCTTGGCGCAGGATTTCTCGGTTTCGGAGCGATGATCTTCTTCGGCGGCGTGCTCGTCGAGAAACTTGGCTACAAGGTTCTGCTGAGTGCAGCGTTCGTCGGTCACCTCGCCAGCGCAGCAATGTTGTTTTTAGCAAATCCACTGTTCGAAGGGTGGCAGGTATCGGACCCGGAGAATGCCACTCAGAACGTCATCAACCTGCTCTACTGGAGCACCTTTATCTACTCAATCTGCCAGGGTCTTTACGAAGCCGTGATCAATCCGATGATCGCGCAGCTGTACCCGGAGAATCAGACACATTACCTGAATATCCTGCACGCCGGCTGGCCGGGCGGGATGATTCTTGGTGGCCTGTTTGCCGCTTGTTTCATTGGAGACAGTGCCTGGATCACAACGCTGCCATGGACCATCTGTCTGTCCAGTTTCTCGGTCTTCGTACTTGCGTACGGCATCCTTGCTCTGCCACAGAAGTTTCCAGCAACGGCCGCTGCAGCTGGCGGTGGTGACTTTGGCCGCGTGTTCTCGTGCTTTGTCTCGTTGCCATTCCTGCTGCTGCTGGTGATGCACGGTTTGATCGGCTACATGGAACTGGGCGTCGATTCGTGGATGGCCAAGCTGATGGAGAACCTTGTCCCGAATGCCATCATTGTGCTTGTCTACACGTCGGCTCTGATGTTTATTCTGAGATTCTTCGCTGGGCCAATTGTCCATCGGATCAACCCCATCGGCCTGTTGTTTGGCAGTTCAGTGATCGCTTGTGTCGGGCTGCTCTGGCTTGGCTCCCCGATCGAGAGCGTGTTCATGATCTTTGTTGCCGCCACCTTCTACAGCTTTGGGAAGGCCTTCCTCTGGCCGACGATGCTGGCGGTCGCTGGTGAACGTTGGCCACAGTGTGGTGCAGTCGCGATGGGTGCACTGGGAGCTGCCGGAATGATCACCGTCGGTCAGATCGGTGGCGCCCGCATCGGTACCCAACAGGGATATGCGATGTCGGAAAGCCTCAAGGAATCCTCTCCTGAGACATTCCAGCGTTACGCCGCAGAGAAGACGATCAGCGGTTTTGGCTATGAATTCAAACCACTAATCGCCGAGAGAATGAACGCGGCAAACAGCATTCATGTCAATGCAGACGGCACACTCAAAGATACAAGTCCGATTTCAAATGCGGGCCTCATTGCGGAAGCAGACAAGCAAACGCTACTGGAAAACGCAACAAAGGACGTGCCTGCAGTACAAGCCGCGAATCTTGCCGGCGGAAGACAAGCACTTACGTGGACGTCTCAGATTCCAGCCAGTATGGCCGTTGGCTTTTTGATACTGCTGGTCTACTTCAGGGTAATTGGGGGCTACAAAGTTCTTGACATCAACGGCAACCCGGTTGACCAGAGCCATGGATCGGGAGGCAGCGAAGATGCTGCCACGAAAGCTGACGCTCCGGCCCAAGGCTGAAAACCATGAGTCCCGGCAGTTAGCCGGAGTGATCCGTTATCCTGATCTCTTAAACACTGAAACGCAGCCTTGCCAGATTGGCAGGCTGCGTTTCTTCTGCGCCTTCCGAGTTGAACAGCTTCTCTCATGACCAGTCCCGTTGCCGAGCTGATAACCGCCGCGCTAGCCTATCTTTGTGGGTCCATTCCGTTCGGGCTGCTGATTGCTCGCGCCGTTGCCGGGGTTGATATTCGTCAGCAGGGAAGCGGCAACATTGGTGCGACGAATGTTGGACGAGTGCTTGGTGCGCGGTGGGGAATCGCGGCACTGCTGCTGGATGCTCAGAAGGGGCTGCTGCCCGTTCTGTTGATCCCTCGCTGCTTTGCCGCGAGCGATACCGGATGGTTTGTCCTGCTGCAGGTGACAGCGGGAGTCGCGACCGTTGTCGGACACATGTTTCCCGTCTGGCTGAAATTCCGTGGAGGCAAAGGAGTCGCCACGTCACTGGGAGTCGTGACAGTGCTGACACCCGTCGGTTCGCTGGCGGCGTTCGCCGGATTTGCAATGTGCATGTTCGCGTCACGGATTGTGGCACTCAGCTCAATCGTCGCGGCTCTGGTCTTTGCCATCGGGCAGATGTTCATTCTGCAGCCGAACCCGTTCGCCGTTGAGAAGCTGCCGTTGTCGGTGTTCAGTCTGGCTGTACCTGCGTTGATCGTGCTGCAGCATCGCAGCAATATCGGTCGACTGATGCGCGGTGAAGAAAAACAGTTCCAGTTCGGAAAGTCCAAAGGCAAGGATGCGGCGAAGACTGCCGACGAGAGTTCAGGCCCGACCAGCGCTGACTCTATCTGAACTTCTCGGTGAGCATTCTTGAGAATGCTGGATTCCAGGGCGAGAGACCCTGTAGGGTGGGCACTTCTCACCAGTTCAGAACGCAATGGCGAGCCTGGGACGCAATGATGAGCAGTGCCGACTCTACGATTGCCAGGGGATCAACATGAGTGATGAAAAGCGAAACGGAATGCCGCTGCATTTTCGAATTTTGATTGCACTCGTCGTTGGGACAGTCGTCGGCGTAGCGATCAATCCCGGAGCGATCGAATTACCTGATGAGCAGATCGAGGTTGACGCTCGGGCGACTGAATACATAAATCCGGATATGAGCAAAGCATTCCTGGCTCGCATCACGGACCCCGGCGGCTTTGAAACTGTGCTCCGACGATTCGAGTCAGCGAGTGACTTTAATGTTGCGTATTCGGTCATTCTGAATTTCGACAAGCCAACAGTTGTTGATGTGACCAACCGCGACGTTCACATTGAGGAAACTGCCGGCCGAATCACGATTGACTACACGAGAAAACACAATGGTCAGCCGGTGTCGACGACGGTGAAAGCAGACTCGTCGGAAGAACTGCCGAAACACTGGCGTGAGTTTCACGCTCAACACGGCGGCGGATGGCGGCGGATGTTGACCTCAGCAGCGAAGTATGGCGGCGACCTCTTTCTGCGATTGCTCAAGATGATCACGGTTCCGTTGATCGTCACTTCGCTCATTACAGGCGTCGCCGGGCTTGATAACACCAGCCGATTCGGAGCCATGTTTGGTCGAACACTCGCTTACTACGGCATCACCAGCATGCTGGCGATTACGACCGGGCTGATTATCGTCAACATCATCCGACCGGGAATTGGAGCCGAACTTCCAGGCGGAACTGAAGCCGTGCTGGCTGGTGGCGAACAATCGTTGACCGGAATCCTGCTCGGCCTTGTCGACAATATGATTCCGACTAACCCGATTCAGTCTCTGGCATCGAGCAGCTTTCTGTCGATCATCACGTTCAGCATTATTTTTGCTGTGTTCATTGTGCGGACTGGCGGCGAAACTGCTCGTGTGCTGCGCGAGTTCTTCCAGGCGGCCTTCGACGTGATGATGCGGCTGACGATGGCGATTATTTCGCTTGCTCCGTACGGAGTCTTCTGCTTCATGGTCTACGCGACGGCTTCTCAGGGGCTCGCAATCTTCGCGACGCTGGCGTGGTACATGCTCGCCGTATTTCTCGCACTGGCTGTGCATGCCTGCATCACACTGCCGCTGATCGTAAAATTCGTTGCGAAGCGTTCGCCGCTGGAATTCGCTCGCGCGATGAGCCCCGCTCTAATGACAGCATTCTCGACCGCATCGTCAAACGGCACACTCCCGCTAACGATGACTTGTGTTGAAGACCGCGCGAAGGTTTCAAACAAAGTCAGTTCGTTTGTGCTACCGCTCGGAGCGACCGTCAACATGGACGGAACTGCTCTCTACGAAGCCGTCGCCGTGTTGTTTATCGCTCAGGCTTATCGCGGCGACCTTGTTCTGGCCGATCAGATTCTGGTTGCCATCACGGCGTTGCTGGCAAGTGTCGGCGCTGCGGGGATTCCTCACGCTGGACTGGTCATGATGGCGATCGTGCTGCAGGCGGTGAACCTGCCGCTTGAGGCGCAAGGCATTATCATTGCCGTCGATCGGGTACTCGACATGTGCCGCACTTCAGTCAACGTCTGGAGCGATTCCTGCGGTTGTGCAGTCATTGCTGGACTGGATCGTCATGCCGATGCGGCAGAATCATCCTCGACCGTGTGACTTCGTCCGCCCGGTGCCTCAACAGTAAAGCCAGTGGCATACGTTTCAAGGGTGTGCAATACAATTCGCAACGAAAAACCATCCGGCATCACTGAAGATGTCAGAGGGTTTATGGGTCGAATCGTGGTCGCAGCCAGTGCTTCACGTTCTATGTGGCGATGATCGACGCCAGCACGAACGAGATGCAGGCGACTCCCGCAATGACAAAGCTGCGGACTGCGCCAACCTGTTTGTGACTTCTACTATCCGCGTTTCGAGCCTCGACCTGATCTCGCATCTGGTCGTTGATCCACGAAACGAAGGAAACGCTCAGCTCCATTGAAACTGCAGATGAGTTCATGCGAATCCACTCCGGGAAGCTGGTGGGTAAGAAACCATCACAGAGAGGACTCACCGTGTGGTGGCCTGAGTGACGGGAGGGGGGTAATCGGGCTGAGACAACTGCCAGGCCGTTGTCTGTTTCTGCCAACCAGTTAGCTGACAGTTTTATCGGCAGACGAGGAAGACAGAGTCGAGTTTTCCGTCATCAGACTCTGGAGAAACTACCTCACGTCTGCACGAAAAGACTATAGCCCGGAATTGACTCATTGGTCGGGATAGTTTGTCTGGTGAATCTGAGAAACATGTCATCGACGGACCCACTCTTCCGCCTGTGAGTATCGCGACGATGATCGGTTGCGACAGGAATTCCTTAACGGGTCTCGATAGACTTTCCGCGGTATTCGAGACTGTCGGCAGAGGCACGCGAGGTCGCGTTCGCAGTTGTTCGGCATCAGTTCGTTGCTCACGGAGAGAAGCGGAAAGCGATGATTATTACGATCGACGGGCCGGCTGGTGCCGGCAAAAGCACAGCAGCACGGATGCTGGCAGAACGTCTTGGTTTCGAGTTCCTCGACACCGGAGCCATGTACCGAGCTGTCGCGTGGGCCTGCGTCGACAGAAACATCGATCTGACCGACTCAGCCGCTGTGACCGAAACCGCCTCGACTATCGCGATTCACTTTGAAGAAGACCGCATCGTCTGTAATGGCCGGGATGTGACTGTTGAAATTCGCTCGCCTGAAGCCAGCCACGCAGCATCGATCGTGGCGGCTGTTCCCGGAGTGCGTCTAGAAATGGTCCGGCTGCAGAGAGAGTCTGCGTCGGAATGCGACTGCGTGACAGAAGGCCGCGACCAGGGAAGTGAAGTCTTCCCCAATGCCGAATGCAAATTCTTTCTGACCGCCGACCCTCAAGAGCGAGCTGAACGGCGACTGCTTGAGTTGCAGAACCGTGGGCAGTCGAGATCGCTCGAAGAAGTACTGTCTCAGATCGTGGACCGTGACGAACGTGATTGCACTCGAGATATTGGCCCTCTGGTCATGGCAGAAGATGCCGTCCAGGTGGACACGTCCGGTCGAACAATCGATGAGGTGGTGGACTTCCTGGAAAACACCTCGCGTGAGCGACTCGATAATCCCAACCGGACGCACGCCTGGCCACGGCCCTGAAACGGCGCCGGAGCAATCGGCATAACCGGCAAGGTCAAACTTCACCGGTTTCTCCGGTTTTACTGATCCGATCAATCCGGCAGTCTCTGAGTAATCTGCGGAGACTTGACTCCAATCGACCGGCCTTCTGACCGATCAGACAACGCAGGAGTCAATGCTGTCGTTGCTGTACGCGCGGAGCGTCAGCTCGCCGCTTCTGCGCGTCTGGGAATGGAACGGTTGGTTGTTGCGAACTGAGGTTACAGGTCGCCCGCTTCGAATGCGTTGCGAGCCTTCGTCCGAGCGTCGTCCGACGAACGTTCACGGCTGGCCATTGCGGAAGTCGAGTCAGGATCCAAATCTTCATGCCGCACTTGAGCAACATGATTTTCGCGTTGAGTCGACGTCGCCGATCTCGACGACGAATCGATGGGCGTCGTTGCTCGACGGAGACGCTTGAACGCAGAATTCTTCTGACGTTTGACCCAAGTCCTCTTGAGCAGGAGATGCTTGAATACCTCAATCGGTTTCGGGACAACCCTCAGGCCGAACTGGACGCTCTGCTGTCCAGCTATCCGAGTCCGCTTACGGCTCGGGATCCCGACGTTCAAACGGCACTGGACTTCTTCAACGTGGATGGTGCCACGCTTGCAAATCAGTTTGCGGGACTTAATCCAGCACCGCCGCTCGCCTGGAATGAAGCGCTTTACAACGCAGCAAACGCACACAACTCATTGATGATCCAGAACGACCTGCAGTCTCATCAGTTACCGGGTGAAGCTGGACTGCTGGACCGGATCGTGTCCGCCGGGTACGACTGGCAGTTCTCGGTTCGAGTGGGAGAAAACGTTTTCGCATATTCTCTGACGCCAGCTTATGGCCATGCCGCGTTTGTGATTGACTGGGGATTTGGTCCCAATGGAATCCAGAATCCAGCTGGTCATCGAGTCAACATGCTCGATCAGGGATTTCAGGAAGTCGGAATTTCTATCACCGAAGAATCCAACCCGGCGACCGACGTTGGTCCGCTGGTGATTTCTCAGGAGTTTGGAAGACGAGGTAACTACGGCGCGCCGGCAGTGCTGGGCATTGTCTATGACGACCTTAATGGCGACGGATTCTACAACGCGGGCGAAGGACTCTCTGGGGTCAACATCGAGTTGTCCGGTCCAAACGGAACATTCACAACATCGTCCCTGACCGCCGGCGGTTATCAGATCAAAGTGCCGAGCGGTGAATACATCGCGACCGCGTCCGGTGGAAGTCTGGGTGCATCAATTCAACAGTTCAACGTCAGCGTCGGCGGCAGCAACAAGAAGGTCGACTTCGAAGTGTCCGATCTTCCTGCCAGCCCAACACACACCATTAATCTTGCTGACGGCATTCCGCACTCGGTGACCGTTCAGGATGATGGCATTGTCGGCAACGGCATGAGTCAGGTTGCCATCGACGGAGTTGTCACCACGTTCGCGACTCCCACGACGACGATCATCATCAACGGTGGCGACAACGCTGACACGATTTTCGTGACGAGTCTCGACAGCACGTTCACTGGTAGCGTTGTTATCGTCGGGAACGACGGCAACGACGTCATTGACGTCTCAGCAATCGGGCTGACCACAAGTTTGAGTGGCGACGGGGGCGACGACATTCTGAACGGTGGAAGCGGTCAGGATTTTCTGAATGGTGGCTCGGGCGACGACACGATCACCGGTTCTGACAACAACGACACTCTTAACGGCGGTTCCGGACGAGACCTGCTGGACGGTGGAAACGGCGATGATCGAATTTCTGGTCAGGGATCAAGTGGTGACATTCTGATTGGCGGACCAGGAAACGATCGGCTCGATGGTGGATCGGGTGTCGACACTCTCTTCGAGATGGCAGACACCGACTTTGCACTCACGTCAACCCGCTTGACGGGAATCGGGACAGACCAGCTGATCAGCATCGAGCGAGTTGCGCTGTTCGGAGGAAACAGCAACAATCGCATCGACGCCAGCCTGTTTACCGGGCCAGGCATCGAAGGCGTGCTCTTGTTGGGAGGAGCAGGCGACGATCTGCTGATCGGCTCGCCACACATCGATCAACTGAACGGCTCGGGCGGGGACGACACCCTGTTGGGTGGAGACAGCCGGGACACACTGCGAGGCGGGAGCGGTGCCGATTCACTCAATGGCGAGTCCGGCAACGATCTGGTCGTCGGGCAGGGTGGTTCGGGTGACTCGTTAACCGGTGGCGAAGGAAACGACACGCTCAATGGCGGTTCCGGATCGGATTTTCTGATCGAAGCAGGTGACGCCGACTTGACACTCACAAATACAACTCTCAGCGGAATCGGTAGCGACAGTTTCACGGCGCTGGAGATATTTCAGATTACCGGAGGCACCTCTGCCAACAGGATTGACGCGTCCGCATTTTCACTCGCCGGTGCAACACTTTCAGTCAACGGTGAAGGTGGCAATGACACCATTATCGGCTCATCGCTGAACGATGTGCTCAATGGTGGAGACGGCAATGACATCGTACTGGGACGCGACGGAAACGATCTCATCAACGGGGACGATGGTGACGACACGCTCAACGGAGGGTCCGGCAACGACACGCTGATTGGTGGCGCTGGCGCGGACGGTCTATCGGGTTTTACAGGCAACGACGTGCTCGACGGTAAGTCTGGCAACGACACGCTGTTTGGTCGCGAAGGCAACGATACATTACTCGGGGCAGGTGGCGACGACACGGTTATCGGCGGAGACGGCAGGGACATTCAGCGTGGTCATGGCGGGACGGACGTGCTTGTCGGCGGCAACGGTGGCAACGACCCTGATCCCGGTGATCAGCTTTTCGGGGAACTCTCTGAGATCGACGAAGCATTCCAGTTTGACCCGCTGCCTGATTGGGTCGACAGTGTGTAGAGGCATCGAAAACCCAACACTGTGAGGAAACCTGTCATGCTACGCAAAGAAACGAGTCGTCTGTGTTTGCCGGCCCGCACTGTTTCGCTCGTTTGTCTCACTCAGGATGACAGACCAACTGAATGACAGACTGGCTGACAGTTATCGAATTATTGTCCATTGTTCCCGAGTTTCGTCCCGGAAGTACGCATGACCGGCGAGCGAGTTCTTTTTGTGACCGGACGCTTTGCAGAAGAACCTCTGCGCAAAGTCGTCGGTGAACTCGCTGGAGAAGTTGGTTTCGAGAGTCACGTCGCTGTCACAAAGATCAGTGTCGCCGCGCTGTTGCACGTTGACTGGCTGGCAGGACAGCTTCACATCGACGAGCCGTTTGATCGAGTCATTCTACCGGGCTGGTGTCAGGGCGATCTGGCGAAACTGGCGTCTCAGTTTGGAATCCCTTTCGAGCTGGGTCCCAAAGACCTGTTTGACCTGCCGGAACATTTCGGCAGAGGGCACAGCAAACCGGTGGACCTGTCGCAGTACAACATCGAGATCCTTGCCGAAATCAATCACGCGCCGAGGATGACAGATGACGAAATTGTTTCACTGGCCAACCGCTATCGAAGCAGCGGTGCCGACCTGATTGATCTTGGATGCATTCCTGGAGAATCGTGGAGCCGCGTCAGCGATGTGACCAGGCTGCTGATCGATCGCGGTCTGCGTGTCTCGATCGACAGCTTTGACCGCAAAGAAGTTGAAGCCGCAGTCGATGCCGGCGCGGAACTCGTGCTGAGCTGTAACCAGTCAAACGTCGAGTGGGCATCTCAGCTTGGTGTGGAACTTGTTGCGATTCCAGAAGCGCCGTTCTCGCTGAAAACTCTGGACCACACGGTTCAGGATCTGACCGACTGTGGTGCGAAATTCCGCATCGATCCGATTCTGGAACCCATCGGGTTTGGCTTTGCCGCATCACTGGCAAGATATTTCGACGCACGGCGACGCTGGCCGGAACTTGACATCATGATGGGCATTGGAAATCTGACTGAACTGAGCGAAGTTGATTCAGCCGGGATCAATTTCGTTCTGGCGGGAATTTGTGAGGAACTCGGAATTCACAGCGTGTTGACGACCGAGGTCATTAACTGGGCTCGCTCTTCCGTGCGGGAATTCGATCTGGCTCGACGACTGACCCGGCACAGTCTTCAGAATCACGCATTGCCGAAACACGTCGATTCGAAGCTCGTCGTTCTGCGAGATTCCAAACTCAGAGTTTCAGGCGAGGATGTGCTGCAGTCTCTGGCCAAACAGATCCGCGATCCCAACTATCGCATCTTCGCCGAGCGAGGAGAGATTCACGTCATGAACCGCGACGGTTACTGGCGAGGCACGGATCCCTTTGAACTGTTTCGGCAGGTGCGTGCCGGTATCGAAACGCCGCTGTCAGAAGCCCACACCTTTTACCTTGGCTATGAAGTCTGCAAAGCCGCCACAGCACTTCAGCTTGGAAAACAGTACACGCAGGATGAAGAGCTGACGTGGGGATTCCTATCCGATAATTCCGAGTGGGATTCGTCCGGCCGACACAGCATCGACTGCTGAGGAACACCAATACTTTTCCTGTATGCAGCATTGTAGAGCTAAACCGGAAGTCCTTCTTCGATGAGCATCTCGTCGAGCCGTGTTGTGACCTTCTGCTTCAGTTCGCCGAAGAACTCGCGAGTGTTGAAGTGCGGTAACTGGATCTGCGGATACTCGTCGTGTGCTTCTTCAGGCATGGTGTAATCGGCGTCAGTGAATCCCTGGCGACGTTCCAGACGATAGCCTCGCAGGAATGCCCGACGAATCGTTTTCTGAATTTCCTCGGCAGAGACTTTCAGACCGGTCAATGCGCCGATCGCTTTGATCATATTGTCATCAGTCATGCCGCTGAATTTGCAGACGCCCAGAAAGTCGTCTCGCAGAATCGCCAGACCGCGGTTGGTAATCGCGTCGACCCAGTAGTCCATGCCGGTTTCTTTCTCGACCAGCAACAGCAGGTACGTCTTCATCGACATGTGGCCGCCAGCCAGAGCCCATGGATAACCTGGATTCGTCTGCGGAAGATACGCTGCGTATTCCATTCCCTTTGACTGCATGGCGTACTGCGGCGCGTTGAGTTGCTGACTTAATCTCAGTGTGCCCTGACCGAGTTCCGGCAACTTGCCCTGACCGATTTCTTCCAGAACTCTATGAGCCGTTTTGTAATCGCCGTAAGACACTCCATGAGCGATTGGCTTGTCTGGGTTTCGGCGGTTGTACTCCATTGCGTAAGACAGCGTGGTGCCGACGGAAATCGAATCCATGCAATACTGGTCGACAACTTCGCAGAGTTCGAGACACTCTTCCGGTTCGAAGATTCCGATGTTCGACGACAGCAGATTAAGTGGTTCGAAGTCGAGCTTCGCTCGAAACTTTCCAGCCTTGCCGTTCTCGTTTTCGTCATAGACGTTCTTGTGGCACGAGATTCCACATCGGAAACAGGACTCGTCTTTGACGACATACGGTCCCTGCTCCCAGTTGTCTCGAAACAGCGGGAGGGAGACTTTCGTGCCCGTCGGAACGAAATTCATTTCGGGCATTGCATGAACGGGGTTGAGGGCGTCGTAGTTTGCCCACGTCCCGCCTCCTCCTCCGAACTTCGTCTTGTCTCGAAACTTTGCACTGCCCTTTCCTCGCGCGACTTCCTGATTGAGTTCCTTCAGAATCGGCGGAGATTTTGGACCGCTGCGATCTTTGGTATCTGCCACGATCGCGATCAGATTCTTCGAGCCCATGACGCCGCCCATGCCGCCTCGACCACAGAACCTGGGCTTATTGTCACCAGACTTCAGCTGGTTCTCTGTCGAAAGCGCAATCGCCGCGTACCGACAGTTTTCGAAGTTCTCGCCCGAGGGCCCAATCACGGCAAAGTGAGCATTCGGATATTTGTCCCTGAGCTTCATGATCTTCGGGTTGACCTGCATGCCGACCAGGTCTGAAGCATCTTCAAAGCTGAATTCAACCGCTCCACCTTCGACATCTCTGTGGATCCGCAGCAATGTCGGTTTCTCACAGCGTCCGGTAAAAACGACTTCGTCCACGTCGAGGTGTCGCAGTTTCGTTCCGAATTTTCCGCTGCCAGCTGACCACATCGCCGACGGACGACCTGTAAGAGAAGTCTTGAGCGGCGAATAGGCGTGAAAATAAGTTCTGAGCCCGGTCATGAAATCCGTGCCGCTGAGGATCCCAAGATTCAGGATCAGCGTCGCTGACGGATCATACGGCGTGTCGGTGGCACAATGCTCAAGCAACTTGAAACCGCGAGCGATCCCGCCCAGTGCGTCTTCCAGATCCTCGCACTGAACCGTTTCCGGCGTCACAACCTGCGTGGAGAGATCGATTCGAAAGGACCGGATTCTGAAGTCCTGAGGTTTCATCGCAGCGCCGTTACCGTCCGTGTCGCTGATCATCTTCGGCGTCTCCTGAATTGTTCAGTAGCTTTGCGCCAGCGTGGCTGGTTGGCCACAACCAAAGTGGACCGGGAGACTGCCACGAATGATGCGCGCACGGCACGCGTATCTTTCCCTGTAAGTCTCTAATGCGAGGTCAGCCCGATCCGGGATGTGCCATCGCTAGCAGTCGGCAGGCTATCCTGATTTCGCAGATACTGCACTTGAGCAACGCCCCAACCCCGATGATTTGGCAGAGTTTTCAATGATGCTGCGGGGACACTTCCGTAGCAATTCGCGATGACGATGCAGTATCTGATGGTAAGTGAAAGATGGCCAACCGTCGCTCGTCGGAATTTTCGAACAGCCGCGGCTTGAATCCGCTATCCATTAATGTCGCCGCGAAATCCGCCGACGAGATCACAATGGAACCGGCAACACGATGATCCAGATCCATCTGTTGTAACGGAACGGCGTGGTTGCCCAGTTCGAACAGCAGAACAGCGGCCTGATCTCCTAGATTCATGTCGATCGTCAATTGCTGCCCCTGCGAAACCAGCGTTCGAGCCTGTAAGAGAACCTCGCGATTGACGTCTCGTGAGTCCCTCCCGTGATCGCTCCAGACAATCGACAGCGTCAGGACCGCCGCACAGCCTGCCAGGAATTTCTGGAGGAGCGTACGGTTGTGACGAGTCTCCAGCATGGGCAGCTCATTGAAGATTCGTAGTGCGAGCCGTTCGACACCGATGGCCGCCGAAACAGACCACGCTCCTGCGGCCGCCAGAGCCAGATCCATATTGGACGGAGTCAGCACGAATACTGCGACCGGAATCGAGATGCTCCAACAGGCCAGCAGACGCTCGCGCGAGTAACCTCCAGCAAAAGCGTCGTGGCGAAGACTCCACTGACCAAGAATCGCCAGAGGGATCCACGGCAGGCTGATCTGAAGTAGTTCCCACAATTGCAGTGTCGGTTGCCGACTTGCGATACCTGCGAGAACTCCTGCGAACCAGAACCCCGACGAATCAGCGACGTGCAGCATCGTGACGACAGGCCATGCACAGGCAATCGCCGCTGTCACCATCCAGCCGAAGAACCATGGATTGTTGAGACGCAACCGTGTTTCACGTCTCCATAGAACATGACCGGCTGCGGGCACGATGATTGCTACGCTGGCTGCAATTGGACCTGCGATCGTCGTCGTCAGCCCCAACAGGACAAACACGCCGAGAACGCGCGGGACGCCGGTTGCTCGCAGAGAGTCCGACACAACGGCACGCGCTGACGCATAACGCTGCGTGTTAGCTCGGTCTTCCAGGCGGGCAAGAAGACTCATGAATCCGCTGCCAGCGGCCACCAGCCAGATGATATTCCCACCATTCCAGACGTTCTCAGCGACACCGAGCGTTGTCAGCAATGCGAATCCGGCCAATATACCAGGCCGCCGACCAGAGCAAGTCGCAGCGAATGACGCTGTCCAGTGACTTGCCAGAAGGGCGGGGACAATGCCTGCGAGCCGAATCGCCAGCAACGTATTCGAAACGCCAAACAGACTGGCCATGCCCAGGGCAAACCACTGGGCGACAGGTAGCGTGGTCAGCCAGGGTAACCCGCCAACCGTGGGGAGCAACCAGTTTCCGTTCTCCGACATCTCTCGCAAACTCTGAGCAAACGCAGCTTCGCGAACGCCTGCTCCATGATCGATCAAAAGCGTCGGAACGCAGATGAGTAACGCTGCGACGCTGAGAAAGATTCGATCCTTGAATCGCAACCGGAAAGTCTCATGCATTCCGAAGCCCCTTCCTGGCAGAAAGCCAGCAGAGCGAAGAAATCGATCCAGGTGCGACTGCTCGAGCAGCGTTTTCTCCGAACTGCCATGAGCAGGACGAGCGCTGAAACACGAGGCAAAACCCGGCGTCGAGAAATAAGAGCATCGAGGCAGGTCAATCGTAGGAGGCACGCGGAGAGGTGTTCGACAGGCCGCGTTTCCAAACAGGGTGGGCGTAAGATTCGTACCCGGAATCTTCCAAATCCGGAGTGGCGGACTGCCTGTAAGATCGGCATGGCTGGAACTTTGCTGCAGCTTCCCCGCACGAGGATGGGTGCTAATTCGGCGCTTCCGGCTGACTTCGGCGGTCGCGCTGTCTGTTCCGTTTGGGCAGAGATGAAAGAGGTGGATTCGAAGCGTGTCGAAATCTTTGTCTGGACATTGAGAACTGAATAAACCTGAAATCAATCGATTCCTGGTTCCGAAGCAAACGTGAACCCAGACGCCGAAGAGGTCTCCGAGCTACTTAACTTTTCCTGACGTCTTCAACTGTCACAGTAGACGCACAATCGGCGCGGTCACGCATCGCGAGCGGCAGTCGCAACTGCAGCGAGTCCGGACGTTAAAAGGCATCATCAGGCGTATTTCTTTGGGAACCATATCCTGAAGAATTCAGCGCAGGCAGGCTTGTACCGATCGTCATGCTGGACCGGTTCGACCGGTGAGACCGACCGTCGCAACTGCCGGTAACGATTAGTGCAACTGCGCTCTGGTGAGTGATCATCCGCGATCCGTAGAATCGATGGAGTTGTTCTTCGGCTCCGTTCGGTTCTCTAAAACCGGTTGTTCTTATGAAACAAGCTGCCCTGCCTGTGCTCGTTCTGCTGGTCGTGGTAACTCTGGCGGTTGTTGCGGCACTGCCGTCAGCTTCGGTCGAAGCTGACCATTACCATCGTTTCCGTGACGGAAAATCACTCTACACGTTACTCAGTGGTAGTATTGGGCGAGGTTATTCTTTACAGGATGTGGAAGAATTGATTGGGTCAGGAATTCCGCTGACGGAAGAGGTCGAGAAGTATCGGGCCTCTCTTCGTGAATCGGCACAATGGCAGCCTGATTCGTACCCGGATGGTGTGCAGGATGCTGATGTGTTTCTGACATGGTCTGCCAGCGATCAGGAAGTGACTCTGCAGTTTCGAAACGGATTCCTGGTCAATCATGATCCGGTTGACTTCGCTGAATACCAGCCGGCGTTTGATGTCGCGGGACAAACGGGTCGCGAAAACGAGGACACGGCGGAGCCGCGTCTAACGATTGCCGGTCGAGGAAACGCAAACCGTCAGGTGATCCACCGGCAGAAAATGCCAGATTGAAAGAGGCAGTAGCCATGACTCGTCTGACAATGACATTCGCAGCTCTGGCATTGCTGGCCGCCGCCTCGTCGTCCGCGTTCGCTCAGGGGAAGACGCTTCCGACGTCCCGCATGCTGGCTCGT
The DNA here is from genome assembly GCA_027624335.1 of Planctomycetota bacterium. GTDB lineage: Bacteria > Planctomycetota > Planctomycetia > Planctomycetales > Planctomycetaceae > JABMPE01. The sequence goes on from JAQBWV010000051.1 coordinate 20,223, forward strand.
TACGGGCTGGAACGAGCATGGTGGAGTCAGTCAACGCTCGACATCGGGCAGGACCGAGTTCGACACATGGTTCTGGACGAAGACTCGCTGTTCATGCAGTCGAGCGGCGGAATCGTCACCGCATTCAACAACGAAACCGGACAAAAGCGTTGGGCCGTTCAACTGGGTCGACACAATCTTCCCAGCCAGGCATGTGTCACAAACGACAATCAGGTGCTCGTCATTGCCGGCAGCACCATGTACGCACTGCAGAAGTATTCCGGAGACCTGATCTGGCAACTCCAGCTGTCCGCCTCGCCATCAACAAGTCCATCGGTCGACAATCAACGAATCTATTACGGAACGATCGACGGCAGCGTTTACGCTTACGACCTGAAGAAGATTGAGGAACTTCACAACGACAATCTTCTGCCCCAGTGGGCGAACGTGGCGCTCTCCTGGAGATACAAGGCTGCGGGTGAAATTACGACGCAGCCAATCTCGAACAACCTGACACTGAACTTCGCCAGCCGGGATAACTCGCTGTACGCTCTAACGCCGAGCACTCGAGTGCTTCAATGGCAGTTTGAAACGGACCGTCCAGTATCAGCACCGCTGGGACATTCTCCAGGTTTCTTATACCTGGCATCAGAAGACTTCAACGTATTCTGCATTCAGCAGAACACTGGCTCGGTGCGGTGGCAGTTCGTCGCCGGGCAGCCGATTCGAAAACAAGTTCGAGTAGTCGGTGACAACGTCTATGTGTTTCCTCACCGCGGCGGTCTTTACTGTCTGTCGAGAATTACGGGTGAGCGTCGCTGGTGGCAGCCTCACATGGAAGATTTCGTCGGTTCCACAAAGAACATCCTGCTCGTGACGGACTCTCTGGGTCAAATTACGGCGCTGTCCCCCAAAGACGGAGCTGTCATTGGCTCACTGCCACTCAAGGACTTTTCAGTCCGCTACGGAAACGAACTCACGGATCGTATCTACATTGCAACGAAAACGGGACTGGTCGTCTGCTTCCGCGAACAGGGTAAGGAGTTTCCGACCTATCACATGTTCCCCGAACGACAACCGATCCTGCCAGAGTTGTCCCCCGACGACGCTGCCGCAGACGCAGCCGACGACACGACCGCGTCAGCAGATGGCAACGCCGCTGGCGGCGGCCTCAACTTCTGAGCCGTATGCCTGGGCGGTGATCAACTGAATGAGCATGAATAGTTGAGTGTGAGGCGTCCTGGGCCCGCGGCTTGCGATTCCAATCGATCGTGCCATCCGTCACGTGTTGACGATGATGGAGGCTCCGGGAATCAGGCGTTGCGGTATTTCATCGACTCGGCAACGGCCAGTTCGTCGCAACGTTCATTCTCGGCGTGGCCGCTGTGGCCTTTCACGATTTTGAAACGAACCTGGTGCGTGGAAAGCAGTTCGTCGAGCTTCCGCCAGTGGTCTTCGTTCTTGATCGGCTTCAACTGCTTGCCTTCCCTGCGTTTCCAGCCGTTCTGCTTCCAGCCAGCCAGCCACTCCATGCAGCCTTTCGCGACGTAAGTGCTGTCGGTGACGACGAGAACTGTCGTGCGACGAGTCAGCGCACTCAGGCCACCGATCACTGCCTGGAGCTCCATCTGGTTATTCGTCGTTTCGGCGGCTCCACCGGAAAGCTCCTTTTCCTCACCGGTGCGAGCGTGTCTCAGGATACAGCCCCAGCCGCCGGGACCGGGGTTTCCACTGCAGGCCCCGTCCGTAAACAGCACGACTTGCGCTTCGGTTGACGCATTCGGTTCAGGCATGACTCGTCACCAGAGTGGCAATGAGCTGAACAGCATCGCGACGTCCGGCAATGCTCGCCCGATGTCGCAAGGAATGACCAGAGCGGCCAGGATCAGCGCTCACGGTAAATGATTCGTCCGCGACTGAGGTCGTACGGAGAAACTTCCACTTTCACTCGGTCGCCTGGCACAATTCGAATGAAATTCTTCCTCATCTTGCCTGCGACGTGTGACAGAACAACGTGACCGTTCTCAAGTTCAACGCGGAACTGAGTATTCGCGAGCGCCTCGATAACGGTACCTTCGACCTCAATGGCCTCTTCTTTGGCCATAAAACAACTTCCTCAATCACACATTCAACACAGGTCGAGACAACAGGTTCAAGACGGTTACGCACGTCCATACGGCTCGAAGTAAGTCGCCCATTCTGGCAACACGAGGTTTTCATTGCCACCCTGGACCCGCTTGCCGCGACAACGTGGATCTGATTTGGTTTCATCACCGATCGCGAATTATCCCATTGACAGCGGCCGGGGCACCGGGTCGCCGGTTCCTGGAAACTGAACAGACCAACCGATACACCTGCATGATTGAATGTTCTTCCGGCTGGCAGCCTTTCGGACCTATGGAGTCTCAACGTGTTTGATCTGATGATTCGCGGCGGAACAGTCATCGACGGAACGGGAAGCCCTCGCGCGATGGCTGACGTCGGCATCACAGGGGACCGAATCGCGGCTGTCGGTGTGCTGCCACCAGACGCGGAAGCCGTCAGAACGGTCGACGCGACGGGCCTGATCGTCACTCCAGGATTCATTGATGTTCACAATCATTCGGACGGCTGGTTGATCCGCGAACGCAACTTCGCTCCGAAGACAACTCAGGGATTTACAACGGAAGTCCTTCAGGCTGACGGCATCGGCTACGGCCCGGTCAATCAGCAGACCGCTCGCGAGTGGCTGTTTTATTTGCGGTCACTCGATGGTCTGCGACTGCAGGACTGGACCGGCTGGGAGACCTTCGAAGAGTTCATGAACGCTATCGACGGCAGCTCCGCTCAGAATGCGGTGTCACACCTGCCATATGCGAATATCCGATCGATGGCCTGCGGATTCGGACGAGCCCCGGTCGACGATTTTCAGATGCGCGAGATTCAACGGCAGATCCGTATCGGTATGGAAGCCGGAGCCGTCGGAGTGTCGGCTGGACTGGACTATATCGTGCAGTGCTTCTCCACGACCGACGAACTGGTCGAAGCACTTTCCGTGATGGCTCCGTACGACGGACTTTACGTTCCCCACGTCCGATACAAGAAAGGACTGTTGCCGGCACTCGAAGAAGCCGCCGACATCTGCCGTCGAGCAGGCGTGCGGTTGCACATCTCTCATCTGAAAGCTCAATCGCTGGAGCAGACTGACGAGGTGATGGACTTTCTGGAGACGACCCGCAAAGACATCGATGTCTCGTTCGATGTCTACCCGTACCAGCCGGGTTCGACAATGATCAACTACCTGCTGCCCTACGAAGTCTGGGAAGACGGCCCGATCGCCACGCTCGGCAAGCTGACGGACCCCGGAATTCGCCGACGATTCGCCGACGGGCTCAATGCCATGAGACTGCCGCTGGACAGAATCCGCATTGCCTGGCTGCAGAGCAAAGAGAACGCTCACTGGCAGGGAAAGACGTTGCTCGAATTCGTCGATGCTTCCCGGCTATCCGCTTCCGACGCGCTGCTCGATCTCATGATTGAAGAGCGACTGGCGGGCATGCTCGTGTTCGACGAGGGCGACGACCGGCTCGTTTTCCCATTCCTGCAGCACGACCTCTTTATGATGGGCACCGACGGGATCTACTGCAGCGACGGCCCTGTGCATCCGCGAGTCTTCGGCTCCGCCGGAAGATTTCTCGGCCCACTGGTTCGCGACCTGAAGCTCAACACGCTGGAAAACGCCGTCCACAAAATGACCGGCTACTCAGCCAGCCGCTTCCGACTTCCCGACCGTGGAACCGTCGCCGCGGGTTCATTCGCCGACCTGGTGATCTTCAATGCCGAAACAATCACCGACAACGCGACTTTCAAAGAGCCTCGTCTGAGAACCGTCGGAATTCAGACGGTCATCGTGAACGGTCAGGTGATAGTCGACCTGGGAGAACCTGTCGAATCAGCGACTCCACCGGGCAGATCACTGAAGGCAGGTCAGGCAATCTGAGTAGACAATACTTCCAGAGAGCACACGAAGAATTGTTGACGGCGTTGCGATGTGATCGGCAAGCGGGTAGATATTGTACCGATCGGTTACTGGTCACGCAGATATCCGGCGGCACCGTCAGGCTTCAACTGCCGATTGGCCATGTTGGCGCACTGCAGAGTCTTCTTCCTGTTTCCCTCACGCCTGCTGGCCGGCATGCCGCATACGAGGGTCCGTTCGACGACTGAATCACAGTATGTTCTGCAATCTGAAAGTCCTGTTCGCATCGTTGGCACTGATTTCTTTCGCAGTCACAGCGTTCGTGCTGGCGGCAGAGGATTCGAGTTCGTTGTCCAAAGATCAACTTCAATTACTGAAGACCTTCGTCGATGAGTTTGTCGAAATTACACCCGGCACGGGAAAGTTTCCGACTTCGTTCACGATGGGCTCATCTGATGGTCCGGCTTCCGAACGCCCCTCAACAAAGATTACTTTCAGTCACCGTTTTGCCATTGCGAAGTATGAAGTTCCGCAGAACCTCTACGAAGCGGTGACGGGCAACAACCCCAGCCGCTGGAAGGGCGATCGCAACTCAGTCGAGATGTTCGATTTTCCGACTGTCCAGGAATTCTGTCGGAAGATCACTCAGCAGCTTCGTGATCAGAAGCTGCTGTCCGACGACGAAGAGGTGCGATTGCCGAGCGAAGCCGAGTGGGAATACTGCTGCCGAGCGGGTTCAGCAACACGGTATTCCTTTGGTGACACCGCGCAGAAACAGGGCGACGACGGCAAGACAGCCACCATCCTGGACGATTTCGGCTGGCACACCGGCAACGCTGCTGGCAACGACCCACCAGTCGGCGCCTTGAAGCCGAACGCCTGGGGACTGTATGACATGCATGGCTACCTGTGGGAATTCGTCGTCGACGACTGGCACGACAACCATCAAAAAGCTCCCGCAGACGGGACGGCTCGACGTGGCAACGACAGAAAAGCTCAGCGAGTGATCCGTGGTGGCTCGTGGCGGGAAACTCATGATTTGCTCACATCGACGGCTCGGCGAGCAGTCGCAGCAGACTTCAGCCGGGATGATCTGGGTTTTCGGTGCGTTCGCGCAAAAGTCAGTAAACCGACGAAGCCGTAACAGAAAATGAACAGAGACCGTACGGTCTTTCAAACGACGCTGTTTTCAGCAGATTCCACACTCTTTGAATGGCAGGTTTCAACATGACGGGTTAATAGCCGATGGGGACACGGTGAGCACGGAAAGCGTTTTCCCGCTCATGACTTATTCAGCGGTCGACATCCGCAAGTCGGCAGCCACGACGTTTTCACTGCAGGATCAGGTTTCATGAGTTCCGACGAGATAGTCAAACAGGACGTGGTCACCGACGAGGCAACCAGCGCAACACCCATCGCAGAAGTCGCCATCGAAACGGCTGCTGCTACTTCAGACGCGACGGAAACTTCCGTTTCTGTGGTTGAAGATTCTGCGGAACCCCAGTCGGCTGAACTAAGTGCGGCAGAAGAGGTTCAACCCGCCGTCGCCGAAACGGAAGTGACCACAGGTGAATCCGTTGCCGAATCATCAGCTGCTGAATCGATACCAGTTGCAGAAGAAGAACCTGCACCCGAGCAGCCCGCGTCGGGAGAACCTGCCGCAAAACGTGTTCAACTGAAACCGACCGGTGGCGAAGAGTTGAAAGCTGTTCCGACTCAGGCAGACGTGGCTGCCGCAGCGGCATCGATCGTTCCTGACGCCGCCGGAGAATCGTCCGTCGCTGCCCCGCCTACTCCCAGAGACGCAGCCCCGCCGGTGGAGATTCCCGCTGAAGTCGAGCTTGGCGATCTTGAGGCCGAAATTGAGGCCGCGATCAATGCAGAAACTCAACAGGCTATCACTGTTGAGGACGACAAGGTCTCCCAGGAACTACCTGAGACGGGGGCCCGCCTTGAAGGAGTGATCCAGTCAATCCACGGAGACGACGTCTTTGTGGACCTGGGTTGTCGGATTCCGGGACTGTTGCAACTACGACAGTTTGAAGGGATCGGCCCACCGGAGATCGGCAGCAGGATCAAATTGACCGTCAGTAACGTCGATGAGAACGAAGGCTTGATTACCGTCAACCTGAAGGGTGGTCGAGCCAAACCTGGCGGAAACTGGGACGCGGTCGAGAAAGATCAGATTGTCGACTGCATCGTAACCGGTACAAACAAGGGCGGCCTTGAAGTCAAAGTCGGCAGTCTCCGTGGCTTTCTTCCAGCCGGACAGGTGGACCTGCAGTTCGTCGGCGAACTCGATTCGTACATCGGGCAGAAGCTCGACGTCAAAGTGATCGAGGCGAATCCTAAGAAACGAAATCTGGTTGTCAGCCGGCGAGCACTTCTGATCGAGGCACGGCGAGAGATCGAGAAAGATTTCTGGGCGACTCTGGAAGTCGATCAGGAATTCGAAGGCCGCGTCAAAACACTGAAAGATTATGGAGCGTTCGTAGATCTCGGCGGAGCCGACGGTTTTCTGCATATCGGTCAGATTGCCTGGACACATATTAAGCATCCGAATGAAGTGCTTAGTGAAGGTCAGGAAATCAACGTCAAGATCATCAAGATCGAAGCGGAAAAGAAGAAAATCAGTCTGACGATGAAAGGCATGATGCCAAATCCCTGGGATTCGGCCTCGGGCAGGTACACGCCGGAAACGGTCATCACCGGAAACGTCACGCGAGTCACCGAGTTTGGAGCGTTTATCGAGCTTGAGCCGGGCATCGAAGGACTCGTACATATCAGCGAGCTGGACTACAAGCGAGTTGGCAAAGTCACCGATGTCGTACGAGTGGGCCAGGAAGTCTCAGCGAAGGTGCTCGAGTTCGACAAGAACCGCAAACGAGTGAGCCTGTCGCTTAAAGCACTTCGACAAGATCCTCAAATCGCTGAAGATGCGGCGACAGAAGCCGAGTTGGCCAAACTCAACGCGAATCGCATTCCGCGAGAACAGCTCAAGGGTGGGATCAGCAAACCTTCATCCGGCGGTGGCGGTCTGTTCGGAAACCCAGGAGATTTCGGTTAGGCATGTCGTTCAATAAGTGCCAGGAGCCCGTCACCCATCATTCGGTGCCGGGCTTTTTCTTTACAATTGCCTCCCGAATTGCACATCGTCACTTTGAAAGACCGAAAAGACGCAGCGAGGGGAGACCGCAACAGGTTGTCATTTAACTCTGCAGCGACAATCTGGTGCGTTCCGCTTCGCTTCACATACCCAACTCACTGAAGCCTGAATCATGCTCTCGAGTCGCGGACTGATCACTGTCGTTGCTCTGTCCGCGATCTCGGTGGCGTTTCTCTGGCTGACCAGCATTCCGCTGGGTGTTCCCGGCGAGTGGACATGGACACGGATCACGTCGTCCGGCAGCGAGGACGAGCTCGCTCTGGGAGTCGTGCAAGCCGCGATTGCTGGCGTCGTCTATGTTCTCGTCGCGTGGCTTGGGTCGAGAAGAGTTGGCTGCTGCTCGCGAGTCGAGCTTTTCGGTTGGTTGTGCGGAGTCGCGGCTGTCGGATTCGGATGGTTGCTGGCCGCGCAGGAAGCGCCGCCGACCGGATGGCGAATGTCGAAGTCGGCGTTCGTGCTCTATTACCCTGGTTCTTCCGGCTACTTCCACACGGCACGATACGAGATTTCGAACTCGTCCGAGTTTCTGCGTGGTTACGAAGGCCTCATGAAAGAAGGCGACGTGCTTCACGTTGGGACGCACCCGCCAGGTCTGTTCCTGTTGTATCGAGGGCTGATTGTTACCCTGGAGTCTCGACCGGAGATCAGCGAGTTAATCGAGAGCACTGCACCCGCCTCCGTCAGGGAAGCGTTTGATCTGATCGACAGAAACCTGCTGCGGATCGGCAACGAGTTAACGTCATTAGACCGCACGGTCATCTGGCTGATGACCGTGCTGACTCAAGCGTGCTGTGTTCTGGCGATCGTTCCGATCTTCGTGCTCATCCGTCATTCGTGTTCCCGTGAAATCGCCTGGCGCGCTGCCGTTTTCTGGCCGCTCCTGCCGGCATTGGCGATTTTCATTCCCAAATCGGACGTCCTCTTCGTTCTGCCCGCCGCATTGCTGATGTGCAGCTGGATGGTAGCCGCGCGACGACAATCGTTCCTCGCTGGCCTGCTGGCCGGTGCGTTTGGCTGGGTCGGATTGTTCTGCAGTCTCGCGTTTCTTCCCATTGGCCTCATCGGATTCGTGGCTTCTCTGTTGTCAGTTGCCCGATTGCGAGAGCACGAAGACGAGAGCGGCTTCCGTCTCCGGTTGCTTGTCTGGCGGATGGTAACTCCCGTTTCACTCTGGAAGCCTTTGCTGGGTGGACTCGTCGCGGTTGGCGGTCTGACGATTGCCGTGACAGTACTTTGCGAGATGAACCTGCTGAGCGTGTGGATTCACAATTACCGGAACCACGCCGCGTTCTATTCTCAGTTCAGTCGAACGGCCTGGAAGTGGGTGTTGATCAACCCGCTTGAATTAACACTCGCGGCGGGCGTGCCGGTGATGTCTCTGGCCGGTAGATCGACATGCCGACTGGCGCGGTCGGGCCGGGCCGCGTTGCAGCAACCACTGCTGCTGAGCTTCCTTTTTGTGTGGGCGATGCTCTGGCTGAGTGGGAAAAACAGCGGTGAAGCCGCTCGACTGTGGTGTCCTTTGCTGCCCGTGTTGCTGTCGGTTTCGGCCATCGGACTTCTGAACAGCCCTGGTGATTCAGAACCGACTTCAGATGACGATTCGTCAGGCGAACGCGGCTGGCTGATCCTGCTGTGTTGTCAGACTGCCGTCTGCCTGGCGACCGTCACGCGAGTCAGTGGCTTCCATTTCTGATCGCTCGGCAACCCGTCTGCATGTTTAGTTTTTCGACCGAGTGTTAGGATATCCCGCAGCCGGAGACGCGGTTCGAATCGCAAAGCTGGCAGCTGCTTTGACTCACCCGCCGAACGCCAGATGAGTCGCAGACGGCAGGCTCAGTGATCCTGATTCGGCTGAGCCAATCGAGCTGCTGAATTCCATCGGTTCTTCGTTTTCACATTGCACTGTCAGGCTCATGACTGAAACCAGATTCCGCCCCAGCGATTTTGACCCCATTGACGATGCGATCGCGGCCATCAAACAGGGCCGAATGGTCATCGTGCTGGACGCCGACGACCGCGAGAACGAAGGCGACCTGATTTGCGCTGCCGAGACGATTACTTCCGAGCAGGTGGCGTTCATGCTGCGGTACGGTGGCGGCGTTCTATGTGTGCCGATCGCGAATGAAACAGCTGATCGCCTGCACCTTTCGCCGCTGGTCGATGCCGGTGCCAACAGCACCGTAAATCGCACTCACTTTCTGACGCCGGTTGATCATGTCTCGGCCGGCACCGGCGTGAGCGCTGATAATCGCGCCAAAACGATTCTGGCACTGGCCGACCCAAACGCTCAGCACACCGACTTCGTGAAACCTGGACACGTCGACATTCTGCTGGCCAAGGACGGAGGCATTCTTCGTCGAGCCGGACACACCGAAGCGACTCTGGATTTGCTCCGCATGGCAGGCATGAAACCTGTCGGAGCCATTATTGAGATCATCAGCCAGAAGCATACTGGCATGGCGGATCGGGACGAGCTTCGAGAACTGGCCGTCAAGTACAACATGCCGATGATCACGATCGATGACCTGCTGCGGTATCGGCGTCTGGGAGAACGGCTGATTAATCGAGAGGTCGAAGTCAACATCGAAACGACTGACTACGGCAGTCCAAAGTTCATCGCGTACAAGGTTCAGCATGAAGAGCAGGAACCGCTGGCCATGGTCTGGGGGGACCTGCAGTCGGTCGATGCGCCGCTGGTCCGCATGCACTCGTCGTGTTTCACGGGTGACGTTCTCGGATCATTACGTTGCGACTGCGGAGATCAACTTCACATCGCGATGAGGATGATTGCCGCAGAAGGTGCCGGCGCCGTCGTCTATCTCCCTCAGGAAGGACGCGGCATCGGGCTGTCTGCCAAACTTCAGGCGTACAAGCTGCAGGACGAGGGTTACGACACGGTGGAAGCCAATCACAAGCTGGGTTTCAAGGCAGATCAGCGTGACTACATGATCGGACTGCAGATCCTGAAAGATCTGGGCCTGTCCAGAATTCGGTTACTGACGAACAATCCCAAGAAGACGGAATCCTTCGAGCAGACCTGGGACTTGAAAGTGGTCGAGCAGGTTCCGCTGATCGCTCCGCCCGTGAAACAGCGTGAACATTACATGGCGACCAAACGCGACAAGATGGGGCATCACCTCCCCGGTGAAGTATTCACGAAACAGCCGGAGTAGAGTGCGATCTCGCGTCGGAATCGTCGCCGAGGAACGCATTGGAAAATACCGCAGTCCAGCCGTTATGTGCCACGCCAGGCTGGACGATCGATATCGCGACAACGCTGAAGATGCTGCACAACGGAAACCGCAAGTTGAACCGCATTCCTGCCAACATGGTCTGCCCGAACTGTGCAACACCTTTGACCGTGATGCCTGAGCATGTCGCCTGCGACAAATGCTCTACCGAGCATCCCATCGTGAATGGAATTCCCCGCTTCGTCGAGCAGGAACATCTCGCGAGTTTCGGGCTGCAGTGGAATCGGTACGAAGTCGCTCACGACGACGAAGACCGTGCGACGTTCGAAGCAAAGACTGGCTTCCAACTGACTGAGCTACAGGGTCAGCGAATTCTCGATGCGGGTTGTGGTGGAGGTCGTTACTGCAAGGTTGCGGCCGAGGCGGGCGCATCAGTCTTCGGAGCCGACCATTCGTCTGCTGTCGAGAAGGCGTCGAGCCTATGCAGTCATCTGGAAAACGTTCGGCTCGTTCAGGGCGATCTGAAGAAGTTGCCGTTTCAGGAATCGTCGTTCGATCTGGTATTTTCGATCGGAGTCATGCACCACGACAGCGACACGCGAGCCGTTTTTGACTCAGTCGCAAAGATGGTCAAACCGGGCGGTCGACTGGCCGTGTGGCTGTACCGGCTTAATACCTGGCCGCAGGAAGTGCTCAACAACGCGCTGCGACGCCGCACGACGAAGATGACACCTGAGCAGCTCGAACCCTGGTGTCGACTCGGAGCGTTCTTTGGCGGGATTCCCGTGCTGAAACAATCTCTCAGCAAAGTCGTCAACTTCAGCACCCATTCCAATTGGGAAAACCGCGTCTGTGACACGTTCGACTGGTACGCTCCCGCTTACCAGTATCATCACACGACGGAAGAACTCAGCAGCTGGTTCCGCGAAGCGGGTTACGATGACCTGGTGGTACTGCCTCCGGAGAAAACCGGAGCCTTTTACCGGTGGACATGGCGAAACAACCTGATCGTCGGCAGCGGCGTCAATGTCCAGGGGCGACGGTGTGATTCGTAGAGGCGGCGCGATTCGTAGAGTTTGTGGGGCTTTCAGCCTGACCACATGCGGCCTCGTCGAGAGCTTGAGGCATCAGTTGTTCGCGCAATTGCAAGTTGTATTTCACGATCCGGATACCGCAGTTCTGCTTGTTCGCACCAGGCTGAATCCCAACCACCCGACCAGCAGAGCGAATAAGACATTTCGCAGTACCAGCAGACTGCAGGGAAATGAGTGCAAATCAGGCACGAGACCAAGCGGATTCTCCACCCCGGAAAACGGATGCGTGTTGAACCAGTAATAAGGCACCACGATTGTCGTCAGCAAACTGATGATGACTGAAATCGCCGCAACCGATGTGTGTGCTCGCCGTGAAAGTAGTTCAGACGAAAGTAGAAGCACCAGTGGCACTGCAAAGATCAGGTACTGTGCTGAGAACACTTTCGAAAAAAGAAGCGTAAGCAGTACGGCAAGTAATGCTGCTTTCGTCCCCGCCGACTGGTCGCCTTTGCTGCGTCGTGTCAAAGACCAGACAGCTGGAATCATCAGACTGCCCAGCACGCAGAACGTTGATCCCGTCGCAATCTTCGGCGATATCCAGCTCACCAGGTCAGCTGATCCGTGACTCATCTGCACGGAGACGCCGTGGCCGAAGACGGACCACAGCAGCAGCAGACTCGCGTAGCTCGATTCAATTTGAATGCCACGCTCACCATGAAATGTGAGAAACTCCAGAGGCGACAGACCCGCCGACGAATAGTGCAGAACAAATGGAAGCACAGCGCCAGCGATGCCGCAGACAATCAGTGGTGCCGTCGCCCGAAACGCATTCCTGTCTGCTCGCGCTTGCCGCCAGTCCGAAAGAAGCACAAAGGGAATCGCCACGACTCCGATCAGTTTGAATGACACGCTCACTCCCAGAACAAAATATGAGAAGGCGTTCCAGCCTTTTCCTGTATGGCTGCTACTCGATCGAACTCTGGCATACATCCACGTCATGAACAGCAGCGACAAAGCAATATCCAGCCGGTCGTACAGGAAATGCCCAAGAGCTGCGGTGGCGATGACAAAGCCCCAGGCGGCGGGCACAAGCTGACACGACTGCCGTCGGCGGATCACGGCCAGGAACAGCAGGAAACCTGCGAGATCAACTGCGGCCATTATCCAACGAAATGCTGCGGCATAATCTGAATAATGCCGCACCAACTGACTGCGGTCTGCGTAGACTTCCTCTGTAATCGGCTCCTCACTCAGGAGTCGAGGCACAGCCATCAACCAATAGGCGACAGGTGGGTACTCGATGGCGAAGTCTCTGTAGGGCGTCTGCTGCAGATCGACTCCGCGTACCGCGTAATCGAAGTACACCTGCAGGTCCGAGAATTGGGGCATGAACAGCAGCAGGAGATACAACCGACTGAGGACGAACACGACCCAGACAGTCCCCAGTCGCGGTCGACCAAGGACGTAATCAGCGTCGGGCTCATTCGGCGAAATTATTTGTGTCGCTGACATTTGCGAGCTCAACATTCCGGCTTGCAGCTACAGTTCAGGCTCTTGCGGTGCTGAGGGTCAAGGAACTGACGCCAACCGGTGTGTCTCTTCTCGCACG
>JAQBWV010000350.1 GCA_027624335.1 Planctomycetota bacterium
CTGCACCATTCGCACGCCGACCTGAATCAGACGCCGTGCCAGCAGCATCGAGGAGCCGAACAGGTCTCGGCCATAAGCGTCGAGCCTCCGGGGTGCTTCATTCTTCAGGTCGAATGCCTGGCGGACGTCTCCAGAGGTGAGTAACGACAACGCGCCGGCGCGGTGTCGATCCATCCGCGAAACCGTCGATTGGCGATCGAGATCGCGACGCTGCTGTTCCACTTCGTTCAGCAGGTTGGCTCTGCGATCAAGTCGGCTCAGCGAAAGGCCGTCCGGCAGCTTCAGGATCGGAGGCTGAAACACCGGAGTGACCGAGTGCGCATACTTCGGCTTGTTGGAAAAGTAGAAACAGTTCGGACAGTCACCGTATCCGTCGCATTGATCAGAAGCGTTGATCAGCCATGGTTCGTGGGACGGTCCCATCATTCCGGCTGACTGACCCGGTCGCGTCGCTCGATTCACGTTGGTAATAAGTCGAGGCAACATCGCTGAAGCAGGCAGACCACCTGGACCAGGCAACTGGCTTCCGGCGACGGAAAGCATCGATGGAAAATCGGTCGACCGCGGCTTGTTTCGGTCGAGGCCGGGAGGCAGATTGCTGCGCCCCGTGCCCATGATGTGGATGCTCTCGCCGTGGTCGTTGCTGGAATGTGACAGCGACCGGACGAGACTCCAGTGCTGGCTCCGCTTCGCCAGCTCGGGCAGGTGTTCGCAAATCTGCAGGCCTGGCGTCTGCGTCGTGATCGGCGTGAACTCGCCCCTGACATTATCCGGGGCCTGCGGCTTCATATCGAAGCTCTCATGCTGTGAGAGTCCTCCGCTCAGAAAGACATAGATCACGGACCGAACGGGCTGCCCAGTGCTGCCCTGTTCCTTTGCTACAGACTCCCAGCGAAGCAAATCTCCCAGCGAAAGTCCCATCAGACCGATCGCGCCAGCCTGCAGGATCTCGCGCCGATTGGGCGGATGAGTCAGCCAGCGAGAGTTCATCTTTCGCTCTCCAGAAGTCCCGCTGTACGCGGATGGGTCCAACAGGCGGTTTGCAACGACAGCTATTCAGTCGTCGGAGACTCAGCTCCCCATGAATCGATTCTGCGAAGTTTCTTTGATTTCAGTTCGTCGAAACAGTCCGGCAGATCGAAGTGGGCGAGGACGTTCGGCAGGAGTGCTGACAACGGCCATTCATAGTGTTCGCTTTCGGCGATCTCGGAGTATGAGGTCAGCGCGTTCTTGAGCGTCACTTGCTTGACCTGGTCGGACATGACGGCGGCGAACGTTGCCGACAACGCTCCCCATCCGCGACCGACGAGGTGGATGTCCGTGTGGCCAACGGACGCCAGCCAGTCGAGCACTCGCAGCACGTCGAACGTCTTCTGCCCGAGATACGGACGATCCAGCATCAGACTGTGAATTGCGTAGAAGTAGTCGTTGCCGTACTTACTGTGGAACGAGCCGGGATTGCACGTGTCTGGCAGCGACTCGCCGACACCACGAACGTCACACGCAAAGAAGGGCGTGTCCGGCTCAGCCTGCATGACTTCACGAATGAGCGGCTCGTCTCGCAATTCGGAATCGGCGGAGAGGTGCGACACGTAGAGGATGGCTCGTTTGCCGGCGCGTGGTGGTCTCGAATGCCAGTTTTCATCAGCCAGTCGATAAACGATCGACTGCATACCCGGTTCGGTCTCGACGGTGTAGGCCATCGCGTACTTTGTCGGGTAACCGCGGGAACCAAGGTATCGCCAGTTTCGATAGTCCGGCTCGCCACGTCGTTTCCCTGGTAACTTCAGAACGTCGGCCACGACCTGTCGTAGTTTTTCCCCGCGGAGCCGCTTCCGCGACGCCGCCAGCCGCTGAGACTTCTCGCGAGTAAAGTCGAACACCGTGCGTGTGTTGTCCAAAGTGGCGACCTGACCGCGCGGCGTGCACCAGAGCGTTTCATCTTTTTCGATCACGATTTCAGGTTCGTCCACGAAGTCAACCTTGCCGGATGTTCGTAGAATCCCGTCGAACTGTCCGCCTCTGGATTCGGATGCTTTGCCGGTTGCACGGTTGAACCACGAGAACATGGCCTCACGGTTTTCCTCCGAAAAACCGTGTCCGGTCGGGCCAACAAACAAAGCAACGTTGTCTTCGGCATCGAGCAGACGATACAGCCGTCGCAGCCGGTTGTAAGTTTCTTCCGATCCACGAACGTCGAAGTAGTCGCGTTCCTTCGCCAGAACGATGACTGGCTTCGGAGCCATCGCTGCCAGAAAGTCTGCGTGGTCCAGATCGAGAGCCAACGCCTGCGGCGGACACTGTTCCGTGTCCTGCGGCAGTTCGTTTTCCATGTTGCGGCGGAAGGTTGTGACGAAACAGCTGGGAGCCGCCATCGTCCACCGCTGTTCGACTCCGCAGAGCCAGGTGGTCATCGTCCCGCCGCCCGAGTTACCCGTCACTCCGACATGATTCCTGTCGACTTCAGGCCGAGTCAGCAGATAGTCGAGTGCCCGGATCCCGTCCCACGCACGCCACATGCCAAAGAAATCACCGACCAGAAACTGCTGGTTGCCCGCATACAAGTGCTCTCGCGTGCCGACTCCTATCTTCGATGAAAGGTCCTCTTTGACATACTGCAGTCGCTCGCCCTGGCCGATGGGATCATAAATCAAACACACATATCCCAGCCGTGCCAGACCCTGTGCAAACGACTGATAAGCTGCTTCCGCTTTCCCGTTGTGGGAATGCCCGCATGTCCCGACGACAGCCGGCATCGGTCCCGTGTGGCCTTTCGGAATGTAAAGGTTCGCCGTTACAGGAAATCCCAGGCGGCTGTCGAAGATGACGTTTTCGATCCGGTAAGTCTCGCGTTCGACCGTCCCGGTGATTCGTGGATTGAGAGGCGTGCGTTCCGGCTCTGGCCCGAACGACAGGCGAACTCGCTCCTGCGCCGAGCGAACATACTTCTCGGCGTCGGCTTTCGTCTTGAGTTGATTCAGCTTCTGAATGTGACGATCGCCCGACTCACGCACCTGGCGAACAAAGAATTCATGCACCATCCGCGGAAACCGATTCAACGATTCAAACTCTTCAGCAGCGAATGCCGTCGAAGAGTTAAACCACCAGACAGCCGGCACCGCCGCCACGTGAGCGGCGACGGTTTGCAGGATGCGCCGCCGTGTGACCTGGTCATTGTCGCCTCGACGATCCATCAATCGGTCAGTTGTCATGGCGGCGTCTCCCATAGTGCGTCGCGGAGTGGGGAGTTATTCGAAACGGAGTGAGTAGACGTCTGCGTTTCTGATACTGAATCGAAGCCGAATCGTGAGGTGGCTCAGGTCAGGCTTTTGCTGCCAACTGACCGGAGCGTCAACAGCATCGCCTTTCAATGGCTGCGATTGAGCCACCGTCTTGCCGGAATCGTCAATCGCTTCGATCGTCACGCTGCCCCCAGGATTGACGACGTAGTTCAACAGCAGTTTCTGGCCTTTGAAACGTAGCGGCCTGGTCGTGACCTGGCCGCCTTCTGATCCACCTCGCAGAGCGACAAAGCCATCCACGCGGTAGACGAATCGCCGAACGCGGCCAGGCGTCCGCTCGTAATAGTTCTCGGTGCCGTAGACCGAAATCTCGTCCGGCTTACCTGGCAACTGAAACATTCCCCACACCATATAGTTGCTGCGGTTGTGGTTGCGATCTTTGGGGGCCGTTCGCGGAATGACGGCGTCAGGGTATCGCTGGAACGATTCGCCGTCGCGACTGGTCATCAGGATCGGCTCGACCTGTTGGCTCTTTGGTTCATAACGCGTCGGGAATCCGATGAAGAGATGCGGCGCGCGGAAGTACTTTTGAATCGCGTTCGTGTAGAGGTGTTCTGTTGGCGTTCCCGCGTGATATTTCAGGTCGGCTTCGTTTTCCCAGTGAATGAAGTCTTTGGATGTCGCTGTGCGGATCGCGCGAACTCCGTCGCCGAAATACCGCCAATAGGCCCGGTACTCGTTTCGGTCGGTGTCCCAGAAGGCGAGATTTTGCGAATCGAAAGCCCCGTTGGTAATCACAGGCTTGTCCTGAGTCAGCTTCCAGTGCGTGCAGTCGGGAGACTCGAATGGTACCAAACCGCCACCAAAGCTTCCGACGCCACCAAACGCTTTGTAACGTGACTCGGCCGGAGCATTCGGGTTCTCATCACGGAAGGCGGTGAAGTTGTGCGAACCTGGCCCCAGCCAGACGATGTTGTTGTCCTTCGAACCGTTCCACTCAAACAGTCCGAGCTTTGGTTTCAACCAATGGATGCCGTCTTTACTTTCGGCGTAGCACGTAACTTCTTTGTGAGCGGCCTTCTGCTTCGCGTCGTGCTGCCATCCGCGATAAATCATGCGGTACAGGTCGCCGTCGTGAAACACGGTGTAGTAACCGCTCGTGTTTCCCTCCCATGACTCACCTGTTTCGAAAACGACCTCTTTCGGCTCCGGATGGATCATCTGCCTGCTGACGTCGCCTTTGGTTTCGCTGATGAGATGATCGTCAACAAACAGCTCCAACCGATTGCCGACGTCAACCGGTTCGGCACTGAATGCGAACGTGCCCGCTGTCTGAAGAATGAGCACAACTGAGAGGAGGCTCTTCACCTGGAAACGGCATCGATGCATGACATATTCCTTTGTGTCTTCTGAGGTCAGGTCGCTTCGGATCGTCTAATGGCAATCTTCACCGCGAAACCGTCGACTGCCCGAACAATCAAACAGACGTCGCTGACCATTCTGGCCGTCGCGCTGGCAAAGCGAAAGAATACCACGAACGCGACGCGTGTCTTACGTTCCGCAGAGTGGCCCATCCGGAATGGGCGAGTCGTGAAGCGACAAGAGGCTTCATCGTCTGAATCAACCGGGAGTAAGACGTCCGTTACCTGGTTACGAGCTGAGGGTGAGACATCCTATGCCTCCAGCACCCGACCGCACGCGGTCCACCCGCAGACGCAAACATTTCAAGACTCCGCAGTTGTAGTCGCATGCACTTTGGTACGAGTGGCGACGCCGGCACCAACAACCGCTGCCGCGAGCTTTGCCATCATCGACAGCAGAAATTCAACTTCAACGAGACTTGCGAAACCCACCATTGCGGAGTCGATGATGGCGTAGAACAGCGAAACAACGACTGCAAACAGAAGGCCATTACGGTCTGGCTTACGTGCGGTGACGAATCGGATGACGACAAAAAACAATGCCGTTCCGATAATGTGTGAACACCACGGTGCGATCCGCATTGCCGCTTCGTCGTAGAATTCGCCTGGATGCCCGGGCTCGATCACAAAGCGATAGAAGACAACGACTGCGATGGCGACAAGCAAGTTGACAGCCAACAACGCAATGGCGGCACCGAAGGCCCTGGCAAAATCGGTGGTTTTCATTCTTAATCTTTCCTTTCGTTGTCAGCGAACGTAGTGGTCCGAAATTATCCTGGCCACCCGTCGGTGGCCTGTCGTTTATACATAAAGTAGCCATCTCGCTCCGTCGAGATGAGCCGACGTCATGAGTCAGTGCGGAACTTCCTGGACGTGTTCCTCGCGGAGAGATAACTCTCACGGCAA
>JAQBWV010000351.1 GCA_027624335.1 Planctomycetota bacterium
ATCGAGTACGGCACGAAGATCATGGTTCCGATCACCTGGCCGACGACGACACTGAACTGTCTCGATCCGCAGATCGTCTGGTGCGAAGCTTCGTGGAAGCAGCTGGTCCAGCAGAAAAACACATAAGCGGCAAGTGCGGTCCAGACAATCTGCCACACCGGATGTCCCGTCGGCCAATAGAACGCGAGTGCTGCCTGGGCTGCCAGTCCAACGGGGCCAATCAGAAAACGTGGCCACATCGAGTTTGACTCAATCGCTGCGACTTCTGACGCGGTCAGCTCGGTGAGGGACACGTTGTGATGCTCCGGGGACAGGCTTCGAAAAGCTCGCAACATCCGAGCGATTCTGCTCTGGAGTTCTTTGGCGACTTCCTGATCGTAGGCCAGGTACACCTGCGCAAGGGCGGCAGTAGTTCCAGGCCGCCGGAGAACTCGAAACCTCCTGTCAAGAGTTTTTGACTGTATCGGTGCTTCTGGCTGTACGGGGTTTTGATGCCGGTCGCAGAACCTGAATGACGTGACAATCTCACACGGTCGAAATCGCGAATCGAGCGATGCAGAACTGAGTCAAATCCCGCCGGGCAGGCCGACTGATCTGCCCTTTTTTCGTGGATTGTCGGTGGAGAGTGACTCCGAAATTTCGTGTCTAATCTGATGGAGGGAGCAACACCGTTGCGGTAGCGGTGCGCGAACAGGGTTTGCAGAATCTCGGTTCGGCGCCGGATTCTTTCGGATTTGACGGAATTGAAGATATCACGACTCAATTAAGGGAGATTTTCGGATGATCAACGCACACACTATGAGTCTTCGCCTGCTGACCGTCGGCCTCGTGCTGGCGATTTCTGCCAACGTCTTGCAGGCGGGAAAACCTGCCATTCCGGCTCAACAGCCGGCAGCTGACGCGACTACCGTCCAGCTTTTTGACGGCATTGAGGCTGGGCAGCTTGACGCGAAGCTCGTTCACAAAGATGAATCGACAGGGAATCTGTTCATCGACAACAAGACGGACAAGCTGTTGAACGTTCAGATGCCCGAAGCTTTCATTGGTGTTCACGTACTGAATCAGGGATTCTTTGATCAGAACAACGGACAGAATGGCCAGAACGCTGGGCAAGGTCAGGGAGGCCAGACCACAGGCGGTGGCGCATCGAACAACAGCCAGCAGGGGCCCGGCATTTTTTCCGTGCCTCCGCAGAAGATTGTGCGAATTCCGGTTCGATCCGTCTGTCTGGAACATGGTCGCCCCGACCCGTCTTCCCGCATGGAATACCGTGTATTCCCCGTCGAGAAGTTCAGCCTGGATCCAGCACTGTTCGAGCTTCTGGCCACCATAGGTCGAGGCGGGCCTCCGCAAAAAGTTGCGCAGGCCACTGCCTGGCATCTGGCGAATGGTAAAAGCTGGAAAGAGCTGGCAGCGATGAAGTTCCGTCGTCTCGGAGGCCTTCCGGACGTGCCTCACTTCAAGCACAGCGAACTGGATCAGGCTCGGAAACTTGCGGAAGCGTCGCGGACACTCGCCGACAACAGGATTGTTCGGGATTCAGAGCCAGCAGTGGTTTCATCTGCTGTCGCCCGGAACGACGCAAAAGCAAGATAACCGCCTTTTTGGTGGCGGCTCTTTTTAGCGGCGGGCTGGGCTGTTAGACTGATTTCAACTACCACAGCTCTGGTCTGCGGATCGGAGCTGTTTTCTTTTGGCAGTCACCCTGCTCGGCAGCGGGCTTCCGATCCGCTCAGACAGGCCGCGACTTGCTCCCACCACTGCCACGCGTGGCAGTATCTCTGTTTCCTCCAGTACGCCCACCCTCCGCCCATGCGACGTCAAGACATTCGAAATATCGCCATCATCGCCCACGTTGACCATGGGAAAACGTCTCTGGTCGATTGTCTGCTCAAGCAGAGCGGGCAGTTCCGCGCCTCGGAACTGCTTCAGGATTGCATTCTCGACTCCAACGATCAGGAGCGGGAACGAGGGATCACCATCCTTGCCAAGAACATCTCGGTGGTCTGGAAGGGTGTCAAAATCAACATCATTGACACGCCAGGTCACGCCGACTTTGGTGGCGAGGTCGAGCGAGTGTTACAGATGGCGGATGGAGCACTCATCCTCGTCGACGCCTTCGAAGGACCTCGGCCGCAGACGCGGTACGTGTTGAAGAAGGCACTCGAAGTTGGGCTTCAGCCCGTCGTCGTCGTTAACAAAATTGACCGCCACGACTGCCGACCACACGCCGTGGTCGATGAGACGTTTGACCTGTTCGTGGAACTCGGGGCCAACGACGAAACCCTCGATTTCCCGTACATTTTCACCAGCGCTCGCGAAGGATATGCGACCAGGGATCCGGATGTCCTCACGGACGACATGACCCAGCTGCTGGACATGATCCTGGAAAAGATCCCCGGACCGCTGGTCAAAGTGGATAGCCCAGTTCAGATGATGGTTACAACGCTGGAATATTCGGCTTACCTTGGCCGAATCGCTGTCGGGCGATTAAGTAGCGGAAAACTGCATCCCGGCGACCGGGTCGCGCTACTGCGAGCTGATGGAAAGATCGTCAACTCAAAACTCGACAACGTGCAGGTATTCGACAAGCTGGGCCGAACGGACGCTGCCGAAGTCGTGGCAGGAGACATCGTTGCTCTGATTGGATTGCCTGACCCCGATATCGGTGACACCATCGCCTGCGTGGACAATCCTATCGCCCTGCCAAGAATCGAAGTCGACAAACCAACGCTTTCGATGACGTTTACCATTAACGATGGGCCACTGGCCGGTCGCGATGGCAAGTACGTGACGACGCGGCACATCCGCGAACGCCTGATGCGGGAGCTGGAATCCAATGTCGCACTGCGTGTTGAGGAAACTGACGACAAGGACAAGTTCAAAGTGTCCGGTCGAGGGATCCTGCACTTGTCGGTTCTGATCGAATCAATGCGTCGCGAAGGTTACGAACTGTGTGTCGGTAAGCCCGAAGTGATTCGACGGGAGATCAACGGCAAGTGGCACGAGCCATTCGAACTGCTTGAAGTTGACGTACCCGCCGAGGAAGTTGGTTCTGTCATGGAACATGCTTGCGCCCGCAAGGGCCTGGTTCTGGAAATGACGGCTGGCGATTCCGGCATGACTCATCTTGAGTTCTCGATTCCGGCGCGTGGCCTGATCGGACTAAGGACCCGGCTGCTCAACGCTACCAAAGGCGAAGCCATCATTCACCACCGGTTCGACGAGTACAAACTCATCGAGGGCGACATGCAGAAACGAGGAAATGGGGTGCTCGTTTCTCAGGAAGATGGACGCGTGGTTGGTTTCGCGTTGTTTAAGCTGCAGGACCGTGCGGACATGTTCGTGGCTCCGGGCGACGACGTTTACGAAGGCATGATTGTTGGCGAGAACGTTCGCGACAATGACATGGTCGTCAACCCGATCAAAGAGAAAAAGCTGACGAACATCCGGACGAGCAGCACTGACGAAAACATCATTCTGAAGCCGCCGCGCGATATGTCTCTCGAAGCCTCGCTGGAGTACATCGAAAACGACGAGTATGTCGAGATCACTCCAAAAGTGATGCGTCTGCGGAAAATCCTGCTACGCGAGACGGATCGAAAGCGGCTGCGCAGATCATAGTTGCGTCGTTTGTATACTTTCATTCGCCAGGAGCCACGACGTGAGGCTATGCCTGTGGAGTCTGATCGTGATGTCGCAGGTTGTTGCCGGCTCGATGGCAACCGCTGCTGAAGCTCGGTACGCGGTTCACCTGACGAAGGACATCGAGTATGCGCGAGTGGATCACCACTCGCTGCAACTTGACCTTTATCTTCCTCAGGACGCCGTTGCCCCGCCGCTTATCGTCTGGGTACATGGCGGAGCGTGGCGAGCCGGCTCGAAAGACGGCATGCCGCTGGGCGAACTCGTCAAGCGTGGTTATGCAGTCGCCAGTGTTGACTATCGTCTGTCCCCTGTGGCGAAGTTTCCCGCTCAGATACATGACTGCAAAGCGGCCATTCGTTTTCTACGAGCGAAAGCAAAACAGCACGGCTTTAACGCAGATAGAATCGGAATCGCCGGATCGTCAGCGGGCGGACATCTGGTCGCTGAAATCGGTGTCACGAACGGCCATGTGGAACTGGAAGGAACTGTCGGAGAACATCTCGATCAATCGTCATCGGTGCAGGCGATCGTCGACTACTTCGGTCCGACAAACTTCCTGACGATTCTCAAGCAGTCAACGCCGCATGGACTGAGTGTACGCGTTCCGGCGCTGCAGCTTCTGTTGGGGTCACAGCCGGAAGAGAATTTGGAACTGGCGAAACTGGCCAGTCCCGTTTTTCATGTCGACAGAAACGATCCGCCTTTGCTGTTGATTCACGGCGATCAGGATCCTCAAGTTCCCATCAACCAGTCTCACGAGTTGCACGGACGGTACAAAGAGCTTGGACTGAGTTGCCAGTTCGAAGTCATACACGGAGGTGCTCACGGCGGACCTCCATTCTACGACGAGGCTCGCATCGAACTGGTGGATCGGTTCCTTAGTAGACACATACGAAACAGGTAGCACCATGCATTCGCCTCGCGAAATGCATCGGACCTGCGTTCTTCCCGGGAGAGAGTTCATTCATTGCGTCTGTGTGTGTGCCACTGGGCTCAGCCAGTGTTTTCTTGCGTGATGTCTGCGGCTGAATACACTGGCTGAGCCGGTGGCACACAATCTCTCAAGTCGTCGACAAAGCATCAAAGTTGTTTCGGCTCGCGCAGGCGTTTCGTAGCGTTTCGATCGTTAGGCGGAAATTCTGACAATGCTGCATCACATCGGTATCTTTCTGCAGATTTCCGCAATGACATTGCTCCCGTTGATCATCCTTTATCAGCTGCAGTTCGGTTTCAAACTGGTCGTCATGCCAATCTGTACCGTGATCGGCCTTGCTGTGTTCTGGATCGGAACGCAACTTCGTGAAAAGACATGAGCCGGCAAGTCGATTGAACGAAAGACCGTTCCAGATGCACTGTTTTCAGTTGCGGGTTCTGGTGTTCGTTTTCTGGTCCACCGTTCTGGTCGTTGCGCAAGCGCAGGACGATCAGGGCACGTTTCGCGAAGCGGTCTCCGTGGATGTCGAAACTCAGGTGGTTAAGACACTGGAAACCGCTCGCGAGCATGTCGTTGAGGGTCAGTGGGAGCCTGCCGTTGCCATTCTGCAGGAATTGATCAATTCCAGTGGCGACACGCTGATCCCGGTCGAACCTGGTCGGTATTCAAACACCGCTGACTACTGCCATCTGCTGATCTCGAAGTTCTCCACCGCAGGACTGGCTGCCTATCGAAATCGCGTCGATGCGCAGGCGAAAGAGCGGTTCGAAACCGGACTGCGTACGCTCGACGAAGTCATGCTGCGTCGAACTGTTGATACGGCGTTTAACAGCTCGTTTGGCGACGACGCACTGCTGCTGCTGGGAGAACTGGCTTTCGAGCGAGGCCAGTTCGCTCTCGCGCGGCAATACTGGTCACTATTGGTTCCGTCGGTTGGACAACAGTTCGCGCAGGCCGCGGCTGCGGAGCCCGAACTGGCGGAGC
>JAQBWV010000352.1 GCA_027624335.1 Planctomycetota bacterium
GCAGATGAGCGTGCGAAAGTCGGTCCGGCAGCGACTCCGGCAGTGGCTGCAACGGGTGGTAGAAAATGCGACCTTTCACGAAGGCGTGACGCTGCGACACTTCCGGAAAGCGGCCCTCACTCAGTCGTAGCTGATGGTTGAACAGTCGGCCCATCTTTCGCTCAAACGTATCGGCAGCGTTGGGTCCAATGAACTGGCTACCCAACTCATTGGAACCGGGCAGGTAAAGGTAAAACTTGACGGCTGCTTCCATGTGGCAAAGCACGCCGTGATCGTTCCGGTAGAGAAAGTCAATTTCGCCGATGGTTCTGCCGCCTTCGTGAATCTGCAGACCGTGAGCGACGATTTCAAGACCTCGCATTTCGTCAAGGTAGTGGTGAATCAGTTGTTCGAAGTAGTGCCCGACCCGCCGAGTGCGGGCTCCATTCAGACGCGATTCAAGGGCGTCGATATTGAGGTCAGTTTCGTGACACGAATACACCGTCTCCAAGGCACTGTCCCCCGCGTCACTATCAGCTGGCGGCCTGATCAGTGACGGGCTGTTGATCGCCCAGATCAGATCTCTTCCGGCTCGAGGAGTCATTTGGCGATACGCATATTCAGGGAGATGGGCAGTTTCAACGTTCGCGTTGCCTGACGCAGGTCAGGACGCGGCAGGTATCGTAGCGTTCACTTAGTTTAACGCGGCATTTTCAACGCAACGACGCCGGGCGTGTTCGACCAGATCGGCAGCCCGCGAAAAAAGTCACGCCCACTTCGGATTACGATCTCGCCGCGCTTACATAAACTTGCGGCAGCACCTGGCGGTGGAAGTCGTCGCCTGATTCTGGTCGAAATGTCGACGTCACACTGACGTCACAACAATTTGATTATGCTAGAGTCCGCGACCGTTTCTTGAGGCTCGCACGCTCCGGTGTGGTCCAGCCATCCATCTCAACAATCAATAGCGGCATTGTTATGTCTAATGCGGAAAGAACTGCTCAGCAGTTGATCGATCTGGAAGTGAAAGACGCCCAGCTCATCTTCAAGACGGTCTGGGAGGACCTCGAAGACGAAATCGGGCATGCTAATTTGCGTTTCCCCAAAGAGCTGATTCTTCTGGGTGGAGCCCCCGGCTCAGGGAAGGGTACGCACACTCGCTACATCATGGCCGCTCGTGGACTGACGTGTCGCCCGATCGTGATCAGCGACCTGCTGACTTCGCCCGAGGCGGAACGGATCAAAGAAGGCGGCGGCATGGTCGGTGACAAAGAAGTCGTCGCCATTCTTCTCCGCAAGCTTCTGGAAGATAACTTTCGGGACGGTGCCGTTCTCGATGGTTTTCCTCGGACGAAAGTCCAGGTCGAGTGTCTCAAACTCCTGGTTGACCGCATCAATCACCTGCACAACGAATTCGCGAGCACACCTCTCGCGATCAATTTCCGTCGCCCGACGATCCATGCAATGGTTCTGTTCATCAGCGAGCGGACCAGCATCGAACGCCAGTTGAAGCGTGGTCGCGAGATCGAGGCGCACAACGTTGACGTGGACGAGACCGGAGTCGGTTCACTCATTGAGCTGCGCGCGACGGACCTCGAAGAAAGCGCAGCCCGTCTGCGGTATCAGGTCTTTAAGGAAAAGACCTGGGATGCTCTCAACTCCCTGAAAGAACTGTATCACTACCACTTCATCAACGCGGAAGGCCCGATTGGCGAAGTCGAAGAGAACATACTCAAGGAACTTCAGTATCAGAGTTCCCTGGAACTTGAGCGGAGAACTCACGACCGCATCCGCTCGCTGCCGCTGGCTGAGGAAATCGCTCTGCACGCTCGTCAGGAACTGGTGCGGCGTCTGGACAGTTACGAGATCGAGCATAATGAATTGTTCGTGCGGATTGTGGACCTGATTCGCGATCGCTTTCTGCCGATCATCACCCGGCATGCACTGTCAGGACGAGCTCACGTCAACACGGAGGAGGAACTCTTCCAGGATCCCCTGGCGATCTCGATGCTGATTGACGTTTTTTCGGAGCGAGGATTTCATGCTGTCGTCGACAAACATATTCGTGAAGTTCCAGAGACTGTCGATCTGACGACCGGAAAGATTCACACGCGAGCAAAGATCATTTACCGCATCCAGATCCACTTCAAACCCTCCGAAATCCGACGTGGACACGGTTAGGAATGAAGAGAAAATACTTCACGCGGTTAGTAGTGAGACGTTTCCGGCGAAGGTCAATCGCGTGCAGGCGAGCGGCAGACGTCAGTCCGCTGGTCCATGAACATCCAGTGAAAATGCGGAGAAACCGACTGCCGGTAGCCTGACGGCTAACGCCCAATGGCACTCACTTTATGGGATCCTTCCCGTACAAACACCCGACGCTAGCGCGTACGGCTCACGAGCCGAAACTCATAAAGTGAGTCTCATTGGGGCAGCGCTGTCTGCAGGAGCATCCTCCAGCGGTCTGCGACAATGCCGGCTCCGAATCCAACGGCTGAGCGACGTGCATTGTCACACATCTGCGCGTGACGATCGCAATCCCGCAGAAGCCCGATCAGCACGTCAGCGAGAGCCGCTTCATCGTTGAATGGAACCAGAACGCCAGTCTCGCGAGCATTTGCGATACATGAGGCACGTGCCATCTGCATCGTAGATCCGGTAATCCGGAGTCCCCGCAACACTCGCCACTTTCCACTCGTCGTTGAGCACCGTCTCCGCCACGGCAGAGCTTTCAGAGCTTGTTTCCGCCAGCGGCGTCGCAGCGTCCATCTCCTGAAACCAGTCATACAGATTTCGGAAAACCAGGTTGTCGGTGATGAACCCGCTGCGCAGCAGCTCATTCCGTGTTTCCGCAAAATGGGGGTCGTAGCTGACGGTCAGTATCGACGGGATGGTCCCCAGTTCCCGCTCAAACATCCTGGCCCGCAGCAGCGCGGCATTCTCGATGCCCGTCCGTCGGCGTTTCATATCCAGATTCAGAAACATCACCGACAACGTGTCGTTCATGGCGCATCCAAATCCGTACTAAACTTTGAAACACAACCGTCTATGGCCGACGCCTGTCCGGCCTCAATGACGTTCTGCACGCGCCAAGCCAAAAAGACTCGTCATCCGCCGATCCGCCCAACGACACTGATCGGTCCGCTGACGGCAGAGGAAGTACGCCAGCAGGGATCCTTCAGAATTAAACTGTGATCATTCTCGCGAAGTTCAGGCATCCGTGGTTCACGGTGACTCAATAGCCAAAGGACCGGTTCCTGCCGTCCATATCAAGTCCGCGACCGGTAGTCAGGTAGGCTGGGTCTCGACCCAGCTTTATTCAACGCGCAATTGCTGGGTAACAACCCAGCCTACGTCACTGATGCAACGTCTTGCAGAATCATGCACGCTGGCCGACGAATTCTTCCAGATGCTGAGGGCTGCATTCCGTCTGGTCATGGATTCTACCTCCAGTGCCGCCACGAAGATCTGCGACATGCTGTACGGCTTCCTTCGTAAGCACTGGGTGACCATCGCGGAAATCATGATCAAGTTTGTGCTGGGTTCAAAACTGGTCGACCGCATTCAGGAGATTATCTGCCGCCTCCGTTGTAAAGCCGAACAGTTGATCAAGGCGGCCTTACAGAAGATCATGGGTCTTCTGCGTAAGGCATTCCCTGGATTAGATAAACCCCCAGCAGCCTGCGGTGCGTCGTGCCCGATTGGTGCTCCATGTGCAGATGACGATGATGGCGGTCCCAAGAAGCCGGTGGTTCCGATCGACGACAAGACGAACTGTACAAACCGCTGTCGTCCCGGTAACTGCTTCGCGGCTGATACTGGGGTTCATACCTCATCGGGGACTCAGTCGATTCAAGCGTTGTGTATTGGTCAGCGAGTGGTCACGTTCCTTCCGCACGAACGTCGAGGCGACGCTCCGGTCGAACCGACGTCTGGCGAATGGGCGGCTCATCGGCTGGTGACCATAACGTTGTGGTTCGAAGACGGGGAATTCATCAACATGCAGTTGCTGCGCGATCCGGGCTGGTTCCGCACACATCAGCCTGAAGTCGGCAGTTTAATCTACCTGGAGATGCCGGAGATGGGCGTCCAGGGAGAAGGCATTGTCGAGTCGATCGAACCCTGCCCGCCAATTGAATCCGGCCAGGGCCGTGTCATCACCGCCACGTTCCATCACTCGACGGGTGAATGTCTCGACATCCATACTGCGGGGCGGGACGAAACGATTTCTGCCACTGGCGGGCATCCGTTCTGGCGGTCTGGTTCAGAGTTTGAGTCCTCTGCTGGTTCCCGGTCAGCATCGAAGCAGTTCGAATTGACGTTGACGACCGATGAGGATGGTCTGTGGCAGCTCGATTCGGAAGTGCTGGTGATGGATGGTCTGGAACGGGAGCACTGTGGCCTGCCGGGTGAATGGGCGATGGCTCACAGCCTGGAACCACAGGATTTGCTGGCGACTCTGGCTGGCTCAATTGAAATTACGTCGATCGACGAACCATCATCCTCACAGCCGGTCTTCAACATCGAAGTCGACGGAGACCACGTCTATCGAGTGGGCGAAAGCGGAGTGCTGGTGCATAATGCCTCGTGTAACTGGTGTGTGAAGCGAGGGTATAATTACCGGGAATACGCACCGTCGCCATATAAGACCTGGACAGCGTATGTAACGGCACCAAAGCCCGGCGGCTGCGGAGAGCCGAGTCCGGCAAACCTTGAGGATCCACATGGGCACCACATCGTGATGAAGGGCAACAGGTTTCCTGAGAACGAAAAAGCTCGGCAGATTCTTTGTGAGGTTGGAATCAACCCATTTACCGGCTGCGAAAACCTCGTCATTAGTCCAAATAAATGTCACTCGAAGAGTTATGCAATACAAGTGCTTAAGGATTTGGAAAAGGCAAACGAGAAAGGTAGAAAGAAGAAGAGTAGCAAGGCTAACAGAAAGAAAGCGGTTACGAATGCTCTGAAGGATCTGGCAAGACTTCATAGGAACTGCCCTGACGGCGGTGTTGTCTCGGAGAAAACTGATGAGTGACGGATATGATGACGACTACAACAATGAGGATGATGATGATGAAGTGGCTGTTTGGGACATGATCGATGACGCGTTGGAGAGCGGAGACGTGTCGGAGTTTTCACGTTTACTTCGGGAGCATCCAGATGAACTCCGTGATGAACGTGATGGATCAGATCAATGGATGTGGGAAGCAGCCCGTATCGGAAGCATTCCTATTATGAATGCATTGCTCGAACTCGGCGTCGACATCAATGAAACCAAGGATCACGGAGATCCGAATGACGCATTTTATCAACCAGAGGGAGCCATTCTTCAAGCTGCAAGTGAGAATCACGTAAAGATGGTCCGCTGGATGCTGGATCATGGAGCAAAGATTAACTTCGTTGTGAACGGAATGCCTCGATGTCAGCCACTTACATATGCGGCCACCGAAGGCCATCTCGATGTTGTAAAGCTACTGGTTGAGCATGGTGCTGACATTCACTCTACATGGCGAGGTGTTAATCCGGCGACACAAGCGGAGGACTACGG
>JAQBWV010000353.1 GCA_027624335.1 Planctomycetota bacterium
GACAATCTGCCCGATCCGCTGAGCGTCACCGTCGACGCCCACGTCCTTGCGCATGATGTCCTGGATGGACTTGATGGTTGTGCTGAGTGACATGCCGTATTCGCCGATCCGTGGGTGTAGAGTCAGGACGTCCGTTCAAGGGTAATGTCAGCCGGCCTGAAATGCGCAATCAGGTCCTGCATGGCTTTTTCGCCACGCGGCCCCCACTGATTTGTCAGTGCGTATGTCTTGCCGTCTGAGTGAATCAGCTCGGCATCCTCATAAAACCAGCGGACTGGATCGAACCGATCAGCCTGTTTCCGCGCGAGCGACTCAAACGTGGGCGAATCCACCTCGCCGTCCACGACGCAAAACGGTCTCTTTCGCCAGGCCATCACCTTGCAGATGTCGGCGATCGTCACTCCCGTCGAGGTGAGGGCATGAATCAGCATCAACACTGCGCGACGCTTAGGCAGATTTCGGTGGACTGTGTCGCCGACCTGAACGTCAAACCGGCTCAAGTCCCTGGAAGACTTCCGTGATTCCCGTTCTTTCTGCTGCTTTTCTTTCAGCCGGACCTGATAGTCCTGCGCTTCCGGCAGCGGGATGACCTGCTGGACGTCAAGCAGCAGATTTCCCTTGTCCCCGTACGGCTTGATTCGGACGCAGCGAATGTCGAGGCCCTGGTCGTTGAGCCAGATGACGGCAGTCGTCACTTCGCGGGAAAACTCGGCAGCGGCCAGGACCATCCGCACGTCCTGGGCAAAGTCGTCCTCTTCGGGTTCGTCCTTGCCGAGAAACTCAAGGATCGTGGTGCGAGCGTCGCGGTCGTCGCCTTCTCTGGCAAGATAGGTCGCGAAAATTCGGACGCAGCGTTCAAAGTCGAGCGTCGAGACCATGGCTGCATAACGGACGGCCTGCAGTTCCATGTGGCCGCCGTCCTCGGTCCGCTTGAGTTCGATCACAACCAGGTTGGCGTCGGTGTCGATGCCCAGCAGGTCGATGCGACGTTTACTGTCCTCCCAGTCGCTGAATTCTTCGGCGATGACCAGTGTGTCCGGCGAGATGATCTCAATCTGCCGCTTGATGAGTCTCTGGATGTCGTCCCGCTCGCTCACGCTGACACTGGCGAATGTCGTCTCGCCGACGGCTTCGATGGCCTGATCGGTCATGCGGTAAATTGTCATGTGCTATCCCGCCTCGGCGTAGAGTTCGGCTTCGAGTTCCTGCAGGGCTTTGCGGAATCCGTTCCGGTCTCCGAACAGCCTGACGATTTCGACGGGCGTGCCGAATTCGCTGAAAGGCCGGACGCGGAGGACGCTGGTGTCCTCGATGCTGAGGATGCCCTCGTCGGCGTACTTCTCCAGCAGAGCGTCCAGTACGGCCCGTGCCTGCTCGCCGTACTGCGTGAAGTAGTTTCGTTTGCGGACATTGTCCGCCCGCTCACGGCGCGTCAGGGGTGGCTGATCGAAGGCGACGTGGCAAATGAGGTCGAACGGCCCGAAGTCCTTGCCGACCTCGTCGGACAGAGCTTCCAGCAACAGGCCCTGATTCTCCAGTTCTTCAATCATCGCCTGCTTCTGCCCAGCCTGCGTCCAGCGTTGCAGGAACTCGTCGAGTGACGCGAATTCCTTGCGGACGGCCTTCTTCGTGTAATCCCGCAACGATTCGGTGATGAGCTTTCCGTCGTTGCCGTAGTACTGCACCCGCTCGCCGACAACCGAAACCGTCACGCCGCTGACGTAGAACTTGCGGGGGCCAAGTGAGCCTGGCGGCAGAGGCTCGCCGGTACCCGGTTCGGGTTCCCACTCACCGGATTCCCACTCGCCGCCGTCATCTCCGGGACCGATGTCTTCTCCCTCGGGTGGTTCGTCGTCTGGCGGTTCCGGTGGGTCATTCGGACCGGGCTTGTAGACCTGAACCGGTTCGCCGTCGAAGTCGGGATCGGCAAACAGTTCGGTGACTTTCTTGAAGTCCATGATGGTGAAGTAGAACTTTCCGTAGTCCTCGTTGATCCGCGTGCCTCGACCGATGATCTGCTTGAACTCGGTCATCGACTGGATCCGCTGATCCAGCGCGACGATCTTGCAGGTCTGGCAGTCGACCCCGGTGCTGAGCAGTTTCGATGTCGTCACGATGACCGGGTAACGGCTTTCCGGGTCGATGAAGTTGTCGAGTTCCGCCTTGCCAACCGTGTCGTCGCCGGTGATCCGCATGACGTAGCGGCGGTCGACGGCCATCTGCTCGGGGTTGGCCCGGACCAGTGCCTGCCGCATTCGCTCAGCGTGCTCGACGTCCTCGCAGAAGACGATTGTCTTGGAGTACGGGTCTGTCGCCTGGATCAGGTCGGTGATTTTCTGAGCGACCAGTTCGGTCCGCTGTTCGAGCACCAGTTTCCGGTCCATATCGACCTGGTTGTAGATCCGGTCCTCGATTTCGTTGCCGTGCTGGTCCTTCTGGCCGACGTCCGGTCGCCAGCCTTCGACATCCCGGTCAAAGTCGATCCGATGGACCTTGTACGGGGCCAGGAAGCCGTCCTCGATGCCCTGCTTCAAAGAGTAGGAGTAGACCGGCTTTCCGAAGTAATCGATATTCGAGACCTCGGCCGTCTCCTTCGGTGTGGCTGTGAGGCCGATCTGCGTGGCCGACTCGAAGTACTCCAGGATCCTGCGCCAGGCGGAATCCGCTGCCGCGCTGCCTCGATGGCACTCGTCGATGACGATCAGGTCAAAGAAGTCCGGCGAGAATTCCCGGAAGATGTCGGCGTCTTCCTCGTGGCCAGTGACAGCCTGATACAGGGCCAGGTAGACCTCGTAGGACTTGTCGATTTTTCGGTTCGTGATCTTCGTCATGGCGGACCCGAACGGCTTGAAATCGTTCGTTTTGGTCTGGTCGACGAGGATGTTGCGGTCCGCCAGGAAGAGAATCCGCTTCGCCGATCGAGCTTTCCACAGCCGCCAGATGATCTGGAACGCGGTATAGGTTTTTCCGGTGCCCGTGGCCATCACCAGCAGATTGCGTTTCTGCCCGTTCGCGACCGCTTCGATCGTTCGATTGATGGCGTTCATCTGGTAGTAGCGGGGCGTCTTGCCGAGACCGTCGGAATGGTAGTCCTCTTCGACCAGCGTTCGCTTTTCGTCCGTCAGCCCCTTCCACAGGCAGTACCGGGCCCACAGGTCACCCGGTGACGGGAACTCGTCCAGCGTCAGAGTTCGCTCGACCTCGCCGCCCAGGTCCTTCACCGTCAGGTCGTGAAACAGGAACCCGTCGCCGTTGGACGTGAAGACGAATGGCGTGTGCAGAGTGTCCGCATACTCCAGAGCCTGCTGCATTCCGGCACCAAACGGGTGCTTGTTGTCCTTCGCCTCGACAATCGCGATCGGTTGATTGGGCCGAAAAGAAAGCACGTAGTCGGCGCGTTTCTTTTCGCCCCGCTTGACGGTCCTGCCCCGGACGATGACCCGGCCCGCCGTGAAATACACCTCTTCCCGCATCTGCGTCATCAGGTCCCAGCCAGACTGTTCGATGGCCGGCGTGATGAACTTCGTGCGGACGTCCGCCTCGGTGAGAGATTTCTTGTCCACGGGGGGAGCCTTTGGGGACGACTGCATCGATCCTCTATGCCCAGCCGTGCAGCGACTGTTGTGGACAGAAACTGCACACGTTTGTCAGGCAGCGATTACACTGTCATGGGGCTCCGCAATCAAGTCCGCTGGTGACAGGAAGGGAAAAGGATGGCCAGAACATCGACTGAAGTCGTCGAAAAGCAAATGGACGCTGTGTCGCTGCTGATTGAACAGTCCAAAGACTGGCGCAGGTGCCGCCGCCGATGGAACACAAAGTCACCGCAACTCATACGTCAGTCTGAATTACTCGAACGGGAATTGGCACGCCTGCTCAACGTGCAAGCACACTTGGAAAAAGAAGGTGCGGAACTCCGTAAGAAGGAACTACCTGACGCGGAGATTTCATCAGGTCGGGTTCAAGTTGAGGCAGAGCGGAAGCAGCTTGAGGCCCAGCGTGATGAGGTCGACTGCCAACTTGAAGAGCTGGAATCCGCCTACCGAGATCATCCGTTTCTCGACGCCTGCGAGCGATACGCACCGCTGACTGGTTTCGGGAGCGATGAGATCGCGGCGGCGGCAAACGCCGGATTCGATGCGTCACGGCTGCCAAGCGATACGGTTACCGACTTTCGCAAATTACACGACAAGTTGTGCAGCCATTCGGCCTTCAATAACGAGGAAGGATCACAGCCGCTCTCGAAGAGTAATAGCGAGGCTTGGATGTCGTTCAAATATGCGGCAGAGAAACTTGAAAAACCTCCTCGCGACTTAAAGGACCACCAAGCCTATGAATTCCTGAGGGAGAATATCGACTTCGAGGCTACCGACGATCTTCCTCGCGAGCTTCAGCACTACAGTCTTCCTGCGTTCGATGCTTGGACTCGCAGATTGCGAGAAGCACGCAGAGCGCTAGGAGAGTCAAAATATCGTCGAGGCAAGGGAATCGAGACGCCAAGTGTGCGGAAGCCTGACCCGGACGCACGAAAGACTCGCGATTGAACCCGCGAACCGGATGACACCGGATTTTTGCGGAATCCGGTCGGTTGTCATCAGTTGCCCCAAGGTGCGCAGCCAACGGCGGTTATGGCTACAGGCTGCTGCTCAAACCGGACAGAGCGGGCTCCGGTTCTGCTCATAGCAAAGGCAGCGAGACAGTCATGTGCATGACGTCGCTGCTTGTTCCTGGCTATGAGGTACTGATGATGGCATCACGTGATTCTAGCACCGCTCCGCTTCTCGGGTGAATTGATCGCATCGTTCCTGAGAAGGTCGACATTTCTAAACGGGGGTTCCTTCGCTTATGCGACTCAGGCAAAGCGCCATGGGGCATCAAGCTCGGTGGCCGCCGCTTATGGAACCTCGAAGAAATTGACTCGTGGATTCGAGAGGGTTGTCCACCAGTCCGCTCAAAGTAAGCCGTTCGGCCTGATCCACGTGGACGCCGTCAACAGGCGGCGTTCTTACTCATCTCAAGACAGGGTTCGGGCAGCGATCACGCCTCGTTTAATCGCGAGAGTGATATGCGCCGAACTGATGGATAGAAAGTTTGAACCATGCAGAATCAAGAAGTCGTTCAAGTCCCACTTTCGGAAATCAAACCCTCTCCGGAAAACGACAAGCTGTACAAGCCAGTTGATCATGACGACGCAGCCATCCTCGAACTGGCGGATTCCATCCTTGAACACGGCCTGATGGAGCCGATCGTTATCACCGACGACAACTGGATCGTGTCCGGGCACAGACGGTATGCCGCCGCGACGGTTGCCAGGCTAAAAACGGTCCCAGTGCGGCGGATGGCGATCAAGCGCGAGGACGACCTGAAAGCGTTCATTCGCATTCTGCGCGAGTGCAACCGGCAGCGAGAGAAAACGCTTCCTGAGAAACTGCGCGAGGAGCTGGTTTCAACCGATCCGGATGATGCTTATCAGTCGCTGCTCAATCAGCGCGAGGAAGCAGCAAGGGTT
>JAQBWV010000052.1 GCA_027624335.1 Planctomycetota bacterium
TTTGGTGCGGAGTCGTCGCCCCAGCGTCAGACGAGTGTCTGGGAAAGCGTGGCTGGACAGCTTCCGGCGAAACCGGAATCGGGAATGCCGGAGCTGAAACGCCGGCTGAGAAAGTCCATTCTGGTCGTCGCGACCGTCATGACGATTATCGCTCTGGGAATCCTTCCTGACCTGTTTTCGAATGCCAGTTTTAGAGCTCCTCCGGGGATCCAGGTGACTCATCCTGCCTCGATAGAGCTTCCCGCGGGTGAGTATGTGCGGCAGTATTCCGATCAAAGCTGGGAGTCGCTGGAAGTTCTCGACACCACGGTCCGCAGAAACACTCACGGTCCAGTGCGGAATGTAGTCGGCTTTTAACAGTCGAAACCGGCTGTCGAGATCGACGCCCGGACGTGGATGCAGAAGTTCGCTCGTTCGATATGATCCCACTAGTAAGTCTCAGGTCTCTGCCAAAATGGAACATTCTCTGGAGGGTTAACACGTGCCGATTTTCGAATACCAGTGCGAACCTTGCAGCAGCGTATTTGAACTGCTGATTCGAGGAACTGAACAACCGGCGTGCCCGAACTGTGGAAACGCCAGCGTCAGTCGGCTCTTCAGTGTTCCAGCGGCTCCCGTGATGAGCGGTGGTTCTCTGCCGATGGCATCCAGCTGTCCGCCGTCCAGTGCTCCGCCGTGTCGTCCGAACTGTTGCCGGATTCAGTAACGATCGCCATGTGCAATGATCGAAATAAATCGGGCTGGCACAGCACTGGAAGAGGCACTGCGGCTGCAGTTCCAGAACTTCTCTGAGAACGAACGCGCGTCGAGAATCAAGCAGCTCCTGGATTCAGCTGAGAACCAGATAGTGTCGCTCGACGATTGCCTGATCTGCCGCCGAGGTGAGCGGCTTGACGGAGTGCTGCTTCTGGTCAGTCAGACCGATGGCACTGTCTACGTCTGGCCGGCAGAGACTCGCGGCGTACTCCATCCCGACGACGACTCGCAGATCAGACGCCTGCTCTATGAAGAGGCGGCCCGCGTCGTTGATTCACCGGGCGTCTGGATTGGACAGTCGCTCCTCGAGACTGATCAGAAAGAACAGTCGCGCGAGTTTTCAGAGCACGGCTTCTCGAGGCTGACGGACCTGATCTTTATGAATTATGCGGTCAGGTCGACGACAGCCCTCTCATCAAGGAAGGCCACCTCGGCGGACGAATTCTGGTCCAGTGAGCCTTTCGACGAAGAAACTAATGCAGCCGACTTTGCACGACTCGTCGAACAGACATACCTGGAAACGTGTGACTGCCCGGAACTCAACGGTACTCGCGACGGTTGGGAATCGATGGAAAGTCACCGCCGGGCGGGAACCTACTGCCCGTCGCGCTGGCGACTGTTTCGCCACGAAGGTCGACCTGCCGGACTGCTGCTGTTGACCGAGCATTCGCCAGAACCGGTTTGGGAAGTTGTCTATTTCGGTGTGGCTCCTGAATTTCGTGGAATGGGCTTTGGCAAACGCATTCTGGCTGCAGGCATCGACCTGGCTCAGGAGCATGGCGTTGACGAAATTGTGCTCGCGGTGGACGTGCGGAATGAACCGGCAACTCGCTTGTACCAACAGCTGAAGTTCGCGCAATTCGACCGCCGGATCGTACACGCGCGACTTCGCAAGAGCCGGACCAGCGAATTACAGACGGCGGTCACCCAGGCTGCAAAGCCGAACCGCTAATCTGTTCCGGTTGTCCGGAATGCGGAAAGTATTCGAGTTCGCTCCCGTGTAATATGCGGGCCTTCTTTAGCGGTCCTGAGTATCCTCCAGACTGTGCTGCTCAGCAGTCGATTTCAGAGGCGTGAGTGTCCAGGCCACGACGGTTACGCTGCCTGCGACAAGTTGAACTGTCAACGTTTTAGTTTTCGCGATCAGATCGCGTCAGTCGCGACATTTCAGATTCGGCCGCTCACCATGCATGCAACTCAGGCAACCAGCTCCCGGTACCAGTGGCGTCCTGTCGGCGATATCTACGTCTGTAGGTGCCGGGTCTGACGCTTTCAGTCAGCCCGGCATCCTCGACGTCGCGGCGTTTACGTCCGCAATGGCTTGCTCAGAACATCTTCGGCGATCATTCAAACCGAACACTCCCGGTCGGTCGCCGACCCAGTAAGGTTTGTCCGTCATGGCTACTGACCTCTCGCTGCGAGCTCGAATTCCTCAGCTCACCGAACGAATTATCGCATCGTACCAGGACATCGGAACGATCAATCATC
Source organism: Planctomycetota bacterium (assembly GCA_027624335.1). Lineage (GTDB taxonomy): Bacteria > Planctomycetota > Planctomycetia > Planctomycetales > Planctomycetaceae > JABMPE01. The sequence continues at coordinate 2,245 of JAQBWV010000052.1, forward strand.
TCGGTCACTGTCCGTTGCCTTCCACGTTGGCGGTCATCGAGATTGCCGAGTCGCTCAAAGAGATTCTCTTTCCCGGCTACCGGCGGCGAGAGAATCTCAACATGGACAACGTCGTCTACTACGTTGGTGATCTTGTCGACGCGCTGCACGATAGCCTGACGGAGCAGATTGCTCGCGCGTTGCGTTACGAAGCCGACACCCTCAACGAAAAGTGTGACAAGGGACGAGTCGCGGATTTCGAACTGCGAGCCCAGGAAATCGCCATTCAGTTTCTGGAAACGCTGCCGGATATCCGACGCACTCTGGCATCGGACGTGCGGGCAGCACACGATGGCGACCCGGCATCTAAAGCCGTGGACGAAATCATCTTCTGCTATCCCGGCGTCGAGGCCATCACTGTTTACCGGCTGGCTCACGAGCTATACACGCTTGGCGTTCCCCTGGTCCCGAGAATGTTGACCGAGTGGGCTCACAGCAAAACCGGCATCGACATTCACCCAGGTGCGACGATCGGCCAGTCGTTCTTTATCGACCACGGAACAGGCGTAGTGATCGGTGAAACGTGCGACATTGCCAACAACGTCACACTGTATCAGGGGGTGACGCTGGGGGCTGTGAGTTTTCCCTGCGACGCGGATGGGAACATCATTCGCGGACAGAAAAGGCATCCGACGATCGAGGAGGGAGTCGTCATCTATTCGAATGCAAACGTCCTTGGCGGCGAGACGGTCATCGGCAGGAATTCCGTCATCGGAGCCAGTGTGTCGATCATGAATAAGAAGATTGCTCCCAACACACTGGTCACCGTCGAAAAGGCAAATCTCCGTTTTCGCGAAGCTTCGTAATCAGCTGCCCGTCGAATCAGGACGTCCCCGGACAAGACGCGACCGGACAAAGACACGGTGGTCGCGCGACGAGCTATAGCCTCCTCCAGTGCAAATGAGCTGTCATGGCGCGTAACGTCTCGTTGCTGATCATTGCTGTCCTGATTCTTTGCCTGGGAGCGACGTTTTACCAGGTGCTCGCTCCCTTTCTGATGCCTTTGTTTCTGGCAGCGATGGCGGCATTGCTGGTTCAGCCGATCCTGAAATACTTTCTCAGTCGCTGGCCGAATCGACGACCGCTGGCCGCGGCCGCGACGACCGCAACGATCCTCGCCCCTGTCATGATTCCACTGCTCGCCGGAATCCTCATCGGCGGTTATCAGTTGTTGAATATGGCAGTCAGCCTGCGAGAGAATCTCCCCGCGGTTCGTATGCCGATGCCGGCTGACGCGGATCAGGCGCAAGCTCGAATTACTCGCGAAACCGACAAGGTCACGCACTGGGCGCTGGAAACCGTTGACTCTCTGCTCGGCGACCAGGTGACGCCGATTGATATCGAAATGCTGACTCTCGACGAAGCGGGCATAGAAGAACTGAATCAGAACCGTCAGTCACTGACAAAGTCACGCAACACCTGGGTCCGTACTGAATTTCATCAGGTCAGAGGCCGGCTGCTCGAACTGGCCGGCAGTGTCGCGGTCAAGACTCTTGGCGTTGTGGGCCGCTCGGTCGGCAGCGCGTTCGAAGCGACGGTCGATCAAACGTTTTCACTGCTGGAGGCGTGTCTGGCCACATTGCTGGCACTGGTGGTTTTCACTATGGCTCTGTTCTACTTTCTGGCCGACGGCCCGGAGCTGATTCTGGCCGCTCAGGCTCTGATCCCGGTTGAGCGTGACCATCAGAATGAACTGCTGAAGAAGTTTGAGTCTTCTGTCCGAGCTGTGGTTCTGGCCACGTTTCTGGCAGCCATCGGGCAGGGGCTGGCGACTGCTCTGTGCTTGAAGCTGGCGGGCTTCAACTACTTTTTCGTTCTCCTGGCCATTTCAACGTTTGCCGCTCTGGTCCCGATGGCAGGAACTCCGCTGGTCTGGATTCCGGCAGTCGTCTGGCTGGGCATCGAAGGCAGCTGGGGCTCAGCCATGTTTGTCGCCGCGTTCTGTCTCATCGTGGTCGGATTTCTGGACAACGTCATCCGCACGTGGGTTCTGAAAAGCGACACCAGCCTGCACCCGTTGTTGGCCTTCGTCAGCGTTCTGGGAGGCCTCCAGGTCATGGGACTGTGGGGAGTTTTCATTGGCCCAATCGTCGCCTGCTGCCTGCACTCGCTGATTGAGATCTTCAATTCCGAGCTTCAGAAATCAACGTTGCTCGGAGCGGTTCCACCGAGGGGCCAGACATCCGATTCCGGCTCGCCAGAATGCAGTTCACCTACAGCGGTTCAGGACGCTTCGCCGAACGCAGAAGGTGCGGAGATTCTGAATAGCGAATCGCGTCCCGTTATGGATCGCGGAGAAAAGCCAGTCGGCGACGAGCCTGCGTCGGACGACTGATTGTTTTCCGGTAGGTCACTCCGATCAAAACATCAGTTCTGACCGATCCCCTTCGCTACAGAGTCCCACACGCCGGGGCTATACTCCCGCCGCTCATCACGGATGAGACCCGCGAATGGCTCCGTTTTTCGCCTGATTCACGTCTCACGTTCAGCAGAAGACAGCTCGGCATATGAAGGTTCTCGTAGTCGGCCAGGGCGGCCGCGAACATGCCCTCCTCTGGAAACTCAAACAGTCACCGTCGGTTGATGAGGTGTTTTGTGCTCCAGGCAACGCAGGGACCGCTGCAGACGGCTTGAACGTTGACATCTCTGACAGCGACGTCGCTGGACTGGTCAAGTTCGCGGTCAGGGAACAAATCGGTCTGGCAGTTGTCGGTCCGGAAGTTCCGCTATGCGCGGGAATCGTTGACGCGTTCGAGAGGGCAGGCGTGAAGGCATTCGGCCCGTCGAAAGCTGCTGCCCAGCTCGAAGGCAGCAAGATTTTCGCGAAACAGGTGATGCGTCGTGCGAATATCCCAACGGCCTCTGTCGAGATCTTTGACCGCGCCGAAGAAGCCATCGGCTGGCTGAGCAAACAGGAAGATCAGCCCTGGGTGGTGAAGGCCGATGGCCTGGCAGCCGGTAAGGGAGCGATCGTCTGCGCTAACCGGGAAGAAGCCGTTGACGCGATCACCCTGATCCTGACGCAGCGGGCGTTTGGCGATGCGGGCAAGCAGCTCATTATCGAAGAATGCCTGGTCGGTGAGGAAGCCAGCATTCTGGCAATTGTTGACGGCACAACGATCGTGCCTCTGGAGACATCACAGGATCATAAGCGAGCCTACGACAACGACGAGGGACCAAACACAGGTGGCATGGGCGCTTACTGTCCTGCCCCGCTGGTCACTCCCGAGATGATGGAGACCATCCTTCAGAAAGTGCTGCTACCGACCGTTCACGCCATGCACACTGCAGATACTCCGTTTCGAGGCATTCTTTACGCTGGCATCATGCTGACGGATACCGGCCCGAAAGTGCTGGAATACAACGTTCGCTTCGGGGATCCCGAGGCTCAGCCAGTACTGATGCGTCTGAAGTCGGACCTCGCTCAGGTGCTACTGGCCGCAGCCGACCACAGACTGGAAGAAATCGAGCCGCTCGAGTGGGATCCTCGACCTGCGATCTGCGTCGTCATGGCGTCAGAAGGTTACCCCGGTTCGTATGAGAAGGGTCGAGCCATCGCCGGCCTCGACGCTGCTGCCGAACTGGGAGATGTCAAAGTCTTCCACGCTGGAACAAGCTTGAAGTCCGGCAAAGTTGTTAACAACGGAGGACGAGTCCTTGGCGTCACCGCCCTGGGTGATGACCTGCCCGCTGCCAAGGCCAGAGCTTACGAAGCTGTCCGCAGAATCCAGTGGAACGGCGGCTGGTACCGCAGCGACATCTCGGACAAGGCAACGACGAACGACTGAGCTTCGAGCGGTGGCGAGTGAGCGTAGCCGCTTGAAGTGCGTCAGCGTGTTTGAGGCGCAATCGTTCGTCGTGCTGATATTTGAGGATTGATCGGACGTGTACTTAGACAACGGCTTCGGGAGTCTCGGTCGATGGAATCGGTCGAGGTCGCGTTTTCGGCGGCGGCTTCGGAGCTTGGACCAGCCCCTCAGCACACACGTGTCGTACGACCTTCTGAGACAACTCGTCCATCTCCATAACAAGCGCTTCGACCCGACCCGACAGGTACATGTACATGATCAGTGACGGGATCGCGATCGCGAGGCCAAAGGCGGTCGTCAGCAACGCCATGGCAATCCCGGCCGCCAACTGGTCGGCTTTGCCCATCGCACCGGCGCTGGCAATGTCGTTAAAAGCCTGGATCATTCCGACAACAGTTCCCAGCAGTCCCAGGAGCGGGGTAACAGTTGCGACTCCATTAAGAACTCGAAGGTGCCGTCGCAGCTGGCCGATCTGACGCTCCCCGCCGTCGATAATGGCCTGCTCGACTTCGACGCTCGGTCGTCCCCATTTCTGCACTCCGTGCAGGAAGACGGCAGAGACGGGGCTGTCGTTCTTCTGGCAAAGACTGAGTGCTGTCGCCGCGTCCAGCCTGCCTTTGTGGAGGCTGTCAAGAAAGGGCTCGACGAAGCTCCTCGGGATGACCCGGGATTGCCGCAGTACAACTACCCGCTCGATCGTGAACCAGACAGAAATGATCGACGCAATGAGGAAGGGGACAAGCCAGCCACCCATTTTCTCGATGATCTCGACCGGGTGAGTTGGAATGCCTGACGATTCTTCTGGTTTGCTCGCAGGGTCAATGTTCGAGATCAAGTTGTTCGAGATCAAGTTGGATTCTGGTGTCGGATCGATCGTTGACTCAGTCGGCCCATCGTCTCGTGAAACCGAAACAGCGGGGGTCGGTCCTGTCTCCTGAGCAAGCGTTTCCGTCGTAATGCATCCGAAGAACAGCGCAGCAGCGATCACAACAATTGAGTGATGCCAGCTATGTATCAATGAAAATGACTTTGCAGGCGAATGCATGAGTCACTCCTTATCCGTTTCTTGCGACAGAATGTGCCGTCCTGGTAATCGTCGACCAGATTCTCAGTCTGATCTGCGACAAGTTGCTAACAAGGTCTCAGCCCGCCCAGGTGTTTCATTCCGGTCAACTGGCAGAGTCATGGTTACGAGGTGCCGGTGAGCACTTTCAGTCGCTCACCGGCCTGCCTGGCGAAGTCGGTTTCGGGAAACTCTTTCTGGAGAGTTTCGTACCATTTGCGAGCCCCTTTGCGACTGTCTTCGGTTCCAATCTGCTCTTCGCTTTTACCCGCCTGAAGTAATGCTGGAGCCTGCCACTCGGGAAAGCTGTAGAAGAAATAGACTTTCAGGTAACCGTCCCGCGCTTCGGCGAATTCTTTTTTCAGGAAATGCGTTTCGGCGATCATCAGCTGTGCCTTCGCAGCGGTCTGTGTGCGGCTCGCGGCTTCTGATTCGATCACTCTGTGGAATGCGGCCAACGCTTCGGGAAATCTCGCCTGGTTCTTCCACGCACGACCGACGACTTCGTCCAGTAGATAATGCGTGGTGGCATCGGCCTTCCATGCGCGAGCCTGTTGAGAAGTGGCAATTACCGCCTCGTACTTCTTCTGGCGGACTTGAGCCTCAGCCAATAGTGCCCAGAGATGGCCGATCCAGCTGCTTTGGCCGATCGCTGGTTCGCTGACTCGAGAGGCCAGTTCACTGAAGGTTGTTTCGGCATCCGCAGGGTCATTCAGATTGAGCTGTGCATTACCTCGATGAAACTGGACATCGGAAAGATACCTGCTCTCAGGAAATCGCTTTACGAACTGTTCAACGTTCACTACCACTTCTTTCCATTGGCTGGCGTCCGCATCAATTCCGATGACCCGAAACAGCGAGTCTTCCTGAACAGCGGCATCAGCTTTGGTGTCGGTTGCCAGATCGGCGAACGACGTCCGGGCCAGTTGGACCTTGCCATCGACGAGATCGCTTTCGGCGAGACTGAATCGTGCGTTGTCAGCAACGGTGCTGTCCGGATGCTCGTTGGTAATTCGCCGAAAGAGTTCGTCGGCTTCCCGGAATCGCTGTGCCTCGTAAAGGACCAGAGCCCACTCATTCATCAGCTGGTCATGTTCGGGTCGATCGGGAAATGCACCTTCGACTGCTGTATAGATTCGGTTCGCGTCGTCCGGCAGTTTCAGTCGTGCGCGCAGCCGAGCAGCCTGCAGGCCAGCCAGAAATGCTTGCTCGTGAGGGATGAACTTCTTGAAGGTCTCTTCGAAAGCGATAGCGGCTTCTTTCGACTTTCCTGCCTTTTGCAAGGAGTCTCCAACCATGAATGCTGACTCGGCTGCAAGTTCGTGACTTGCGTGTTCCTGTGCAAACTGGCGGAAACGTTGCTCGGCCTTTGCGAAATCCTGTTTCTGAAATTCGCTCCAGGCGAGCCCCGACAGACCAGCCGCATGAAACGGCGATTCCGGCCCCGGTGCCAGCAGTGTTTCGAAAAACCGCGAGGCAGCCTGCCAGTGCTTTCCTTCGTAGGCAGTCTCTGCCACGTTCAGGATCGTGCGGGAGACGATCGGACTTTCGGTGTGCTCACTCAACAGTCGGCTGACAGCGTTGTCGGCAGCCGTCCAATCGCTGATCTTCGCGCTGGAACTGGCGACATGCGACCATGCCTGATCTCGCAAGGGGCCTCGTGGATTGTTCTGCAGGTAACTGTTGGCTGCCTTGATCGCCTCAGCTGGCTGAGCGGCCTCGAGCGACAGGTAAGCATAAAGGACGAGTGATTCCGGAAGACCGACTTTCGGATTCTTCATGACGGCGACAGCCAGAGGTGAGATCGCTTCCAGTGCTCCCTTGCTGTCTCCCTGTTCCTGTCGAGTTCGTGCGAGCTGGTATCTGGCTTCGGCCTGTGTCTGTTCCCGGTTCGTCGTCTTGAGTACTGCTTCGTAGATCTGCGACGCCTGCTTCAGATCTTCTGCTGTACCGCGCAGCATCAGGAATTGCCCACGCTGCAATTCGTGAGACATCCGAATCGTGCTGGTCGCGTACTCCCGCTCAAACTTGCTGAGCAACAGGTCGGCATCGCGCAGGCGAGTTGCCTTCGGTTCGCCCACCAGAGCCCGAGCACTTTGAATAATGCACTCGGTCGCAAAGTAGAGGCTGTGGTCGGCGAACGTTCCTTTTGGCCATTGCTGTGTGACCTTCAGGAAACCTGCTTCCGCCTTGTCAAGTTCCCCGGATCGAAAGCGACAATCAGCCAACTGATAGATGATGGACTCGACCAGCGGAATTTCGCCCGCTTTTGTAGCGACGTCTTCCAGAACGTCGGCAGCTCCGGAAAAGTCGCCTAATGCTTTGAGCGTGAGACCTTTCCAGTATCCGGCCGTCACCGTCTGTTTGGGGTCAGATTCAGCCGCGTCGAACTTTCCGAGCGCCCTGGAATAGTCGCCATTCTGATAAAGAGCGAAACCAGCGTTGAGCGTTGCCACTGTCGTGAGTCGACTGCCGGGAAATCGAACTTCGACAGCTTCGTACTCGGCAACCGCTTCGTTGAACTGCCTCTGACTGAACAGTGCATTTGCCAGCGCAAGTTGTGCGGCATCCCCACGTTGCTCGCGCGTTCCCTTCGCCGCTTCACGATACAGGGTTATCGCCTTCGCCGTTTCACCGAGTGCTTCGCTTGCCTGAGCCAGACCAAAGCGAGCCTCTGCTGCCATGCGCCCCTGCGGAAACAGATCGAGCGATTGCTGCAGAGTGGTCGAGGCCAATTGCGACTTGCCGAGCCGCCGTTGAGCGTCTCCCAGGTATGGCAGTGCAAATTCGCGAAACGGGTCCTTCGGGTATTCCTTCAGGCAGTCAGCGAACTCCTTTTCTGCACGCTCAAGTTCGTCGAGGTAATAGCTGCACTCGGCGATTCGATACCGGGCGTGTGCGACATCGCTGTTCTGCGAATATTTCTGGACGAAGACTTCCAGTGTGTTGCGGCCGTCCGCGTGTTTCTTGATCTGGATCTGTGAAAGCCCCAGGTACAGCGTCCCGAACGATACCTGCTCGTGCTTCGAATGTTCGCTGAGAAATTTCCGGAAAGCCTCTTCTGCGAGCGACCACCGCTCGGCTCGGTACAGCCCGCGCGCGAAGTTGTACGCATCCAGTCCAGCATCAGCGAACGCAGGTGCCGGTTGCAGCACGGTACCAGACAACGTACTCAGTAATAGAGCTAAAGAAACAATCGTTGACGGGTTCCCGTGATTCCGCCTGGGCATGTCTCACTCCTGCGGCTTCGAAAGGTGAGCACAAAGATGTCCACCTTAAAGTTCTCGAAGCAGGTTCGGCATCCATGTGATTTGTCTTTTTGGCTGAAAGTCAGCCAGTTAAGACGACGGTCCGAATGGTACATGTCGCAGATCCTCATAGCAAAGGGGCTGTCTCTGGATTTATGGCACAAACTCGCACAGTCGGAATCGGCCTGTGAGACACAAGTTGGGGGCGAGTTCGTTACCTTTTCTCCAAATTTCGTTATCGTTTTGCGGTGCTGTATGAGAAACTCAACTTGAGGCGGTCTGTATGAAAACTACTCATCAACGATTCGCGATGACCCTGGCGTTGATCGTCGTTCCGCTTTTTGCCAACGCTGCTGGCCCGCAATTTACTGCAGTTGAAGGCTGGTTAAAGCCCGCCCCTGACATGCAGTCAATTGGTCAGGCTCACGGCGACGTTGCTGTCTCTTCGAACGGTGATGTGTACGTCAGCGTGGGCGGAGCTCGAGGGGGAGTTCAGGTCTTTGACTCCGCTGGAAAATACCTGAGAAACGTTCCCAACGCGCCGACCGATTTTCACGGCTTCATCATACGCCAGGAGAAGGCTGGTGAATTCATTTACGGCGCACAACTTTCCGCGCAGGCGATTCTGAAGATGCAGCTAGACGGTCGTATTGTTCTCAGCATCGCGGGATCGACGATTCCTCCGGAACTTGTAGCGATGCGTGACGGCAAACCGAGTCTGCGACTAACCAATGTAGACGTCGCGCCGGACGGACGCATCTTCGCAGTCGATGGCTACTCCAGCGATATCATCCACGTCTTCGATGCCAACGGAAAATACCTTGAAAGCTTCGGCGGTAAGGCTGCCCCGTTTGGTTTCAGAACCTGCCATAAGATCGCAATTGATACTCGGTTCGATCCACCTCGCATCCTGTGTTGCGATCGTGAAAACCGCCGCGTCGTCCATCTTTCAATCGACGGCCAGGTACTCAGTGTCGTCAAGGAAATGAAGCGACCAGCTGCTGTGGCTGTGTTCGGCGAGTGGGCGGCGATCGCCGAAATTGAAGGCCGGGTCAGCCTGCTCGATAAAGAAGGCAACATAGTAATGACGCTGGGAGCCAATGATCTGAAGGAGCAAACCGCGACGAACAAGGTCAAACCAGCCGACTGGCGAACCGGAATCCTCACGGCTCCGCACGGACTCGACTTTGACAGTCAGGGAAATCTGTTCGTGACCGAGTTCAACCTTTACGGTCGGGTGTTGCGATACGATCTTGCCAGGTAGTTGCATGGTGCATTGCTGAAGGGTACGCGAAGCGATTTCGAGTACGTCAGGCTCTGCCTGACAAAATTCGGAGCGGGCATCGCCGATCACCAGTTCCGGAGTCCGTCAGGCGGAGCCTGACCTACTGGTTGACTTCTTTCAGAAGCTCGTTCACCGTTCGTGAGTACTCCTCGATCTGCTGCATGTTCTGCTGCATCTGCGGTGGGATTCGTGCGTCGCCTCGACCATCGACTCCTGGCAGCGCCTGTCCCTGACCTTGCTCACCAGCAATTCCTCCATCGGGATTGCCAGGCAGGTCGCCGAGCGAACTGATCAGGCTCATCGAATACAGCAGACCGACTCCAGTCGCCACCATACTCAGAAGCGTCGCCAGTCCGATGCCCCACATGACTCGGCGAACGAGAGTCATCGTTCGAGTGATGCCTTCGAGATGCTGCAGTACTTCGTCCAGTCGGTCCGAGAGAGCTTCGACGGACGTATTGCTGGAAGATTCTCCACGCGGGACTTGCGGATTCTGAATGGCCGACGGTACCGGCGTCGATGCGAATTTCAGCGATGTCGATGTCGTTGGTTCAGCCTCCCGGAAAAACATGTCATCGCCGTCGTCGGAATCCGGGGCGGCAGTCGAGGCGACCGAAGTCCCCTTCTTCGCACAATGAACACAGGCAGAAGGTCGAGGTTTCGACTTCGGGATTCGGAAATTGCGGAAGCATTCCGGGCACTTCCAGATTACTTTCGCGCCATCTGAGCGACTCATGAATACAACTCCACAGACAGGAATCGTCTTGTCCAGCGACTCTCGTCTACTTTCGACTCAAGCGAAGACCAGGCCAATGACAACGACGACAAATGTCTCAGTCGCTCGTGATTAGCGAAAGCCGGCCGCTTCAATTAGTGGGCAGACATTGACTCAGATGTCCGACGGTAACCGCGGTCGCCAAGAACGCGGGCTGATTTCAGTTCGACCAGCACTCTGGTGAACTTCGGCTACGTTCCAGCAGTCACCGTACGAAGTAGAAGCATGATTACAGAAAGGAGAGTCTACCGGCATTGGCCCTGAGTTGCCTCAACTTCTCACCAGTGCAAACCGCTATTCCACGCCGGCTCGAAAAGTCATTCGACGAAAAAAGGACTTACGACCAGTCGTCGTAAGTCCCTTTACCGCAAAGTACCGGAGGTGGGACTTGAACCCACACGAGGTTTACCCCCACGGGATTTTGAATCCCGCGCGTCTGCCGATTCCGCCACTCCGGCATCACTGACCCGGTGTCAGCGGTCGAGGTTGTTCATGTCCGACCATGTGCAGCGTGCTTTGGTCTGAGAACCTTACCCCGTCAAGTGGTGAGCTTTTAATTGCACTCTTAAAGAGCGTCAAGTCACGACACATCGATACAGCGGTTGCACTGGCGAGTCGCGGTGTGCATTGATCGATCGCGAAGGAACGAGCTGGCAACGAACTCTCGAATCGAAGGTCTGCTGAAGTTTCAGCGACTTCATGCTGCTATTCGGTCAAGCAACAAAGAATCTGGTAAGTGATGCATCACAAGCCGACAATCGATTTCTCGACCGACTCGGATTGGCCCGCACTTAGCGACGTCGGCTGATCCTGTACTGATCCGGGCGCGTTATTCCTGGCAGTGTTTAGCGACTCACGCGAAACAGTCGATCATGACTCGCCGTCTCTCTTGCGTTGATCGCATTGTCTGGCGAGAGTCCGCGCAGGAGAACCACTGAAATGGTACAGACGGTTGTGGCGCTCGGAGGAAATCAGGGACACGTGGCTCAGACGTTCGATCGTGCGCTGTCCCGGATGAAGCAGCACGAGCAGGTGCAGAGCGTGGAAACTGCTGCGCTGTACCGCTCCGCAGCCATGGGAGCCTGCGCTGGCTCCGAGTTTCTGAATTCAGCATGGGTTCTGGAAACGACACTTGAGCCAATTCGGCTTCTGGATCTGCTGCAGGAAGTGGAGAACGAATTCGGGCGAAGCCGGGACGTTCGTTGGGGCCCGCGAACGCTCGATCTTGATCTCATCTTCTACGATCACGAGGTTGTAAGTTCACCGCGACTGATCGTGCCGCATTCACATTGCTGGTACCGTCGATTTGTACTGACGCCGATCGAGGATTTACGTCCCGACTGGTTGCATCCAGAGTTGGGGCTGACCATTCGTGATTTGTGCAAACGGCTTTCGGTGGGATCGTTCCGTCTGGCGATTGGCGGGGCAGGGGACCTGGCGCCGACATTAACAGGCGTGGTCCGTGAGTTTCAGAATGTCGAATTGGTGTATGCCGACTCGCCCGACAGTATCGAGGTGTCGGATGTCTCACTGGCAGTCTGGTTTGGCGAATGCAGTGGTGAAAAGCTGCACCCACTCTGGCTAAAGTCTCCTACCCGTGACGCGTTGCAGGCTTTGCGCGACACGTTGACGGCGGCCTGCACCGCTGTGGTCGCAATTCCGTCTCCATAGCGACGAGCCGTAATCAAGAAAGGCGACCGATCGATGATCGGTCGCCTTCCCGAAAAAGAACTCGCTTACGTGAGCAATCATGTCGTACGCTCGGCGTGACACCGATCGCGTCTCAGAAGAGCTACTTCGTCTATGCTCCAACACGACGAATTGGTGCCGATAATTCCGGGAAGTTTAAGGCCTCCGGTGCGTTGGCCGGCGGCATCGGAACGACGGGGACGGGTGGTCCTTCAACTGGCGGAGCTGGCAGTTCCTGCCGCGGAAGAACTGGCTCAACAGGAGTCGGAAAGCCCATGCGAGCGTCCGGGATGTTGTAAATCGGCGTCCAGATGTTTCTCAGCCTCATCCAGCGGACATACGACATGTTCTGGTCTGGAATGCAGGGGCGTGTGTGCCACTGTCGAGGATCCGGAGGTACCGGCAGGTTGTTCATGGACTGCCATGTCGGCACGTGCTGGTAGTAATAGCCGAGCTGTGTTGTGTCCGTTGGAGTCGCGATGATCGGCCGGCCCTGGGCGGCGGGAGCGTTGCCGTTCGCCTGTTGACCGGTCCAGTTCTGAGGCACGTAGTTCTGGTAAGTAATGTTCTGACGTCGAACTGGAACCCGGGCCGGTGGCGACCATCCATAATCGGGAGCAACTGCGTAGTAGTCCGGGTCGAGCACCCATCTCACGAAGGGAAATGTCCACAGACCTTTCTTACCTGGGCAGCCAGGATCTGCGCAGTAATCGCAGCAACCGTGAAACGGTAGCGGCATCCAGGTCCAGTAGGTTGGGTTGGGTTGCTGGCGGTGCTGTCCCCAATGATTGTGACCGTGATGGTCGTAGGGCTGACCAGTCGCAACGTAGTACGGATACTGAGTTGTGTGCCCGTTAGGATGCTGAGCGACAGGCTGCCTTACGTTGGCCACACCGTCCACACCGCTGGCATGCAGGGAGGGGCTGAAGAGTCCGAACCCCAGCACGGTAAGAACCGTCATGCGAAGAACTCTGATTGTCATGTCTCCGTTCCTTGAGCCTTGGTCTGCCTTCCGTACGTCACATCTCTGATGACGAACTTCCTGCTGACAGGTTCGTTGTGACTTTGCTGCTGCGAGTGATTTCGCGACAGCGACTCCGGTTGAGACAGCAACTCGTCGAATAGTCTCGATGCTGAGATCAGGCCATCGACGACGGTGCATGTCACTGCAGTGATCCGCCTTCAGTCGAGTGAGCAGTATCAGTAACGCGGCAGCACGACATCCGAAATTGGAGTGATCCGACTTGACGGCATTCCCCAGCTGTAGTTGTACTGGTGACGCACGTTTGGCGCGAGTGGGATAGTGGTTGGCACCCCGGTCATCGGAGACGCATAGACCTGATTATCACGACCGTCGGCGTAGTGTGGCTCTGCCGCGTAGACGCGACTGTACATCCCGAACGGAGCACACCCTTCTCCGCAGCATCCACTGGGCGTGAAGTAATTGAACTTGTTGTGGAGATGAGCCGCCAGGACGTGGTTCCAATAGGCTCGCCGGCACTCAGAGCGGTACTGCTGCCCAGCCCACCACTGCTGGAACGGCGAAGGCTGATAGCAGTTATTGAGGCCCAGAACCTCTTTAGTGCGACATTTGACTCCGAAGATCGAACGCTTCAGGTCGCCGACTGTGTAGGGGCGTCCCATGCAGACTTCCGGATTCGGGCAGCTTCCGGCATCACCCATACAGGGCATTCCGTTCCCTGGGTACTGGTAGCCGCTGATGGATGAGCCGTCCTGACAGAATCCGCTCGCACCGGTCATCCCTCCCTGATAGCCACCGAACTGACCTGCACTTCCGATGTTGCAATTTTCACCCGCACGACACATACCAGCAGGAGAGTACCCGCCGCCCGACATTCGTGGAGTGCAGACGAAGGTGCTTGCGACGCCGTCCGCAGCTCGGGGAGCACAGGTGCTTCCGTCCGAGTTGCAGCCCGTTCGGTTCGGGCCACAGCCTGTAACCAGGCCCGAATTGCCTGACTGTCCGGGGATTACACCCGGAGCAGAATCAGCGGGACTCGCTGGTGCCAGTCCATCGGGTGGCGGCGGCGGGATGTCGTTCACCGGCCTCTGCTGAGTTTCCTGAACCGCTGATGCAGGAACGGTTTCCTGAGCGGAGGCCAGACTGACGCACAGCGTCAAGGGAACGATCACCCAGGCGGCGACCCGATTCCAATGGCGTATTCGGTTTCTAATGATCAGCATTCGTCTCTTCCTTGAATGTGGCTGATTCGCGATCTGAGGGATGACGACGTGGTCTGCACCAAAGACTTCTCAACTAGTTCAGTGAATGAGATCTGATTCACCAGAGTCGCTCGACTCAGTCGCGTCTCATGATCTCTAACGAGGCGGAATGAACAGCGATCCGAGGCTGAAGGTCGGGCGGTATTTGACTTTGACTTCGGTGCCCATCAGCTCCCATTTGTCGTGGGACTCCATGCCGAACGGTGTCCAAATCCAGTTGCCCTTCACACGATAATAGAACGGCCCATACATCGACCGGTACTGGTGTGGGTAAAGCATCTCGTGCGGTGCAAATGCCTGGTTCGTGATCATCGTGCCGCCTACTTGCGCCGGAATGTCCTGACGTGGAGACGGGTAGAGTGGTCCCGAAAAGTGCGGGTAGCCCTTGATGGCTGGTTGAGGACTCGCGTTACGGCCGGGCAGATGCCAGGTCGGGTGCGAGGCATTCCGTGTGACTGCCTGCCCAACGCGAACACCTTGCGGTGTCGGAGCGGGCGGAAGCGGAAAGCCTGATTGAGCTGCTATCGGAGTCAGCCAGGATGTGCCTGTCAGCAGTGCAATGAGCACAGTGAATGTTGTGCGACGCATGTTTCCCTCCGTGGCGTTTCAAACGGAACGCATTGAGACCCGAATCCTGCGGGTCTGGCTGCTTCTGCTTTCTCTTACTGCACTCTGTGTTCGCTTACCCGGAGCACTTCCGGATTGAGTCGCTCCGCAGGACTCTGTCTGCCCTGCAACGGCAAACACGACCCAAAGCAGTATTCTGATTCGGTCAACCATGATTGCTCCGATGAATCATTCTGTGACCCTGAAAACGATTCCACAGCCTTTTCGGAATGTCTTGCTGCGTAGGGGGTTAAGTGCGGTCCTACTATCCGTAGAAACCGTGCGACGGCTACAATCAAATGAATCGTCGCGGTAGGAAAAGTCTTCGCAGCCGTTACACTTTGCCGAGCGCTGCGGCGGACTCTGGAGAACTTTGAGAGGAGCACCCGACGGATTACCTGTACATCGTGGGTTCGCGTGTTCTGCAGGGAAGGATGGCGATCTGGAATTGTGGGCGACGGGTGCCAGATGGCTGTCTGCTCATGATTCTGAGTAACGAGTGCGTAGTCGTTTTCGCTCGGATTGGTTGATTAGATGATGCCCGCTCGGACGTCGTGTGCCGGTGGTTGATGGGACGCTCAGGAGGGAACCTTGGCTAAGAAGAAAGCAAGACGCACCACGACATCGAAGCCGAAGCAGGCGAGTGGTTCACGCGCGACGAAGGTGAGTCTTGATCAGAAGGACTCGGCCAGGGATGGAAGCTTTGAGGAGTTGAACGTGGCGCATGACCAGGACGCGGATCGCGTCGAGTTTGTATCGATCAGCCAGGAGACTCGGCGGCGGTACCTCAACTACGCGATGTCTGTGATTCAGTCGCGAGCCTTGCCCGACGTGCGTGACGGCCTGAAGCCGGTCCAGCGTCGAATTCTGTACGTGATGTTCAACGGCCTGCACCTGACTCATGACGCCAAGACTCGAAAGTGCGCCAAGATCTGCGGTGACACGACGGGTAATTACCATCCGCATGGCGATCAGTCGGTGTACGACGCACTGGTACGGCTCGCTCAGGACTTTACGTATCGGTCGCCGCTGATCGACGGGCAGGGCAATTTCGGATCGGTGATGGGACTGCCGGCGGCCGCTCCAAGATACACCGAGGCGCGGCTGACGAGCATCGCCGAACATCTGATGAACGAGTTGCGGTACGACACGGTCGACATGCGACCGACGTATGACGGGGCGACTCAGGAGCCAGTCGTTCTTCCCGCGCGTTATCCCAACTTGCTCGTCAACGGGGCGCAGGGAATTGCTGTCGGAATGGCGACCAGCATTCCGCCCCATAACCTGGGCGAGGTTGTTCGAGCGTGTCTTCATCTGATTGACTCTCCCGATGCGACGGTTGCTCAATTGATGAAACACATCAAGGGCCCCGACTTCCCGCTCGGTGGCAGGATCGTCACTGACAGATCGGACATCCGGACGATGTACGAAGAGGGCAGGGGATCGGTGAAAGTCCGCGGCGAGTGGCGATTCGACAAAGAGAAGAAGAAAGAAGTCCAGGAGCGGCTGGTCATCTATTCGGTTCCGTACAACGTCGAAACCGGATCGTTAACTGCCGAGATTGGCAACATCATCGCGAATCGGAAGCTGCCTCTACTGGAAGAAGTGAACGATGAGACGGACGATCGCAACGGTCTGAGAATCGTGCTTGAGCTGAAAAGCGGCGCCGATCCGGACGCTGTCATTGCCTATCTCTACAAGCACACCAGTCTCGAACAGAACTTCTCGTACAACGCGACGTGTCTGGTGCCTGACGAATCGGGATTACTCGTCCCGGCTCGAGCGACGCTCGTCGAGATGCTGCAACATTTTCTCGTGTTCCGGCAGTTGACCGTTCGCAAACGATTCGAGTATCAGCTGGCACAGCTGGAGAAACGGATTCACATTCTGGAGGGCTTCTCCATCATCTTTGATGGCCTGGACCGTGCACTGAAACTGATTCGAGCCAGCACCGGAAAACAGGATGCCGCAAAGAAACTGATGGCGGAGTTCCCATTGGATGAAGTGCAGACCATGGCCATTCTGGAGCTGCAGCTCTATCGCATTTCGAAACTCGAAATCGACGATATCCGTGAAGAGCTCGCCGACAAGGAAAAGCAGGCTCGCAGTATCCGCAATATCCTGAAGTCAGAAGTGAAACTCTGGAAAGTCGTTCGAGACGAGCTGGAAGAGTTGGCGACCACGTTTGCCGACCGTCGACGGACAGGAATCGGATCGTCCGAAGAGATCACCGAGTTCGCCGCCGAAACTTACATCGTTCGCGAGAATACCAACGTCGTGGTCACTCGTGACGGCTGGCTGAAACGCGTCGGTCGTCTGGCCAAGGTCGAAGGCACACGTGTCCGGGACGGTGACAGTGTGCTTAACGTCCTGCCCGGCAGTACGATTGACAACGCCGTATTCTTCTCGAGTGACGGCGTTGCTTACACGCTTTCGATTGACCAGGTTCCGGTGTCGTCCGGCTATGGCGAACCGCTCGCCAAACACGTGCGAATGGCCGACGGCGCATCGATTGTGATGGCAATCTCGACAGACGCTCGATTTACAGCTCAAGACGAAGTCGAAGACGATGCTAGTACCGCTCCACACCTGTTGATCGCGACAGCGCACGGGCAGGTGATGCGAGTCTCGCTAAGCACTTTTCGCGTTCCATCAACCAAGACTGGACGAAAGTTCTGCAGACTTCGAAAAGGCGATCAGGTTATTCACGTCGAGCTGATCAAAGATCATCAGACCATGTTTCTGGCAACAAAGATGGCCAGGATCATTCACTTCTCGCTCGACGACGTGCCGGTTCTGTCGGGGCCAGGCATTGGCGTAAAGGGAATCAAGATCGGCAGCGATGACAAAGTCCTCGGAGCCAAACTACTTTCGCGACCGAGCGACACGCTAAGAATCGATAACAGCAACGGTACGACGTTGAGCTTTGGTCAAATGAAGTACAACGTGACTTCACGGGGCGGCAAAGGTGTCAAAACCAGCCAGCGAAATGAATTCACAGCGATCTTTCCCGAACCCATTGAACTGATCGACTGGGCAGCGCTGGAAGAATAGCTGCGAATGTGTGTCCCCACGCTCCGTGTGGGATCAAGTGGCTGAGTGCAGGTACGACGATTCAGCTTGTGAAAAGGATCTGATCGAGCGATATGGCAACCGTAGCAGAACCAAAACTAAACGGCTCTTATAGTGCCGATGATATCGACGTTCTGGAAGGCCTCGAAGCCGTCCGGATGCGACCTTCGATGTATATCGGGGGTGTCGACAGCAAAGGACTTCATCACCTCCTGTGGGAAGTCGTGGACAACTCGGTCGATGAGTATCTTGCAGGGCACTGCACCGAGATTCGAGTCACGCTGCACAAAGACGGGTGCTCCTGCAGCGTTGGCGATAACGGTCGCGGCATCCCCGTTGATAAGCACAAGAAGTACAAGAAGTCAGCGCTGGAGGTCATCCTGACGGTGCTGCATGCCGGCGGGAAGTTCTCCAACAAGAACTACGCACGGAGCGGCGGACTGCATGGTGTGGGTTCTTCCGTTGTGAACGCGTTGTCGGGCCAGATGACAGCAACGGTCCATCGCGACGGGCATGAATACTTTCAGGAATACTGCCGAGGCGTCCCTAAGGCTCCCGTCAAGAAGGTGAAGCCGTTCAGAGGACACGGCACGATCATTTTCTTCCGACCGGACGAGAAAATCTTTCGGACGATCCATTTCAAGAGCGATGTGATCCGTCAGCATCTTGAGGACATCTCGTTCATCCACGGTGGACTTCGTATCACATTCGTCGACGAAGTGAAAAAGGAGACACACGAGTACTCCAACCCGAACGGCATCGCCGCTTACCTCGACAAGATTCTGGCCGACGAGAATCGAAAATCTGTTCACGAAGACAAGTTCGTGACCGAGAAAGATGTCGAAGGCGGTAATCGATACGAAGTCGCTTTACGCTGGACCGAGTCACCCGATTCGTGGATTCGCAGCTACGTGAACGGTATTCGGACACATGCCGGAGGGACTCACGAGGCCGGCTTTAAGTCGGGAGTCACGAAGGCCGTCAAGAATTACATGGATGTCCATGAGATCCGACCGAAAGGTGTGGCGGTCAGTCCCGATGACATTCGCGAGGGAACATGTGCGATTCTTTCCGTGTTCCATTCTGAGCCAATGTTTCAGGGGCAGACCAAAGAGAAGTTGAATAACCCTGAAGTCGCCGCACAGGTCGAGGGTTTAGTGCGGGCCGGCGTCGAAACATGGTTGAACAATAACTCGACGATTGCTGACTCGATCATCTTTCGAATCATTCTCGCAGCAAAGGCTCGTGCTGCGAGTCGCGAAGCGGTCAAAGAAGTGAAGCGGAAATCCGCGTCGTCCAAACGAGTCACACTTCCAGGTAAGCTGTTGGACTGTCGCTCAACAAATCCTGAAGAGTCAGAACTGTTCATCGTCGAAGGGGACTCGGCGGGCGGTTCAGCCGGGATGGGACGAGACAGCCGGAAACAGGCAATTCTGCCTTTGCGAGGCAAGGTGCTGAATACCGAATCGTTGAGTGTTTCCAAAGCGATCGGCAATCAGGAAATCAGTGATCTTGTCGAAACACTCGGCACTGGCATCGGCACGAACTTCGACATTCGTCGGCTGCGTTACGGTCGAGTTATTCTCCTGATGGATGCTGACAGCGACGGCTATCACATCAGTACGCTGTTGCTGACGTTCCTGTTTCGGCACATGATCGAACTGGTACGGCAAGGTCGCGTGTACCTTGCTCAACCGCCGCTTTATCGAATAGCGATTGGCAAAGACGTTCACTACGCGCAGGACGACGCTGCGAAGGAAGAGATTCTTTCGGGGCTGGCCGCCAACCGGAAATACGAGGTGACGCGTTTCAAAGGTCTGGGAGAAATGACACCTCAGCAGCTCCGCGACACGACGCTTGACCCGAAGACTCGAACCTTGCTGCAGATCAACATCGAAAGCCAGGTCGATGCCGATCAGACGTTTTCGCAACTCCTGGGCAAAGACCCCAGCGAGCGATACCGCACCATCATGGAAGAATCGTCGATGGTTGACGATCTGGATGTGTGAGCTGCACTGAAGCTGGCGTTACTTTTCGGCTGACCTGACGTCAGTCAATGACGTTAGCGGGTTTTGCAGGCTTTGTGGTCGGAGGGGCGGGTGTCGTCGGGCGCGGCGGGCCCAATTCGACGCCTCCAGGTACCGACGTGGTGTAGGCCCAGGTCGCCCCTTGCGGATCCCATCCTGCCAGCACGTTGGCTTCAGTCAGGGCGAGCCGTGCGGTGATGTAGGCATCGAAGCTGTCCGGCAGGACGTAGAACTTTGCGTAGTATTTTGTGGGATCGAGCAGAGCCATCAGCTTGCGAATGCGCGACCCAGGTCGTTTCAGCTCCGTTTCGTCTGCGCCGCGACCTTCTTTGGGAGTCAGTTTAAGCCGTGGCCAGCGGTTGTCCGTGATGTAGTACTCGACGTCGAAAAAGTCGTCGTTGTACTTGAGCTTCGTGTAGAGCTTCGCGAAGGCTTCCGGGTCGATTCCTTTGGCAGGATCAAGGTTCAGGCGGCGGCGTGTGATGATGTCTTTAGCGCGGAGCTCGGCGTCCTTTCGAATGCCGTCGACATTCATTGGGTACACACGATCGAACGCGCACACAAACGTTGCCTGTTGGGCTCCGGGTGGAGCAGGGCGGGGGTTGGGAATGTTGACCACCTTGGGAGGTACCGCCGCTCGTTTGGGAGTCGTGTCAAGCAGTGCCTTCAGTTCCGCCTGTTTCTCGAGAGACGACGTGAGCGTTGTTTGCAGTTCCGCACGCAACTTTTCCGTGTCGGCGACTTGCTTCTGATTCTTTGCAGCCATTGCACGGTCAGACTCAATCTTCATGGAAAACTCATTGGACTGTCGCGATTGGTCGGCCAATAGTTTCTTTCGCGTCTCTAGCTGCTCTTTCAACCGCCGCAATCGTTCGCGTTCCGCGTCGACGTCGATCGTCGCCAGCGACGCTGTCTGTTCGGTCAGTTGTATCTTTTGGTCGGACAAGGACATCAGCTTTTGTTTGGCGTCATCAAGATCTTCTGCGGTGACGTTGGAATTGGCGGTGATCTCGGTGATGGCATCGCTGACTCCCAGTTGAGTCACGATCAGAACCAGCACCAGGATACCGACCACGTTGGTCATCGTGTCCAGTAGGGAGTCGAGACCACCGTCTTCATCGTCGTCACGTTTTTTGCGTTTCATGGCTTACCGCGTTTCGTCTGACAAGCAGCTCGCGAAATACGATCCCAAAGGGTTTCGTGAATCAATTGCTTCCTGATTTCTTATCTTTTGCAAAGTGGCTGAGATCGATTCGACCACCGCCGATGACAGGCAGCTTTCCGTTTCGAATTTCCCGGTCCGTACATAGTTGTTTCGCAGCGTAGTAGGTACTCAGTCCATCGCTACGAATGAGGAACACAATCGAGTCATCGACTCCGTTGGCTACCTTTTCAAGGAGGGCGATGAAGTCTTTGTCGTTCACCATGTTGGCGGCTCGGATCAGCTTTGGCGGGTTGACGGTGTGCATCACGATCGAGCCGGCGGCACATTCAACAAAGTGCGGTGTGAAGTTGACTCCACTTCCGCTGGGGAGGATGGACACCTTCGATTCGGAAGCGTCTTTACGTTCCGCGAGTTCCTTTTCCATCTGTGCGAGTTCTTCCTGCAGAGCGGTCAGTTCTTCCTGCATGGAGGCGACAGTTTCCCGCTGAGCTGGATCGATCGTCGGAATGATCACTTTGACTTTTTCCTGCTCTTTGAGTTGCTTCTGGATCAGATCAAGCTCCTTCAGAAGTGAGGCGAGTTCCTTTTCGTTGCGATTCAGGTCTGCTCGAAGCGACGCGGCATCCGGGCCGATTCGCTCGTCGATAATGCTCTGAAGTTTGGCGACTTCCTCTTCGGCTGCGGAAAGCCCGTGAGCGGTCTTTTCATATTCCTCAATCAGGGCGACGTCTTTTGTATCCATTTGCGCCAGAGCCATCGTCGCGATCATCATCGTTAGTACGCCGATGACGCTGGCAATGATGCTCAGAAACGGAAACAGTGAGACGTCGTCGTCGTTGTCTCGAGGTCGGCGGGCCATAGTTCGAGCTCCCTGTCAGCGGGCTTTCCTTTTCGTCGGGCTTAGTTGGTCCGGCTAGCTTTACAGATTCAGCGGGCTTTCTTGGAACTGCCAAACCAGCCGCGTTTGACCGGAGCTGCTGTCGGTGCAACCTGTTGAATGATCACACTCTGTTCGCCGAGTTTCGTCAGCACTCCATTCAAACTGCTTAGCCCGGATTCCAGACCCCTAAAACGCTGCTGCAACGTTTCCTGAGCTGATGAGAAAGAGCCGTTCACAGTTGTCTGCATAGTGGCCGCCTGACTGGCCACGGTGACAAGAGTGGCCTGAATCTGAGTCGCCGCGTTCGCCATCTGGTCGAGCTGGGTCTTCAGCAGTCTCTGCTGCTCGGCCTGCTGCTGCTGCAGAGTTGCCGCGTGCTGCTGCTGCTGTTGCTGCATGCGGCCACTGACCTTGTCCCATCCGTCAGCTATCTGGCTGGTCAGCTTGCCACCGATCGAGTCGAGCTTTTCCAGCCACTTTTCCAGTTCGGCATGATGGGTGCCCATCGCAGCTTCAACGGCCTCGCGAAAAATCGAGACGTTGGCACCACCGGTAGCACCACGTTCGGCTCCGCCATCACGTCCGTCGTTGAGTCGCCGCAGCAGATTTTCATTGCAGTACTCATCAACGGCGGTGATCAGGTCTTCTTCACTTTTCTGCAAAGCGGATGTTGGAATCTTCACGATCATGCTCATGATCAGTGCAAGCAGAGTCGTGTCGAACGCTGTTCCCAGACCAGAAAACACGGCATTCAAAGAGCCTTTCATCGCTGTCATGTCGGCAGCGCTCTCCAGACTGTTAGCCAGACTGGCGACTGCTGCACTGACGCCGACGACCGTTCCGATAAATCCGAGAATTGGAAGCGCCCAGATGAAGACTTTCAGAATCGTATAACTGCCCGCGACGTTGTTGGCATCGATGGCCGACTGTGACTCCATCATCGTGACGGTTTCGGCAGCGCTCTTGCGAACTCGAAAGTGTTCGATGCCGCGGAGGACTCGGTTGATCAGAAAGCTTTCGGAGCCGCTGACCGGAAGACTCTGGATGTGCTTCACGAAGTTGTTCAGCGAGTCGACTGTGATTTCTTCAGCGACTTCGGTCGGCAGCACGTCAAGCAGCATGGCCTCTTTCTGCTGCTTCATGCCGAGCCACTTCAACGCGATGATCGCAAACGACCAGAACATCAACAGCGTTGTCGCGAACGGAACGAAGCCTCGATCAAGAAACAGCTGTCCCAGCTGAAAATCGTTCATGTACAGGGGGATCATCGCAACAAGCCAGACGACAGTCACGACGGCTCCAATGATTCCGCTGGCAAGCAGGCTGACGTCGCTGCTGACCGAGTCGCCACCGCCCGTGCTGAACCAGCTCTTCTTGCGTTTTCTGCCAGGTGCTGCGGAAGCCTGCTGGACGGACGCCTGAACTGCGGCACCGGACGCCTGACCTGCTGTTCCCAATCGCGAAGCCGGCGACTGACCGGCAGGCGTACTGGAATTAACAACGATGTTTGGAAACCCTGGTTCGGGAGCTGGAGCAGCTGGCTCGGGAATCTTTACCGAACCCTTGCAGTAGGGGCAGGTGCGACTTTGCCCGGCCAGATCCTGCGAGACCTTCAGCGGCTTGCTGCAATGAGGGCACGGCAGTTTGAAGTACGTCGTCATTATTGTCGCCAATTCAAAGTGCAATGCGATGCAATGAGAGTTTCGAACACCTGTCGAATTCCGATAGTCGTTAAACTACTGAACGCGAGTAATCAACGATTACCCGCGTTCGTAGGCAGAGCAACGTGTTACCACGATGCGATGTATGTGGTTCTCTATTCGTCTTCGTCTGTTTCCGCAACTTCTTCTTCGTCTGCCGCTGCAGCCGCAGTTTTTTCGTCTTCTTCGGAAACCCAGACGAACACGTGTTCGGTGAACGAGTCGATGATGATCTGATCACCCGAGTCGAGGAATTCGAAACCGTGTTCAACCGCCAGTTGCGACTGCTCGGTGTCCTTCTCAATCAGGCCGTCGTCCGGGAAAACTCGCCACCACTGAAGGTGAGGCCAGTCCCTGCGAACCGTCTTCAGGACAGTCTGGATTGTTCGACCGGAGGCTCCAGGGCTGAATCCAGCCTTACGAGCAACTCCTGTAAACGTCCCGACCTTATCAGCCCGTTTCAGTTCCCACAGGAGTTCAGCCACTTCCTGAGCACGCACAGACGCCATTACCGACTCCTCTACATAAAAACTAAAAGCAAACTAAGCGAACGCAGTCTGGAACTCACCGGGCGGACGATGCCGCTGTAGTTCGACCTCCGAGGTCTGGTCCACGCTGTTGCAGCTCAACTCTCGCTATCGTTTGGGAATAACGAATCCAGGAATCCTTACCGGACGATTTCCCACGCAGAGACTGCCGTTCGATGTGATTTTCGTATCGATCGCTTAATCTAGTCCTTTGTCTGGACACACTCAAGCGCGTACGAGCGTCGCTTTCCTCAGCTTGTGCTTCTCAATTTAACATCACGAAAGTCCGATTTGATGGCGGTTTATGAAGAGCACGGTGTTCGATTCGAATATCCCGAAGGTTGGGAACTCGGTCACGAACATCATGACGGCGACTTCTCGGTAACAGTCGAGAGTGATGGCACTGCATTCTGGATGCTTTCGGTGCTGCAGGGTCGACCGACCGCTGAGGAAGTCGTCG
This sequence comes from Planctomycetota bacterium, assembly GCA_027624335.1. Lineage (GTDB taxonomy): Bacteria > Planctomycetota > Planctomycetia > Planctomycetales > Planctomycetaceae > JABMPE01. Next base: position 26,834 of record JAQBWV010000052.1, read on the forward strand.
AAGCAGCATTGGAGTCATTCAAGGCGGAATACGACAGCGTAGACGTTTATGAAAGTCAGGACCGAATTTGTATGTTGCCCACGGTGGCGAAGGAAATTGATTTTTACGAACTGGAAATGGTCAATCGAGCGAGCTTGCGGGCCTGCGAGACTGACAGCACGACCATGTTCGTGCTGTTGCAGATGTCCGACACTGAACGAGCAGAGATCGGACCTCTACTGAAGTCAATTTCCGAGAGTTTGATGTGGAACTCCAGTGAGGATGAAGAACTCGACACGGCTTCAAGGCTCTTCGCATTCGACAATTTGTTCGGTGAAGTGGACGATTCCGGTGACAGTTCCGAAGCGGAAGGCTGAGTTTCATGAAGCGGGTTGTTCTGGCGATGAGCGGCGGGGTCGATAGTTCGGCGGCCGCCGTCCTGCTTCAGGAGCAGGGATACGAAGTCGTCGGTCTGTTTATGCGCTCCGGAGCGACCGCAGAGCAGACTTGCTCGACGGGACTCAGCATTTCCCTGCCAGTGGTTGGGGCGAAGTCGAATAAGCAGGGCTGCTGCAGCGCATCCGATGCCGCTGATGCCCGGCGAGTGGCAGACCGGCTCGACATCCCATTTCACGCTCTGAACTTTCAGGATGCGTTCGGCAGAATCAAGGATTATTTCGCAGACGAATATCTGGCTGGCCGCACGCCCAATCCGTGTGTGATGTGTAATAACTGGCTGAAATTCGGCAAGCTCTGGAACTTCGCTCAGAAAGTTGGAGCTGAATACATTGCCTCAGGACATTACGCACGACTCGAACAGGCTGTTCGTGCTCCAGAGCTCGACGGGGCGGGGGATTCGTTAGCGAAATCACCAGACGCTACCGCAGTCGGGCCGGCTCTCTTCCGAGGTCGTGACGGAGGCAAGGACCAGTCGTACGTGCTGTTCGGCATCAACCGTGAACTGCTGGATCGAGTCATCTTCCCGGTCGGCGACTTTGATAAGCCAGACATTCGAGAGAAGGCTCAGCAATCAGGACTGCGAGTTCACGACAAGCCGGACAGCCAGGAAATCTGTTTCATTCCTGACAACGACTACGCGGGCTTCCTCGAACGTTACCGGGGAAGGCAGCAGACCGCTGGCGACATCGTGGACACCGTCGGAACCGTGCTCGGTCGCCATGAAGGTTACGAGCGTTACACCGTCGGGCAGCGAAAAGGGCTCGGTCTGGCGTTTGGCGAACCTCGCTACGTTGTGCGGCTGGAACCAGATACTCGCCGCGTCGTCATTGGGACGCGCGAGGAACTCGACTGTCACACTCTGGATGGAGACCGAGTGAACTGGCTCATCGACAACGTACCGAGCCGATTCCGCTGCGAAGCTCAGATCCGGTATGGGCACCGTGCTGCTCCAGCAGAAGTCGAACTGACTGCCGATGATCGCTTTCGCGTGACGTTCGACGATCCGCAGTTCGCGGCAGCTCCTGGACAGGCCGTCGTCCTTTACGCCGGTGATCGAGTACTCGGTGGCGGCTGGATTCGCTGATTTAGACAGCTTCAAGACCATCGGTTCACGCGAGCGCAGCGTTGTCCGAAGTCAGTTTTTGCAGGAATAACAGTGTCGTCGTGCGCATCGCCATGTGGTCGGTCTTTCTCCATTGTCTCTACGTAATTAAGGGGGCTCAGATGAAATCGATTTACCGATGCCTGGTAATGGTCATTTGTGTTGCTGCTCTGTCGGGTTGCAAGGTTGGCTATTTCCACGCCGAAACGACGCTGTCTTCCGATGGCTCGGTCGAGAGGGCGATTCTGCAGCCGAAGAGCAAGACTCCCGACGCCGCTCGTGAGCCTGTGTCGTGGGAGAAGACTGGATTCACCGCTGAAAAGTCGTTCGACGACTTCGCAGGCGACATTCGCAAACTGCCACTTGCTGACGACGGGAATGACTACTTTGCGGCCTGGACAAAGGTCGCGTCCGCGAACGACCTGCCTGAGCATTTTGCGAAACTCTCAGGCGACGAAAGCTTCACCAGTCGTTTCGAACGCCAGTTTGAACGCCGGGACCTCGGGTTGCTAATCGAATTCGTCTGGGAGGAGACGCTGACTGACGTCGTTACGCTGGATGAATTCCGAAAGGCTCGTGTAGAAGGAATCGAACTGTTCGTTCGCATCCTCGAGACGACACTGAATCAGGCGTTAGACGAGGAGTACGACACGACAAAGCTGATAGACTGGATCAGGAATGAGGGCGCAGCTTTCGCCATGGATGCGACAGACCTGGTGTATGACTTTGCGAGAGCCAAAGCGCGAAGCCTGCCGGATAACTCGCATGATGACGTCCGGACACGGCAATTCGTGACCCTGTGTGAGGAGTACGGTTTCATGGGATTGTTTGATGAATCGGGCAGTCTTCAGCAGGAAGCTGTCTTGAAACTTGCCGAGAGCATTATCCAGAAGACTGTTGAAAGACGCGACGGGAAGCCACTCGATGCAGAGTTAATTCGCGATCTGCTCGACGCCAGTGGATGGTCAGGCAACGATGGTCAATCGCCAGTCGCCGAGCGACTTAAGGGCGAATGGAAACGGGCCATCGAGGCGCAGCCTGGCGGCTCGGAAGCTGTTGAGAAGCAGGCGAAGAATCTGGTGGCTCGAATTCAGGGCGTACATGGTGTTTCGACCGAGAAGTTCAGGTTCGTGATGACGTTCCCTGGCGTCGTGGTTCAGACAAACGGCGTGCTGGTTTCCGACGATCGAGTCAGCTGGCAGTTCAGCGGCTCTGATGCCTGGCCAGCGGGATTTTCGATGACGGGCAGATCATTGCTGGACGAGTCAGGCAAGATCGACGAGCTGAAAAAATGGCGGGAGACGGTCCATCGAGAAACCCTGTTGCGTGTGCGAGATCTCGTCTCCAAAGATCAGCAGCTGATCGAGGTGTTGAAGAAGTGCCGCGCGACGGGGAATCTGACACCTTTGCGCGAGCTGGCGGATTCATCGGACGACGGGGATATCGTCGACCGGAGCAGACGTCTGTTGACTCTTCTCGTTCCGGTCGACGACAACTAACGGCCATTCACCTGTCGCCTCAACATCATATGAGTTAAAGAGTTGCGATCTTAATGAGTACTGATGCGTTACTGCTGTGCGTAACTGGATGAAGCATACCGGAATGAGTTGATCGTTTGAAAATCACGGTCTCCATTGATAGGCTGCCGCCCGCGTTGACGCTTGTTTTCTTCGGTTGAGCTGGGTGGCCGTGCTCGCCGAATTTCTAAGGTATGGCTTCATTGAGGAACCGACATGGCACGACCTGTGACGCTGTTCACCGGCCAGTGGGCTGATTTGCCGCTCGAAGAACTCTGCCGGAAGGCTCGAGATTTCGGCTATGACGGGCTGGAACTTGCTTGCTGGGGTGATCACTTCGAAGTCGACAAAGCTTTGTCAGACGACACATATTGCGCCAGGAAACGAGATCTGCTTGAGAAGCATGATCTGAAACTGTTTGCTATTTCAAACCATCTGGTTGGTCAGGCAGTGCTCGACAATATCGACGAGCGTCACAAGGGGATCCTTCCGGAGTACGTCTGGGGTGACGGTGATCCAGCAGGCGTCAACGAACGCGCAGCTGAAGAAATGAAAAACACGGCGCGAGCGGCACAGAAGCTCGGTGTCGGCATTGTTAACGGATTCACTGGATCGAGCATCTGGCACCTGATCTACGATTTTCCGCCGACGACACGGCAAATGATCGAGGCTGGATTCAACCTGCTGGCTGAACGCTGGAATCCGATTCTCGACGTGTTCCAGGAATGCGGCGTGAAGTTTGCCCTCGAAGTTCACCCAACCGAAATCGCGTTCGACATTTACTCCGCCGAATGGGCGTTGAAGGCTCTCGACAATCGAGAAGAGTTCGGATTCAACTTCGACCCTAGCCACCTGATCTGGCAGGGCATCGACCCGGTGGAGTTTATTCGAGCGTTCCCGGATCGCATGTACCATGTCCACATGAAGGACGCTTCGACGACGCTTAACGGCAGGACTGGCATCAACAGTAGCCATATGCCGTGGGGCGACGCTCGTCGCGGTTGGGATTTCCGCAGCGTCGGACGCGGTGCCGTCCGTTTCGAAGAAATCATTCGAGCCCTCAACATGATTGGTTATGACGGCCCGCTTTCGGTCGAGTGGGAAGACATCGGCATGGACCGCGAGCACGGTGCTCGGGAGTCGTGCCAGTTCTGCAAGAACGTCGACTTCGAGCCGTCGAGCCACCGGTTCGACGACGCCTTTGCCGATTAGTCGTTGACGTCTGAGTTTGCTGAAATTTCAAGAGGCTCGACAGCCAAAACTGTCGGGCCTCTTTGCTGCGCCGTTTATGATTTCGCGTCGTGGCGTCGAATTTCTTCTGCCGTTTACGAGGTGAGGCCCGATGACGTCCCGGTACCTGTTTCGCTTGACGAGCTGTCTCCTGCCGTTAATTGCTGGCAGCGCGGCTCGGGCGGAAGATGGACGAAAGCTGACAGAAACTCTAAACGCAGCTCTGGCAAAGCACGACGTCCCTGCCATGGTGCTGCCGTCATCGTCGGTGGTCGTTTGCTGGCCTTTGATGCGGTTGGAGTTCGCAAGCGTGGTGCGGCGATTGTCGTGACGAAAGATGTCCACTTTCATCTGGGGTCATGCACCAAAGCGGTGACGGCCACTTTGATCGCTCGGCTGAGCCAATCCCGATAGTTCGATGAGGCAGCCACGATCGAGCAGGCGCTTCCAGAATTGGCAGCAGACATGCAGCCTGCTTTACTGTCATGTTTCGATTCCACAGTTGCTCTGGCACTGGGCAGGTTTTCCTTCGAGGGGAGAAAGTTTGCCTTCCTGGTCGTTACGAACCAGGGTAGCGGAAGCGAGGCACAGATGTGCGATGACGTCGCTTATGCCTCAATCGTCGCGTTTATTAAGGCCGATGTGAAACTTCAGCGAGCTCAGTGAAATTGTTTCCTCCTTCATTGAGTGCGGAATACGAATTGACGCAATTTTGGAATTCCATCTATGTTTCCGTGATAGATCGTTCAGTTTTCCACCGTGTCATCGAAACCTGCGTGTTTCAGCAGGCTGTTTAGTCGGAGACTCCTGTTGCCAGCCAGACAACAGTCAGCAACCTGCATTGTGGTGTTGGTCGGTGGAGTTATCGGTGGCTGTGCTGAACTGCCTCTGAGTTCAAAGTGGGCGATGGACGATGCTGACTACGCCGAGAAGTACTCGAAGCCCTACGGTGATGACAAACCGGAACGACTGGTCAAGCAGATGTTCGATGCGCGTCATGTCGAGGGTAAGGCCGGAGTTTCTATCGGCAGCGGAATCGGTGGCGCTCCGCTAACCGCCGGAGTGACGATCAGCAGCTTCCATTACCCGAATTACTGGACGGAAATCGATTTGGGTTTGACCGGCCTCGCTGGTACTGGAGCCCATGACTGGTTCATCGGGCCGGAGCTGGGAGTCCGTTTTCAGACTCCAACCCGCATCGCTCCTTTCGCCGGAGCGGGGGCATTTGTGGGCGGCAATAAATTCAGCAGGCTTGCCGACAACGACAGCGTCGACAACGACGACGATGGGTTCATCGACGAATCCGGAGAGCGGAAAGACGCGTACAAGGGATTCGTCGCCGTCTATCCGGAAGTTGGTGTACATGCCTGGCTGACCGGTACGAAGCGACTGACGCTGAGTGCACGTTACTACGTTACCGAGGAAGGCCGGAAGGACGACTTCTGGTACATCGGCCTGTCGTTCGGTTGGCTATTTGGTGCCGACGCGGACGAAAAAGAATGGACGGATGACGGCGACGGGATCGACGACTGAGGTAGCTTTCGTGTCAGACAATGCGTCACACCAGCGTCGCCGACTCCGTCCGTTCCCCCTCCCCCGCAATTTGGTTTGTGAGGCCCAACAAAAGCGGAGCGGAGCTGCGTGACAAGTCCGCAGCCTGTACTTCACGTTGCGATTTCGGCTGCGAATCG
>JAQBWV010000354.1 GCA_027624335.1 Planctomycetota bacterium
ATCCAGACGAGCAGCGTCGAGATGATCAGCAACTTTGCTAGACTGGAAAAGTGCCGAAAGAGATGGTCGTCACTGTCGCTCCAAGCGTCGTCATCCTCTTTCAAGAAGCTTGCCAGCTTTTTGATTGCAGATGCGAGCGACCTCAGGATGTAGGCAAGGCCAGCAGCGAGCAGACACCAGACAATGGTGAGTGAGGTCCAGACCATTTGTTATTCAACGCCCAACGCCTTGAACGCAGCGTCTCTTGGGTCTGAATAAAAGCTCGTTTGGAATTTGGCGAACAGTTCGCCAGGAATTGTGGGGATGTCGCTGACGCTGGCCATGGGGAGTAGAACTCGTTTGGCACCGGCGTCGTGGGCGACTTGGAGAGACTCGGCGAGACTCTCGACGGGAATGATGTTGCCGCCAAGACTCATGCTGCCCAGCACGACCATCTGGCTTTGGATCGGCTTGCCCAAGACCGCCGAACAGAGGGCGATGAATGTGGTAAGGGTCATCGCCGTGGTTGGTCCGGTGTTTTGCAGTTCGATGATGTGCAGGTGGTAGTCGTGATCGCTGACTTTCACCGAGGCACTCACGCTGCTGGCGTTGGCCTTGAAGTAGTCGAAGCCGACTTTGATCGCTTCTTTTGCCTTCATGTTTGAACCGAGGCCCGACATCTTCAGCGAGCCATTGCCAGCCGAGACCTGGGTTTCCAGTCGGTACAATCCGAGATGTGAATCACTGCCGCCAGTAGCCACGGTGTGCATTACGCCGGGGTTCATTGGACCTTCGGGGATCAGTGAACCGCCGCCTTGCTCACGCACGGAGATAAATTTCTCTTCGGAGGTCTCCATGTCGATGTAACTGAAGTGGACATCGTAGAACTCCATGCCACCGATCTTCTTCAATTGTTCCTTCACTCGACGACGAACTTCAAGCGCGTACTCAAGGCAGCGCCGCACGGCTTCTTTGTCATACTGCTCGTGGGGGTAGAGCAACTTCAGCAGGCCGGAGACCGTGTGTTTGACCGCGATCGTGTCCCGCTGATTCAGGTCACGTCCCAACTTGAAATACTTGTTGATCGCATCGCCGAAGTTCCGCTTCCGCATCTCCCGAAGCCATTCGGCCAGATAGTCAACAATCAGTCCGTACTGGTTCGTGAAGAACTCAGGACGCATCTTTGGAATTTCCCAACCGGGAATGTAAGCATGGAAGCGATCGAAGAAGGCCGAGTCGATCATTGCCTCTGGAAACGGTGAGAACAAATGACTGGTCTTCACCAGCGTGTCCACCGAGCTGATGTTGCCGACGAAGACCATTGACGCATAAGCGTTGATTGAATCACGCCCACGGGCAAATGAACCCGACGCCATGTAGTCCTTCATGATCTGAACGCCGTCCTTGTCCTTGAACGAAATGCCTGCCACTTCATCAAAAGCCACGACGTCCCAAAGTCCAACGAGACCGACCTGACGCCGGGCCATGTTGTAGAACAGGTTGGCAACTGTCGTTTGCCCACCGGAAATCAGGATGCTGTTTGGACTGATCTCTTTGTAGATGTGACTCTTGCCGCTCCCTTTTGGCCCCAGCTCAGCCAGGTTGTAGTTGTTCTCCACCAGCGGAATCATGCGAGCCAGCAAATGCCACTTTACTCGCTCTGTGAAGTTGGTCGGCTCCATGCCGGTTGAGCGCAGAAGTGCGTCGATCCACTGTTGCTCGTTGAATGCCGGCCGTGCTTCGAAGAGTTCATCCATTTCCATGTTGGGCATTTGAATGGGCTTCAAATCCCGGATGATGAACGGCGAACCCTTTTGCCCTTCTTCGTAGAAATACTCCAGCGTACAGATGCACCAGATTCCGCCGACCAGCAGCTTCTCGAACTTCTTGACGATGCTGCTGGAAACTTCGATGCCCTTCACTCCCAGGTTGCCGAGCAACGCCTCGTAGACGTCCCGCTTTTCGTTGAGCGTCACCGTCACCTTGTCGATGACTTTCAGACTGCCCCGTTCACGGATTGTGGACTTGACCTTCTCGGCTTCATCGGGACGGACGTAGTTTTCGGCAAGAATCTTCTTGACCGTGACGAGCCCGTCACGGATGACCTCCTCATCGTTTGAGGCGCAGTAACTCCCCAGCAGGTATTCCAGCACATAGACCGGGACGTTGGCCCCTTCCTTGACCAGCTTGGTCAGGTCTTTGCGGACTACCTTGCCTGCGAAGTGCTGATTCAGCAATTCGTCGAGGCTCGTGTCGGTTTCGTCATTCTCAGAAGTCGAAGTCATCTGCAATCGCTCGATCTATGGTCACATCGTGGCTTTGTAATTCAAAATCGGTGTTGGCGTCTTTCAGCACCAGCCGGTATCGAGTTTTCTTGTCGAACTGCTGATCCTGCAGCGTCAACATAACCGACTGCTGGCGGTCGTCGAGGTTCGTGGACGTGCTGGCGAACGTCACTGTCTCGATGCTGGAAACCGGATCATCATTATCGTAAATGGCGATCTTCAGACTGAGCGCCTTTGTCCGATCGTTCACAGGCTCCATCTGGATCAACTTGAAGCGGTGTGTGTGCGTGGTGATCTTGTGGTTGCTGCCCAGCACCGACACCGACACCTGCTTCGTCTTGGTCTTCTCCAGAGCCTTCTTGCTCTTGGCCTGTCTTACCGTGATGACCGGGACGACGATCTCCTGCAGCATCGCTCCACCGTGGATGAAACGGGCACCGCCCGTGAAGTGGAAACGGTTGGAGCCTTTGGGAATCCAGAACTCCATGCCACCATCGCACTTAGCCGTGATCTCGGTCTTGCCTCGCCAAGCGTCTTCGTACTCAGGCAGGTTATAGCCGATCAGGTAGCGTTTCTTGGCTTTAACCGTGCCGGGTGGCTTGTCTGCCAATTTGCTCTTGTCAGTTTCACCGGGGGCTGTTTCTGAGAACAGGTAGCCGTGATCAGCGGTCACAACGACATAGTTGCCGCTAAGATTGTTAACGATGTAGCGAACGATGTTTGCCAGTTCCCGGATGGCTTCGTGAGTCGCTTGAAAGGTGTCACCCTCGGTGGCTGCGTTCTCGCCCCGAGTGTCGATCTCGTTGTGGTAGACGTAGACCACCTTCATCCCTTCGACCAACTGCCGTCCTTCCTCTTGCTTCATCTGTAGAAGAGCGTCCGCTCCAATCACCATGCCTTCAACTTTGGAGAGAATCGTGTTGCGGTTGTCGCTGCCAGACGTGGAGACGCCATCGGCAAGGACATCTCCCTTGTCGGTGTACTCCAACTGCTTGTGAGGCAGCAGGCTGGCCATGCCCAATGCCGTGTACGATGGCAACACAGAAAGCTGTGTCGTCAGTTCGGCTTGGAAGCGATATTCTCCGTTGAGAATCCTGGTCAGTTCGGTGGCGGCTTCATAGCGGAAGGCATCGCTGATGACGACAAACGACCTGCGGTTCTCAGCTTCCTTTTGGCGTGACGCAACGTGCTTCTCGTAAAAGCGATACTGATTCGGAATGTCGGGCAACACCCATTTATCGAGCATTCCCGTGCCATCTGCATTGGGGGCGACAAACCTGGCCCACTTCAAAGCAACCTGCACCAGGAACCAATTCTTATAGGTTGCTTCGACTTCCTTGCGGAGCGATTTAAGAATGTCCCATGCCTGCGATTCGGCGACATCGGCGTTGTAGCAGAAGTGGCGGTAAAGCTGATCGAACTTGTAAAGCTCGTCGGTGTAGAGCGAGTACATCTCCTCGGCTGTATCGCAGTTAAATCCGTCTGCGTGCCGTTTCTTGAGGTCGAAGAATTCAGACGAGACAGCAACGGCCTCGTAGGCTGCGTTCCGAGCCCTGCGCTGCTGTTCTGGCACTGAGATCGACGCAACCCAGTGTTCTTCCTGCCGCCGGGTGACGATGTCTCGAATGGCTTCGGCGTTTCCATGGTCTTTGGTCGAAGACAGCCGTTCGAGTAATCCAAGCAGGATGGCCCGATCCACGTTACGAAAGGTGACAGCCTCGACCAGCTTCTCTGGCTCCAGTCCCTGCAGCTGTTCGTCGATATGGGTGGTGCTCGCGATGGCATCGGACAGGATGTTGAAGCTGGTGGCCTGCTTCGCGCTGTCTCGCCACTGCGCCAGACAGACGACGGCATTGTTCGTGCCGCTCCTGCTCAATTGCGATTTCACGATTGCGGGAGGGGCGTGGATGCCGAGTTGATGAGCGAACTCGGACAACATCAGCCGCAGTAACAGCTTCTGGAGCGTCGGACTTTCCTCTTCATAGCCGAAGGCCGTGGTGACCATCTTCCAGAACGAATCATTGAGGTCGTATTTTTCGATCAGTGTCCATGCAGGAGGCGGCGTTTCAAGGTCGATCTCTTCCTGTTCCGTGATGGACTGAAACAAGGTGCGAACGATGCTGAAAAGCTCAGGCTGATCCGCCTTCGTGACGACCGCCAGCATCTTGCGATCCAAATCCAACTCGTTGTCGTCGGCGCTCACCAGTTGTTTGAGTCGGGCAAGGCGATCCTTCCTGTCGAAGAACTTGCGGCGTAACGTCAGGTGGCTGCGAAGGTGTTGCCGAGCCAGCCCGAGCTCATCGAGAATGATCGACGATCGATCTGCTCGAAAACTGCGACTGTACAATCGGATGTCGAGCAGAATGTCGTCCTCGAACTCCGGTTCTTCTTCGGGTGCGTACAGAAGGAACCTGGCATCCGGCTCTTCACGCTCAATGCGCAGCTTGGTTTCGATGCCGCCGACCTGATCGAGCCTGACGACATTGACACTGTCGAGATCGAGCGTCTCAACGACCCTGTCGAACTCCTGCTGCGGATCGTTCCAGAAGACGATCCGCTGGTGTTCTTCGTCGTATATTTTGCTCAGGGCTTCGTTGAGTTGTTTCGTGTCCATAATTCGCCGTTCATGCAGTTGTTTCTGGCCACGGAATGACACGGAAGGAACACGGAATCAGAATACCATTCGTTTGAATTCTGCTTTGTTCCTACCAAAGTTAATCAGCAGGCCGACTTTGATTCCTGTTGCTTTCAGTTCGTTTAACAATTGCGCTTCATCTCTACTGTCGATTGCAGTCGCCACCTTCAGTTCCACCAGTACGCATCCATTCACGAGTATGTCAGCGCGGTAATCTCCTACCGCTTCGCCTTTGTACGTTACCTTGATGTCTGTCTCGATTTCAGCCTTCAATCCTCGCAGTTCAAGTTCGACTTTCATGGCGCGTTGATACACCTTCTCCAGGAATCCGTACCCAAGCTCACGAAACACTTCAAATGAAGCACCTATGATCTGTTCCGTAACGTCTTTATGTTCCAGTTCCAAATGCTGCCCCTTTCCGTGTTTCTTCCGTGTTTCTTCCGTGTCCGTCCGTGGCTCACTATTCGGGTTTCTCTCCAGTGATGGCCTTCACTTCGGCCAACAGATCTCCGAATTTTCCGTAGTTGACTTTGACACCGTCATCGAGGTCGAGTTCGATGCGTTGATCGGCGTAGTGACGGAGTTTCTCGTC
>JAQBWV010000355.1 GCA_027624335.1 Planctomycetota bacterium
TTCCAGATTCCGTACTCGTGCCTCGCTCCGCAACATCATCATCTGATTACGAAGGCTGCCGAATCGGGTGCGGGCATCATCATTCGCGGAGGCGTCGCGCAAGGCGGCCCTGACGCTGAGGTGCAACGAGAAGCATTGAACGCGATCTGGTCGACCGCGAAGCTGGACGACATCCTGCCCGCAGGAATGCAACGAGCCGAGTTGATTCTGCGTTACACGCTCTCGCACCCGCACTGCCACACCACGATCGTCGGCACTTGCAACACAAAACACCTGGCTGAGAATCTCGCTGCGGTCGAAGCAGGCCCGCTGCAGACGGAACTTTACGACGAGATCTCATCTCGAGTCGCAGCAACGATCGCGGAGTGATCCGCTTCCAGGCCGCCCCAATCAATCAGTCTTCCCTACCCCTATCCCCGCGGAGCATCCTGTGGGGCTCGCTCAAGTAACGAACTGGCAAAGGTCACTTTTCATCTGAGGTTATTTTGCGTTTGCCAGTGTCTCTTCGGGCCTCGTGCGATAGAGAAACGCATCGGAAGTGAGCAGCGATGTGAGCATTGCTTTCATACTGCCGCCGCTGCGCTCATATGCCTGCCATGCGTCCTGGAGAATGGGAGCGTCGTTGATAGTTTCGTTACGGCCCATCCAGTACCGGAAAGCGTGACGAACGAAAACCTGTTTGACACGCTCGCTCCTGGCCAGCTTATCAATCATCTCCAGCGCGTTGTTTACCGGGCCGTCCAGAGACGGCTCGCCGCTGTTGATGATCTCGCCAGTGGTATCCACGGGCTCGTCGTGCTCCTTCGTTCTGTAGAGACCAATATGGTTATACATCTCGAATGGCAGGCCGAGTGGATCCATTTTCTGGTGACACTTCCAGCAATAATCCTCCCGGGTGACCCGCATGCGGTGACGGAGAGTTTCGGTCGGCTCATCCGGCAGCATCGCGTCCACGGTGATTGGCACATCCGGAACAGCTCCGCCAAGCAGTCGCTCACGAATCCAGCGGCCACGCAGGATCGCATGATTGTCCATCGCGTCCGTGTGAGAAACCAGCCAGCTCGGGTGAGTCAGAATGCCCCTGCGTTGTTCTGCAGGAAGTGTGGTCAGGACTCTTTGAGTCTTCGTCGGCGTCACGACCTTCGCGATCCGTACATGAATCTCCTGTCCTTTGGGGAGAGGTGTTGCTCGGATCGAATTTGGAAGTCCTTTGCCCTTCTTCTTCCTGCCGTCAGTCGGTTCTGCTTCAGGCTTCGGAAGGGATTTGTCGATGCCGACGTATTCAGCGAAGTAACGCATGTCCTTCGTGGCATCAAACACGACACGGTCGGTCGTCAGCAATTCCTGCAGGACGTTTTTGTCCTCCTGCAGAATCAATTCAATGAGCCGGTCTGTATTTGCGGTCATGCCGAACATTGCTCGAAAATGCGTTTCCATTTTCGCATCTCCACCTGCGCTCACCAGTGCGTTCGTGTCCTTGCAGACAGTGCCGGCGCGGTCGTAGTCAAAATACTCTCTGAAGAACTGCAGGACGCGCGGCTTGCGGATGCGGTCGTCCTCAAGGATCCGGGTAACTTCTCGTTTCACATCATCCCGGGTCTTCATGCGGCCCTGCTGAACGGCCTGCTTCAACGCCTCGTCGGGCGGGATGTAGCTGAAAGCTGCATTGATAGCTAAAGCCAGCTCCTGTTCCTGCAACATCACTCGACCGTACTTATCGGGTGTGCCGTACTCCACCAGTTCCGTGCGAAACAGTGCGTCGCGATCGAGGAAAATGGGAGTCAAACCCAGCATCACGCCTTCTTCTTTTCCAAGGTCGTCGATGGCTTCCTTCAACACGCCGAGATACTCATCCGATTCACTTGTGGAAGGCGGACGACAGGTCAGCGCTTCGAACAGGTAGTTAACCGCGGCTCGCAACCTGTCGTCCGAAACACCCGGCTCATTCATCAACTCATAGACCGGTGTGAGTGGGCGCTTCGGCGATTTGCTGTAGAAAAGACTCTGGCTCAAGCCCCGAAGACTTTCGTGCTTGTACTTGTTGTCGATGTCTCCGACCTTGTCTGCAAACTGGTACGGTTCGGCGTCGGGGCCGTACGCCATGAAATGGAGGACGTCTTCGGCAATGGCGGCGATCTGTGTGGCTTCAGAGCCATTGACGGAATACAGCATTGGGTAGTTCCGCAGGCCATGATGAGCTTCGGTTGAAAACACCGGTGAAAAACCGGTAATGGCCGCCGCGTACGCTGCCGTCCCTCCCACCCAGCCAATCAGACGGTCGAGCCCGAAGTAGACTTTCACCTCTCCTTCAAGGTTAGGTCCAATAAAATCACCCCGAGTTCTCAATCCAGGTCGCTCTGGATTGAAGTCCGGTTCGCGATTGATCAGCTCGTTCAGCCGAGTGAGATGTTCCTGCGGTTGAATTCGCCAGATGCGAGCGGGAGTGGACGCTGGCTCCAGTCCCTCGGGGACCGTCCCAAACAGTAGATCGTGATCGAGATGATTTCCCTTGGACGGATGCCGGTGTGCGTGAAATCCGCCCTTGTCTTTCATCGCTCGTTCGATCTCGCCGGTGATCCATTTGGAAAGTCGCAGGCGATCGATCGGGGCCGGTTGATTGATTTCGTCTCTGGGCGGCATTTCCTTGAGTGCGACCTGTTCCCATACGCGTTTCCACAACTCGACGTTGTCAGTATCCACACCCGTCAGTTTGTGAAATGAGACATCGCCTTCCTGAGAGTCTGGTCCGTGGCAGTCCAGACAATGCTTCTGCAGGAACGGCCTGGCCAGCGACTCAAACGTCTGTTGGCCATCCGCGTGAGCGACGTCAACAAACGCAGCAATCAATACGCAGGAACTGACTATTGCCGCTGTTCTGGCCATGCTTTTCTATTCCCATATACCGATCCCACAAATAATGGTTTGGGATCACGCAGATTCTTTGAACTGACGCAAAGGCGAAAAGCCGCGAAGAATCGTAAAGAAACCAGGAGTAGCTCTTTGCGTACCTTTGCGGTTTTTCAACAGGCGCTTAGCGTCAGGTCGTGATTTGCAGTCCCTTATTTGCGGGACGTTTACTACGCCATCAGCTCTTCAATCGGACCGACCTTCGGGTCGTGCATGCCGGCAGTGGTCTTGTCCATGTTGAAGCGGTCACGAGGGGCGTCGATCGCGTGCAGCAGCGTTGTGTAGAGCGCGTTAATCGGGCGTTTGCCGTCAAGCTGTGTGTACTGGCCGGTTTTGATGCGACCGCTGCAATTGCCCAGCAGGATAAACGGCCAGTTGGCTCCGCTTGTGTGCTGCTTGTCCGCGTTGTTGCTGGTGTAAACGATCAGTGTATTGTCCATCATCGTGCCGTCACCTTCGGGCATGGATTCCAGAGCATCCATGAGTTTGACAAGCATTTGACAGTTGTACTGACGGATCTTGATCCAGATTGGATTATCTGGTTGTTTGACATGCCCCAGATTGTGCCCGGCCTGCACCACTCCCAGCCCTTTCCAGGATCCGAAGATTTCGCCACGTCCGGAGCCGATCGTCAGCACATTGGTCACGCCCGACTTCAGAGCGGCGATGCCGAGATCAAGCAGTGAATCGTGCCAGTCGGTCTCGAATTCCGGTTTGAGAAACTTGTCGCCGTATTCCGGCGCAAACTTCTTCAGATGATCTGAAACTCCGGCGAGCCGCTCGCGGAGGCCGTTGACCTCGCGGAAGCCATCGACGTAGCTGTCATAGCGCTCGCGCTCTTTGGTGGGAAGCGTCCTGCCACCCTGGCCGGCGAGTTCCTCGATCCGATTGAATACCTTCGACCTGGCCTCGAATCTCCGCTTCACATCTCCCGTGGAAATCCCACCAAACAGCATTTCATAGAGACTGTTCGGGTTTGAATGCATAAACAATGGTTTGCCCGGTCCGGATGCCGACAAGGTGGCCAGCGTGGGGCGCGAGATCATGTTCTCCAGCGCGTCCATACCGATTCGCAGATGTGGCAGAATCGTTTGAGGGAGCAACTGGCTGAGCACATGGTCAATCGTTTCTCCGCTCGGAGCCACACCGATGCCTCCACGGTAACCGCCCAGCGCACCGAAATATGCACTGTGCGACGGGCTCGTATGGCGACCGTGAATACCGGTGATGATGTTGATCTTGCCTTTGTAGGGTTCGAGCGGACTGATCGGCTCGGGCAACGTGACCCCGGCCAGCGAGGCTCCGGCGTCAAGCCCTTCGGGCACACACGTCTCCGGATCGAATCCTTGATTCTGCAGGAAGAAAATGATGCGTTTTGGTTTGCCTGCTGAAGTGGTCGCCCTTGTCGCCGATTCTGCCAACGCTCGACCGGGAAGCAGCGAGGCTCCGACTGCTGCGCCAATGCTTGCGGTTACTCCCTGCAGCATGCCTCGTCTGTTGATCAATGCCATTTGGTCGATGCTCCGGATAGTCAGGTTTCTGCTCGAACTTTTCCGCACTGTTGCCTTCACCAATGCAACAATGCGCGAGACGACGCATTTATTTTCGGAATCTGACGGGCTTCACCAGGATAAGAGCGGCGAAGCCGTCAACGCTGGCTTTGACTCTACCCGAAACCGGGCTCAAACATCGAGTTCGACCGATCCTGCGACGGGATTGGATATGAAAATACTCATCTTCACTGTTCAGGCGAGCGTTCGAAAAAGATGGACCGCAGAGTGGCCCGACCGTTCGCGGCGTGTGTCGGAGGCACAGGACGCTGCGCCATCGCCGCACCTAAAAGGTGTCACGTCTGAATTGACTATGGACGCGAACGATGAAACATCCTCTCACTTCACGCCCCACGCCGTGTCTTTACGGCTGAATGGGAATGACGAAACTCTGTGGCTGCCGGCCGCGAAGCACTTTGATTGTGACGCGGTCATCGGGTTTCTTTGACGTGACGACATACGTCAGCAGATCCTGCTCGGTCATCAGATCTTTTCGCGAGTCGAATTCCGTAATAACGTCGCCTTCCTTAACTCCCGCCCGATGAGCCGTGCCGTGAAGTCCGTACTTGCCTGCGTGTTTGACTCTTAGCGCCATTGTGTTGCGAGGCAGCGACAGCTCCCGGCGAGCGTCATCCGGCAGCGTCTCCAACAGAAGTCCGCCGGATGCCATGCGGCGCAGACCCCACGAGGTGACTCGCCATGACAGATCGCTTTTGCGGCGCCAGCCGTCTTCCAGGCTCAGCTTCAGACTCAGCGGCCGATCTTTTCGCATTACAGACACTGCGATCTTTTCGCCGGCCGGATCGGCATTGTGGAGTACCCATTGCACATCAGCGATCGACAGAATGGGCTGCCCGCTGAACGACTGGATCGAATCGCCGGCCTGCAGCCCGGCCGCTGCCGCCAGCGAATCCGGCGCAACTTCCTGCACCGTCGCCATCTCTTCCGGGTCCATGATCAGACCGACGGATTTCGGGTGCGGGTACGGCCAGAGGACCTTGTCCGGGAT
>JAQBWV010000356.1 GCA_027624335.1 Planctomycetota bacterium
AATGGACTTTCTCAGCCGGCGATTCTGCTCCGGCATTCCCGATTCCGGTTTCGCCGGAAGCTGTCCAGCCACGCTTTCCCAGACACTCGTCTGACGCTGGGGCGACGACTCCGCACCAAAGGTGGTCAGGATGTCGGAACTGTCCAGAAGATCTTCGACATGTTGACCACAGGAAGCACACCTCGCGATGTGTTCCTGAACAGGAAGGACTTCATTCTGACTGAGATCGTTACCGATAAGCAGACGTATCTTCTGTCTCGCAATTCTGCACTTCATTCCGCTTCAACCTCGTCCCCGCTGGCAATGGAATCGCGTTGTTGACGTGCTGTCCAGAGCTTCTGAAACTTCGCTCGAGCCTCTGCCAGTCGCCAGCGAATAGTGGCTTCTTTCCGGTCAGTAATCGCTGCGATCTCAGAAGTAGAGAAGTTTTCCAGATCTCGAAGGACGAGAACTGTACGATACTTTTCGGGAATCTGATCAAGAACAGTTCGCACTTCCTGAGAAAGATCCAAAGCTTCTCGTGGATCGGCACATTCTGGTTCAATTGTTCTCTGGTCTTCGGTTCGTTTCTGGCTGAACAGCGTCCATTTGATTCTACGCTGCGTCTTTCGCAGATAATCGAGCGTCATATTGACACCGATCTGGAACAGCCACGGTCCAAATCGCCGAGACGGGTCAAAGAGTTCCAGTCGCCGGTATACTCGAAGAAACACGTCCTGCGTCAGATCTTCGATCATTACCGGGTCGAGAATAAACCGGGAAATGACCCTGGCCAATCGACTCTCGTATCGACGCACGAGTTCACCGAATGCCTCGTGATTACCTTCGCGTGACATCTCGACGAGCCGAGCATCTGCGAATCCCTCACAGTCACGGATGTCCGTGTCCCGCTCTATTCTTGTGACAGATTCTGCAACCTTGGATGTGGTTGAAGTTGTCATGATTCAGAGTCCTTGATTCGTACCTTGAGAACGCCGACTGCGACCAGCCAGTCCCCTCAGTTGGAGCCTGACCACCAATCAAACTGTAGAATCAGTGATACAGATCTCACCCTGACCAATCTTGCTGCCATGCAGGCAGCAATCCTGGCCAACGATAAGACTATACGCAAAAGCCGGGCCAATCTTTCGAAACGACGTTCTGAGCACCGTACTGATAACCGAACATACTCATTCAAACAGAACGCAAAAGACGATGTGTGTTGCACGTTGGAACCGCTGAAATATTCTACATTGCGTGGTTAACCCTTAGGAATGAAAAAGGTTACGAACGGGGACAGAAAGGGAATGAGAATTCTCCGAAAACCGTTGAGCAATCTCGGTTCACTCGGTTGCATTCATTGCACTTTCGACACGCGAGTTTGCAATTCCTTGTTGTGTGATCGTTCGTGCCACGGACGGTTCGCTTTCTGACCACACTTGACAACGCGTCACTCGGATTCCGTTCGGAACATCGTTTTATTGTTCGTATATGTGTTGCGGCACATCTCAGAGCATCTTCGAGAAAGCATGGCAGTGGCGGCAAACTGGCGACGACTGACGATCGTGATTCACTCGCTGACCGGCGGAGGAAGTGAACACGCTGCCGCTGCGATGGCGAGCCACTGGGCTGAGGCTGGTAAGGACGTCGTGCTGCTCACACTGGACTCGGTCGAAAATGATCAGATCAGATTCTCATCGAAAGTGCATCGCGTCGGCCTGGGCTTGATGGGTCACTCCAGCGGAGTTCTGGCAGCAATCAAGGCAAACCGAAAGCGAATTGAGTCGCTCCGAACGGCACTCGTGAAATCGGCTCCCGATCGAGTGATCAGCCTCACCGATCGAATGAACGTGTTGACCTTGCTGGCGGCTCGGGGAACGGGATTGCCCGTCGTCGTTTCAGAGCGAAATGACATGAGACATCAACCAATTGGTCGAATCTGGGGGTGGCTGAGGAGACAGAAATATCCTCTCGCTCGGTCAATCGTTGTGCAGACCTCAGGTGCCAGGGCTGCGGTCTGCAGCATTGCGGGCCCGGCTCCGGTGTACGTGATCCAGAACTTTGTTCCACCACAATTGCCCAGCTCCGCTGCAGCGCAACTCAATTTGCCGGCTGACAGAAACTGGTTTGTTTCGGTGGGGCGGCTTTCCATCCAAAAGGGATTTGACCGACTACTCGATGCTTACGCCGAAATTTCACACGCTTGTCCGGACTGGAATCTGGTCATCGTCGGTGAAGGCTCAGAGAGGATCCGACTGGAAGAAGCTGTTCAACGTCACGGTTTGGTCGACAAGGTTCTGTTGCCTGGCTGGATCGAATCGCCGTGGATGTGCTTCCCTGAATCGTCCATCGTTGTGCTGCCGTCCCGTTACGAGGGCTTTCCGAACGTGCTGCTGGAGGGAATGTCACGAGGTCTCGCGCCAATCGCGTTTGACTGCGAATCCGGCCCGTCGGACATCATTCGCCCGGATATCGACGGGCTACTGGTTCCGGAAGGTGACATTGAAGGACTGTCGGCAGCTATGCAGTCACTCGCGCTCAATCCCGATCTGAAAATTCGCATGGCAGCGTCCGCTCGCAGCGTAAACGATCGATTCAGTCCTGAGCGAATCTATGCGCAATGGGATGCAGTGCTGGCCGAGGAGTGACCGGCACCAGATCTACTGCAGGCGATCAGTTCGTGACATCGATCATCGACGTCACAACTGGAGACTCTATTCATCCGGTTCTTTCAGCAGGATGCGGAGTTTTTCGCGGAGTTCGTTGCGAGCTCGGTGAATGCGGCTGCGGATGGTGCCGATCGGGCAACCAGCGACGTCGGCTGCGTCTTCGTAGGACATGCCCTCAATTTCCGTCAGGACAATCGCCTGTCGGAATTCCTCGGACAGCTCACTCAACGCTCGTCGAACCAGAGCCTGTTCTTCTTTAACTTCCATGCGACTCGAAGGACGGACGCCGCCTCGTTCGTCGACGGGTTCAATACCGGCGGCTTCTCGAGCGGCTTCGACGGATGTTGTTTTCTGCCGAGCTGATTTGCGACGGAAGCTGATCGTCGCGTTAACGGCGATTCGAAACAGCCACGTGTAGAACTGCGAGTCGCCTCGGAAAGAATCCAGCTTGCGAAACGCGTGGACGAAGGCCTCTTGAGCCAGGTCGCGAGCGTCTTCCGGCGACTTTACCATCAACATCAGCGAGTGATACAGCCTGTCCTGGTAGCGCAACACTAGCTTGCCGAACGCGTCTGTATTGCCCGCGAGGCATTCGCTGATCAGTTGCTGGTCATCTTCGGAAGTCAACGGATGCGGGCTGTTCTGAACGCTGGATCAAACGGTTGGCGAAACCTGACCACCAGGAGACGGCACTGATGTTAGTTGCGAGGCCGGGCGAGTCCAACTCCACCACGATAGTGCCAGCCCGGCGGCGAGAACTCCGAGACTGACCAATTGCGAAATCGTCAGGCCGGTGCCGAGCTGACCGAGTTCATCGTTCCGCAGAATTTCGAGAAATATCCGTGAGATCGGATACAGAATCATGGAGAGCGCGACCACAGATCCATCGCCCTTTCGATATCGGTAGTAAGCAATCGTGATGATCGTCAGGACGACTCCGTTGATCGTACTGTAAAGCTGAGTCGGATGCAGAGACATCGTCTGAGCGGCATCGGGCGCGAGGAATCCGCGATTCATCAAAGCCGTCCAGGGAACACTGCCTTGTGGAAATGTCACCGCCCAGGGAAGCTCGCACGCGTTCCCAAAACAGCAACCATTCAGGAAACAGCCGAGCCGTCCGAAAGCGATTCCTACAAAGACTGCCGGCACGACCGCGTCACCAAACCTCAATGGATTGATCCGATTCGTCCGGCACATCGCAAAGTAGGTCAGGGTTGCGAGAATTATTCCGCCGTAAAGGACCAGCCCACCATCCGGCAGCATCACCGATGCCTTTACAAAATCCGCTAGCGATTTGCAGTCACGGTAAACCGGTCCGTGGTACTGGATCAGGTGAAAGAGCCTCGCTCCTACGACGCCCGACAGGACGATCCAGACGGCCATCTCCTGAGCGAATTTCGGATCGGCATCTGCAAGCGGTGCGCGCTTCGATGCCACCCAGCCCGAGCTAAGGACACCAGCGACCAGCATGGCTCCATATCCAAAGACCGGAACATGCGTCAGCCCGGCGGGAACGATTGACGGGACGAGAACAATTCCAATCGCAAACGCCAACCAGTAAGCCGCAGCAACTTTGACTTCTGTCGTAATACCGGATTCCGACTTGAACAGCCGCCACAGCGACACGGTTCCGAACAGGCACCAGACCAGCAGGAGTATCCCGAATCCGAATCCAGGATACTCTCCCAGCGGTCCCAGTGACCAGTCGCCGCGAATCGGGATGCGGAGTAGAACCTGTCGCACAACGACCTCCAGAAATCAGTGTGTTGAAATCAGCATGTTGTCGATCAGCCGAGTCGTACCAACCCGGGCGGCGATCAGCGCGACCATTTCGGGAACCGCAACGTCGACTTCGGCAAGCGTATTCGCATCAGCGATCACCGCGTAGTCCAGTTTGACCTCGGGGTGGTTCGCCAGTAGTTCGAGCATTGCCTGTCGCGCTTCCGCTGGCGCCTTTTTCTGAGCCGTGCATACCGCGTGGCCGATCTTTAACGCCTGAGACAGAACAAGAGCCGAGCGCCGCTCAGCATCGCTGAGGTAGATATTGCGGCTGCTCAAAGCGAGACCGTCCGGTTCGCGAATTGTCGGACAAGTACGGATCTCGACCGGCACATTCAGGTCCTTGACCATGTGTCGAATCAGAAGCTGCTGCTGGTAATCTTTCTGTCCGAAATAGGCGACGTCCGGAAGGACCATGTTGAACAGCTTCAGGACGACGGTAGCTACCCCTCGGAAGTGCCCTTCACGGTGAGCCCCTTCAAGCGATTGTGAACACGACGGCACTTCCACGAAGGTCGCGTCGCCAGCGGGATAGACGGTGGCGACATCCGGGTTAAAGACAAGATCAACGCCCCCATCGCGGCATTTGGCGAGATCGGCCTCAAGCGGTCGCGGGTACTTCGACAGGTCTTCGCCGGGGCCGAACTGAGTCGGATTCACAAAGACGGTGACGACGACAAAGTCCGTTTCCACCCGAGCTGCTTCGATCAATGAAACATGCCCGGCATGGAGTGCTCCCATCGTAGGCACACAGCCGATCCGCTTTCCGACTGATCGAGCCGTGCGCACGCGGTCTTGCAATTCCTGAATCGTCTGAACGGTATTCACAACTCTGGTGCCATTGGGCTAACGCCCGATTGTCTGATTCGGATAAGCCGGGACGTTCGCAAAGTCGTCGCCTGGGTCCAGGTCCTTATTCAGTTTGTTGATCAACTGTCGAAGGCGACCGATGCTGCGGCGGTTGAACTTCATCTTTAACCGAGGCAGATGGCGAATGTGCCGTTCGTCCTGTT
>JAQBWV010000053.1 GCA_027624335.1 Planctomycetota bacterium
TGACTGGTTCGTTCCTGACTGGCGTCGCGATGAACGGAAAACAGCACGCTCAGTCGCTCGACCAGATGATGGCGAAGAAGGTTGGTGTCCATACAAATTTGCCATCAGTCGTGCTTGGGACCGAACCGCCGCGACAGGGCAACGCTGGTAACAATCCCATTTCATTCGCGAATACAGTTTCCTGGTCATCGCCGACGACTCGGGTGAATCCGGAGATCAACCCGCGAGTTGCCTTCGATCGACTCTTTCGAAACCAGACGAGCCCGGAAGCTCGTCGCCAGAACCTGGACCGCAAGAGCGTCGTCGATCTGGTTCTCGAAGATGCCAGAGCGCTCAAGCGAAAAGCCAGCTCGCTCGATCAACACAAGATCGAAGAGTACCTCACGAGCGTTCGGTCGGTCGAAGAGCGGATCGAAAAGTCACTCAACCCGCCACAGAAATCCTGGGTGCCTCCAACGAGTCCGGACCTTGTTGCGCCAGCCGCTGGAATCCCGCGACGTCGGGACGAGCATCTGCAACTGATGATCGACCTGATGGTCCTGGCATTTCAGACAGACACGACTCGAGTCGGCACGCTGATGACCGCTCACGGTTTCAGCCGGCAGAACTTCAGCTTTCTCGATGGCGTGAACAGTGACCACCACGGCATGTCGCATCACAAGAATCAGGAGACTGCAGTCGCCGAATACACAACGGTCAGCCGCTGGTACATCCAAATGTTCTCCGGCATGCTGCAGAAGATGAAGGCGATCGACGAAGGCAACGGCAGCCTGCTGGAAAACTCAATTGTGATGTATGGATCGGGCATGAAAGACGGCAACGGCCACGTCAGAGAGAACCTGCCCATCCTGCTGGCCGGCGGCGGACAGGGCCGCATCAAAACGGGAAGACACCTCATCTGCCCGGAACACACGCCACTGTCCAGCCTGCACGCCTCATTGGCCGAAAAACTCGAAATCGGTCGGGACACCTTCAGCAACAAGCCGATCGCCGAGCTGTAAGAGCGCTGTCGAACCGTCATTTTTCGTAGACTTGAGGGTGACGCCGATCTCAGTTTCGTCAGAATTCGAATCGTTCATCGACAACGAGGTGTCGAGCAGTCGATTCCGGTTTCGCGAAGAGCCGTTTTATAGTCAACTTTCGAACCTCTCGACTGATGATTCCGGACTGCTCTCAGAATCAAAAGTCACCGAGCAGCTCTTCGCCGCTCCGAGTTCCCAGGCCTTGCCAGATGGAAACGTCGATGTTCTCTGAGATTGTTTTGGTGGCTCCGTCCATCAACGCAACTTGAACAATCCCGCTGTGATGACTTCGCGAAGTGATGATCGCATAGCTCGGAAAACCGGCCTGTCCGTTTTTGCCTTCCTGCCACGAGTTGTAATCACATTCACGGTACGTTGCTGGACCATCGTTGCATGACGTGGCAGTATTGGGCAGCATCGTGGTTGTGAACCCGTGGTGATGGACTCGGCCATCTGGCCATTCTGTATGGCCAGTATTTTTGAACTGAGCGCCTGAGCCGATAAGTATCTCCGCCTGGGCGATTGTTTGTGGCACCACCCCTGAGGGTTGCCCTCCGTTACGACGGTAAGGCGTCCATGCTTTTACTTCTGCCGCCATCAATGTGTTACTTGTTCCATCTGAGAAGGCGGATGTCTGCAGTTTGGCGTTCGGATAGAACGCACCGTCTCCGCCTTGGCCGGAAACTGGATCAAAGACGAACCACGTTCCAAAACTAAATCCATACGTTGTCGGATTCAGAATGACCTTTCCGTTTCCGGGGTCGCGAGCTTCATCACTCCTGGGATCGCTGGGACACGAGTATCCGGGAATCTTCAAACCATTGATTGCTTGCTGAAAATCCCATGCTTCCGTCAGATCGACGGAATTGTAGAGATTCCCCTGGTCAAGGAACGGCAGAATCCGGCCATGCACTCCCCATGACCCATTATTGCCCGTTGTCGTAATGGATGGGTTAATGCAAGCGCTTGGTGGCAGCACTGTGGCGACATCAATGTAGTTGTGTATCGCCAGTGAGAGCTGTTTCAAATTGTTTCTGCACTGTGATCGACGAGCGGCTTCGCGTGCTTGCTGGACAGCCGGAAGAAGCAGCGCAACGAGTATTGCAATAATTGCGATGACGACCAGCAGCTCAATGAGCGTGAATCCACGCAGCTTTTTCGTACTTTTGCTATCCATCAGTCGTTCCTTCTGAGGTTAATTCCGCAGGTTGAAGATAAATGTGCCGTTGATTTTCTTCTTCAGCCTGCGGTGTTTCAACCTGCTACTCAGTACAGAATCTACTCAACCGGTGGCTTAATTTTGATCATGCGACTATTGGACAATGGCTGTCTGGTCCAGAACAATGCCGCGATCTCAGGACAAGGGAACGAGGCGACGCATCTCGTGGAGGCGGAATGGTCTTTTTGAGTCAGATCTATACGAAGAGCGGGGATGCCGGTCAGACGGGGCTGGGGGATGGATCGCGAGTGGCGAAGACTCATGCACGGGTCGTGGCTTTCGGGGCGGTGGATGAGTTGAACTCCGTACTGGGGCTCGTACGAACGGCGGCGTTGCCTGAGCCGATCGATGGCTGGCTGTTTCGGATTCAGAATGACCTGTTCGACGTGGGCGCGGATCTGTGTGTGCCGGAATCGTCCGGCGATGAACAGCCGGAACATCCGCCGCTGCGCGTGACCTCGCAGCAGGTCAGCTGGCTGGAAGCATGCATTGACGAGATCAACGAGGGACTCGAGCCGCTGACCAGTTTCGTGCTGCCGGGTGGTTCGCCGGCCTCGGCGTGGATGCACGTGGCTCGAACAGTGTGTCGTCGCGCGGAGATCGCCGTCTGGATGCTGAAGGAACTCGAACCAGTCAACGACGAAGTCGTCCGGTATCTGAACCGGCTGTCCGACCTGCTGTTCGTGCTGGGGCAGCACTGCAACGACCTGGGCCGATCCAGCGTGCTCTGGGTGCCGGGAGCCAACCGGGACGCCTGATTCTCGATTGTCGCACGACCGCCGCTGCAATCTGCGTTGCCATTCCAGCGACGTTCTCAGCAAAACGTGTCAGATGCTGTTGGCTGTTTGCCGGAGAATCGTTCTGATTCACACTTCATCGCGTTCGGCGGGAAAAGTGAGCGTCCCCTGCGTTATGCTTTCGTCGTTTTGACGCCCGGATCCCTCGCGGTTCAATACTGAGTGAATGAGACGCCTGTCTTCGGACGGACGAAGGTATCGACAATCATGGCGGAAGCAACGACATCCAATTCCGTCGACATGCGGGGCGGGCTGCGTTCGAAAAGTTATCTCGGAATTCTGTTCACGCAGCTGCTCGGTGCGCTGAACGACAACATGTTTCGCTGGTTCGCGGTGTGTGTCGCTCAGCCCGTTCTGGGAAACGACGAAGCGCTTGCGATCGGGCTGGCGTCGTTCACGCTGCCGTATCTGCTGCTGGCCGTCCCTGCGGGATATCTCGCCGACAGGTACAGTAAACGATCGGTCATTGTCGGCTGTAAAGCGGCTGAAATCGTAATCATGGCCGCAGGCGTGCTGGCCATCATGACTGGCAGCGCGTGGTTGCTGCTGTTTATCGTTGCGATCATGGGCAGTCAGAGCGCTCTGTTCGGGCCATCGAAGTATGGAGCGATTCCAGAAACCGTCACGCACGAGCACCTCTCAACCGCCAATGGTTTAATGGGGCTGATCACGGTCGGAGCCTCCGCCGTTGGCATGACCATTGGCTACTGGGTCTACGGCCTGACCACTCCGGACCTGACCGCGCCGACGTGGGCCGCTCTGCAGATACCGGCAGCTGTGTTGCTGGGAGTCGCCGTGGCCGGGCTGTTGACGAGCCTCGCCATCGGGAGACTGCCGGTTGCTGACCCGAACCGCAAACTGGAGTGGAATCTGGTCACAGCGACGATTCGTGATCTGAGAACGCTGAAATCAAGTCGACCGCTGTATCGGACAGCGCTGGGAATCGCGTTCTTCTGGATGCTGGCATCGCTCGCTCAGATCAACATCGACCCGTTCGCTGGAGATGTCCTGGGGCTCGACAAGAGCTCGGTCGGATTGCTTGGCGCGATTCTTGTGGTGGGACTCGGCGGCGGAAGCGTATTCGCCGGAGTCGTTTCGGGCGGCAAGGTGGAACTGGGCATCGTGCCACCGGGTGCGGTGGGAATTTCGATCAGTGCCATGCTGCTGTGCGTTTCGGGTTACTTCGTCGACCCGTCACTTCCGGCCACCGCTCAGCCGGCGTTTGTCTGGTCGTGCGTCTGGCTGTTCATGCTGGGGTTCAGCGCGGGAATGTTTGATATCCCGCTGGAAGCCAACCTGCAGCATCGATCGGACACGGCCAACCGGGGCACGATCATCGCCGCGACCAACTTTCTGACGTTTGCATTCATCATGGCGGCGGCGGCCATGTTCTACGTCATGAAGAGCCTGCTGGGCATGGGCCCTGGAGCGATCTTTCTGGTGTGTGGACTCGGCACGATTCCGGTCATCATTTATGCGTTCAGAATGCTGCCTCAGGCGACGATCCGCTTTGTCGTCTGGATGTTCAGCCACTTTTTCTATCGGATCAAAGTCGTCGGAAAGCACCATATTCCGCACGAAGGCGGGGGACTGCTGGTCTGCAATCATGTCTCGTGGCTGGACGGCATCCTGCTGATCATGATGTCCGACCGTCCGATTCGAATGCTGGCCTACGCGGACTATGTCGACGTGCCTGGCCCGGTCGGCTGGCTGTGTCGAACTTACGGAACGATTCCGATCAAAGCTGACGGCGGCCCGAAAGCGCTGCTGCGGTCTCTGAAGGAAGCTCGCAAAGCCGCTGAGGATGGCGACCTGGTCTGCATCTTCGCGGAAGGAGGCCTGACTCGCACCGGCCAGTTGTTCCCGTTTCAGCGAGGTCTGTTGCGAATTGTCGAGGGCACTGATGTGCCCGTTATCCCGACGTATCTTGACGATCTGTGGGGCAGCATCTTCAGCTTCCACGGCGGAAAGTTTTTCTGGAAGTGGCCGCGTCGCTGGCCGTATCCGTTCACGATCATGTTTGGTGAGCCGCTGCACGACGCGCAAGACGTTTCTCGCGTTCGCCAAGCTGTTGAAGAATTAGGAGTTCAGGCTGTGACACATCGCCAATCTTCTCTGATCCCCGCCCGGCAGTTTCTTCGAGCGTGCCGCAAAGCAAGGATGAGGTCCAAGGTGGCGGACTCGGCCGGAGCGGATATCACCGGTGGCAAACTGCTGACCGCGGCTCTGGCTTTTCGTCGCGTGCTGAATCGAGGTCTGCTGGCTTCAGACGAGAAGATGGTTGGCGTGCTGTTACCGCCGTCGGCAGGAGGAGCGATCACTAACGCCGCGCTGTCTTTGATGGGTAAAGTCGCCGTCAATCTGAATTACACGTTGTCCGACGACGTCCTCAACTTCTGCATCAAAGAGGCGGGAATCAAGCACGTTATTACCAGCCAGAAATTTCTGGAAAAGCGACCGATGCAGCTCGATGCCGAGCTGATCATCGCCGAGGAACTTAAGACTCAGATTTCCGGCATCGACAAGGTCTTGTCGCTGATATCGGCCTTTGTGGAGCCGATCGGATTGCTGGAGCGGAGGCTCGGACTGACGAAGATCGATCTCGATGAAGTGATGACCGTGATCTTTACCTCGGGCTCAACTGGCGAGCCCAAGGGAGTCATGCTTTCTCACCGCAACGTCGGCTCCAACATCGCGTCGGCGAACCAGTTGTTCCAGATCAGCACGACCGACGTGCTGCTCGGAATCCTGCCGTTCTTCCACAGCTTCGGTTATTCGCTGATGCTGTGGCTGCCGCTGACTCTTGATCCTAAAGGCGTGTACCACTTCAACCCGCTTGACGGACGCATGGTGGGCAAGCTTTGCGAACAGCACAATGTGACCATCATCGCCGCCACGCCGACATTCCTGAAAACGTATCTGAAGCGTTGCACGAAAGAGCAGATGGCCCACATGGACCTGGCCATTGTCGGTGCCGAAAAGTTGCCGCAGAAACTCGCCGATGAGTTCCACGAGAAGTTCGGCGTATGGCCCACTGAAGGCTATGGAACGACAGAACTCTCACCGTTGGCGGCGGCCAACGTCCCCGATCATCGCAGCAATGCAACGGGCGTCGGACAAACGGGCACGAAAATGGGAACGGTCGGCCGACCCGTTCCCAACGTCATGGCTAGAATCGTCGACCCGGATTCTGGCGAGGAACTACCACAGGGCGAAGCTGGCCTGATGCACATTCGCGGCACCAACGTGATGCTCGGATATATCAATCGGCCCGAAAAGACCGCCGAAGTCATCAAGGACGGCTGGTATAACACGGGTGACATCGCGTTCATCGACGAAGACGGCTTTATCACGATCACCGGACGACTGAGTCGCTTCTCAAAGATCGGTGGCGAGATGGTGCCGCACATTCGGATCGAAGAAGAACTGAACAAGATCGTCGACGACCCTGATGCGGAAGAAGCGGTCGTTCGAGTCGCCGTCACCGCCGTGCCAAGTGATCAGAAAGGCGAGCGGATCATCCTCCTGCATCGCGAACTCAACAAATCGATCGACGAGATTCTGAACGCGTTGAGCAAGGCGGGAATGCCTAATCTGTGGCTTCCATCAGCTGATAGCTTTCTGCTGGTCGACGAAATCCCGCTACTCGGAACCGGCAAACTGGACCTGCAGGGCGTGAAGCAGCGAGCGATGGAGGCATTCGGCCGCGACGCCTGACTTCGCGTGGGTAGCAGGCCTGATGCATCGACCTGTCGAATCCGCACGGACTGACACCCTCATATGTTGTCAATTCCCGTTGCCTGGACCGGTCCTTGTCATTCCGCGAAAAGATGGCGTTTGCTCTGCGAAAGTCCTGATGGGGGTTGCGTATCCTTGCAGGGTGAAGACGCGAGTCTGATGTCCATGTCCGCAACGCAGGGAGATGAGCCGTGATTGCCGAGCCGACCGAACGGCGAAGCAGCAAACGATTCGCTGTCGACGCTGACCGCGCTGAAGTCGTGGTCGATTTCGACGGTGTGGATCACCGTGCGGTCATGTCCGATATGTCGTCTACTGGTTTTGGTCTGCTTCTGTTGAAAGGGTCGAAAATCGCTCCTGGCAGCAGACTCCAACTCAAGGATGCGAATCCCGACACCGTTTCCACTCTGGAGGTCGTTCATGTTCGTCCGGAGGAAAGCTTCCTGTACGTGGGCGTTCGTCGCATCTCCGACACCACACGATTCTCCATCCCGCTGTTTCACTGGGCAGGAAAAACTTACGAACTGAAAATGCCGATCGGTTCCGCACCTCTGATTTTTGTGGGAGTGATCGTCGGTTTCAGTGGAACGTGTATTGGCCTGGTGGAGCTGATGCGAGGAACCGCAAACGATCGCGGTACGCAAAGCACCGCCCAGCAGCAATTCCTGAATGATCGTTCCACGCGGATCAGTCCCGAAGAAAAACGAGAGCGACTGCGCGAACGGTCTCAGAAACAGCGGTCACGCCAACTGCTCACTCGCCCGGAACTTCTAAAATCGACGAGTTTGTGGGAACGGCTTACCGGCCCGAATCGCGAACAGGTTGGGCGAATCGTTGGTAACAGAAACATCTCCTGGAGCGAGCTTGTGTCGCAGTTGGAATTGTCCAATGAGCAGCAGAGCAGAATTCAAGGACTCCTCAACAGCAACGACGCTCAGAAAGTCCAGGCTGCAAGATCACAGATGCTGACGATGCTTACCGCCGAGCAGCGATCTGCGTTCAACCAGTTGCTGGCCACGCTCCCGGTCAACTGATGCTGCGACCGGTGACAGCGAATGCCCTCTTCGGGCCAGTCCGCGCACAACGGCTCCGGCAAGCTTTTCGGGTTCAAAGGACAATGCCGCGTCGAACCGCGCGTCAGAGTTTCTGTCAACGCCACAATACGACGAATCCGGGATCATGAGAGGCTGAACGTTATTGAGAAAGAAGTTCTTGACTGCCTGAACGCCGGGTGTAGTGTAAGCTCTGGTGTCGACAGCTGATTCGGTTTCGAAATGCTTCTTCACGACACTTCACCATGCTCCAGGAGGCCTCATGACAGATCCGCCAGAGTTGGAAATGGGGTACTGAAGTCCGTCGTTGGACAGTGCCCCGGGTTGGATTGAGGCATGGTTGAGTGCCTCAGTGAAATCTTTCAGTCAATCACTGATGGTGATTTGCCAGGAAAGGACCCGCGTGATCAGAGAAGTTGACTTCAGACTTATTAGTTCGAACGGTGCCTTGCAAGTACTGCATCCGAAATGACGATTGCATCGAGTCAAGTTGCCTCCCATCCCGACAGATATTCACGTCCGACGACGGGCATCCGCTAAAGTCTGCTGCGTTGCTCGTCACTGTCGAAATGGCTCTGTAGCTCGCCGACGCAGGTTTTAGACCGCAGGCTCGTTTCCGTCGCGGCCTTGTACGAGGTCACTGTTTCGAACGGCTCACTCGCTTGGGCGGGTGTGGCTTGCCACTCAATTCGCAGGAGGGACCGCTCGTTGATTCCGCCACACAGGAGTCGCTGAGGAGCCCAACTGAAGGGTACTTCAGCCAAATGTGAGTTTCCGACACCGTCCTTGCCCATAACTGGACAGCCCGACGCCAACCTGGCGTCGGGCTGTATTCATTTCCGGAGAGAGGTTTCGCCGTTCGATTGAATCATTCAGACGCTCCTGTCCAGGTCAGGTCGTCGGACTGGCCAGTCCGCTGCTATCATGGTGAGGCATGTAGACTCTTCGCGGCGGACGGGAGTACCTGATGTCTTATCGATCGCTCAAACGAGTTCTGGGAGAAACCAACTTCGAGGTGAAGTGCCTCGTATTATTCGGTGTTGGTCTCAGTATCCTGGCCGTAATGACATTCGGTCTTTACTGGTGGCAGACCTCATCGCTGATTGGTGAGCAGAACAAAACAACCGCCCGACTGCTCATGGCTCCGATGATCCAGCAGAGACATTGGGAGTGGTTCGCGCGCGTCAAATCAAACTTCGAAGACGCCGAAAATCCCGTTTCCGACAGCGAGCCGGATTTTGTTCCCAGGACACAGCCAAAGGAAAAACCAACACCGGACAAGGGTCTGGAACCTGAAGTCAATGCCTACCTTGACATTCTCAAGCGCGTTGAAAAGCTCTCGTCGGAACTGCAGCCGGAGCATCTGCGAGAATTCAAGTTTGAGATGGTCGATGCAAACCCAGCCGTCGCAGATCCTGCTAATCGACCCAGCGACGACATTGGATACCACGCTCTACAGGAACTGCGGAACGGAGCGGAAGAATTTGTCCATGTCGATCGCGAAAGTAACGAGTATCGCTACTACGGCGCTGTCATTGCGTCCGAAACGTGCATCGGCTGTCACCATCATAAACGCCGACTGACTGCTGACGGTTCGGACGCCGTGACATTAGGTGATCTCATCGGGATGGCTCGAATCACGCTGCCGCTAGCAGCCGTTGAGTCGTCACTTCACGCCACCAACGCATTGGTCATCACAGCTGAAATTGTGAAGGTTGTGCTGGCCATTCTGGCGATTTACCTGGTGGTGCGCTATGTGATCACCAAGCCGGTGCTTCATTTGAAGAAAGTCAGCGATGCCATTGCTCATGGCAACCTCGACATGCGTGCCGACATTCGGACGGGTGATGAATTCGAAGAACTCAGCCACGCGTTTAACCGAATGCTGCGTCACCTGGTGACTGTCCAGGAAGAACTGCGGGAGGTGAACGGAGATCTCGACGGTAAAGTTGACGAACTGGCGAGCGTGAACCTGCAGCTCTACGAAATGAACAACGTCAAGAACGAATTTCTCGCGATGATGAGCCACGAACTGCGCACACCGCTGAACAGCATCCTTGGGTTCAGCGAGGTTCTCGCTGATTCACGCAACCTGACAGACAAGGAACAGCGCTATGCCCGAAACATCCAGACGTCCGGGCGAAGCCTGATGACGCTGATCAACGACGTGCTCGATCTGGCCAAAATCGAAAGCGGCAAGATGGAACTGCACGCTGCTGAATTTCGCATGGACGATCTCGTCGAGCGGCAGGTCAGCACATTGACGCCTCTCGCGGAAAAACGCCGGATCGCGCTGACGTGGTCGGTCGATGCCGGAATCCCAACGCTCTTTCAGGATGCCGGGAAGATTCAGCAGATCCTGACCAATCTCATCTCAAACGCCATCAAATTCACCCCGGAGGGAGGGAGGGTCCGGATTTCCGCATCCAGGATTGACGAACATTGTGTCGTCACAATTGAGGACAACGGAATCGGAATTCCTCTCGATGAACAGGAACGAATTTTTGAAAAATTTCGACAAGGTCGCGGCGTGCCCGGCCAGAACGACGCTCTCACTAGAAAATACGAAGGTACGGGCCTGGGGCTGTCGATCGTTAAGGAGTTAAGCCGGCTGCTTGACGGTGAAGTTACGCTCGAAAGTGAGTTTGGAAAGGGGAGCAAGTTCACCGTCAGTTTCAGGCTGATTCTGGACGATTCGGATATTTTCGACGAAGAAGCGACATCAAGACTCGTCGGTCTGAATCGTTTTCGCACTGTCGATCTGCCGAGCCCTGTTCAGCGACTGGAATCTGCGGATGTGCCGCAGTCGGCAAGCGAGAATTCACCCCGATAAACCACTTCGGAGCAAGCTGGATCAGGCCCGGATCCCCCTTCCACAGTCCCGGTAACATCGATCTCGCCTCAGGACCGGAAAAACGAGTAACGTATCGCCAGTCATGGATGACAGGACAAGGAGTTCATGGATGAGTCCTCGCGATAGTTATATCAGTCAGCAGGATGCTGACCTCGCTGCAAGCGCTACGATTTCGGAGTCCGTTCGAAGCTCGCTCGCCCTGATAGTGGCGGACCTTTCAGAACGCGCTCTCGAAAACCCCGCACTCCGCGACGCGCTTCAGGAAGTTACCTGCTGGCTGAAGAATCAGTCGGAAAGCACTGCCTGCTTGACGTCGAGTGCTGACGGGGAGGGATCAGGTGCTACTCGTCAGGCAAGCGAGGATGCTCGCCCCGACGTGGGGCGGCCGCGCCACTCAGACGTCACCGATAGCGATCTGTCGTTGATCGCAGAACGATGCCGATTGAAAGCCGAAGGCGCTCGATGGGCGGTTGAGCGAGATGAACTCCTGCGGGATGGTGCAGACTTCGCCTTCGATATTCGACCGGGCGACCAGGACATCATCGGTCGTGCCAGGGATCTGCCCAACTGCTTTCTGTGGATGAATCAGCCTCGCGGCGACATCTGGTCTCGAGCGGAGAACTATTTGCTGCTGGCCGACTGTTTCGAAACATTGGCCGAGTGTATCGAAGCCATCCGGGCGACAACGAATCTCGAAGATCGCAGCCATTTTCTAACCGCCGTCGACATGATGGCAGAGGCCCAGTCGGCACTTCGCACGGCTGTCAGCCGAGTCGAAAGCCACCCCGATTCCGATCAGCAGATGATCTATTACTGGCTGAGAAATCGCGCCAGCCAGGAACGGTTCTACATCAGTCGCTTCATGAAGATCAGCGATCCGGCTGACCCTGGCCGCAATGACGATGTGCATGATCGCGCCTTTGAGTTACTGGAATCAATTTCGCCTGAGCAACACCTGGCGACTCAGATCGAACGAGGCATGGCGAAAGCGCGTCACCATGTTGATAGGATTGCCAGCGCTGATGACGTCTCGGATGCGTACGACTGGAGCAGAGCTGTGGAAGCGATTGAATCGCTTATCGAATGTGGAACAGCGTCCGACAATTTAGAGCTGGTCGCTCTGGTTCGTCCGTACGCTAATCAGTTGACCGGTCGGAACTGGCCTCAGGGATTTCAGGATCTGCTCGTCGCGGCCAGCGAACAGTCGGATGACGCGTCACAGTCCGCCGAACGCGCGGCGTGACGCCCTCAAGGACGAGGATTTCATCCAGACGAGCGAGATGGCACTCGGAAATACTCAGTAGCAACCGAGTGCCCTTGATGTTGTCCCGCGCGTCACAACGCTCACTGTTGACTGACAGTCGGGCACTGTTGCTGTTCCAGCGTTCTCTCAATCTCTGAGTCGTGAGCGACACCGGAGACGTCACCAGACCGCTCTGATCTTCCAGGCTGAACGACCGTCGCGAAAAGCGAAAATTCTTACCGTGTTCTCTGGAGATGTCTCGCTAACGCGTCGTTTCCCTGGCTTTTGGCGACGGCCGAACGCGTGCTCCAATCCAGCAAGTTGCTGAATTGTCACGTAGATCCGGGAAATAACGTTGATCTGTTGTCGCAAAAATCGTTGTCCAAAGGGAACTGATGACCTCTGGAAGTTGTCTAATGTCACCAGAGAGATGTTGCCGGCGTTCCATTTTTGTGTGGCTCGATACTTGAACCCCTTTCTGTTCAACACGTTAGAGCCACGGTTTCAATATGGGAGCAGGATGGTCGGGTTTCGGCCCCGAGATTGCATTTATCCACATTGCAGCTCACCGCGGTCTTCGACAACCTGACGAACAACAGGGAGCAGGGAAACAATGGCCAGAAAAAAACGAAGTTCGATCGACATTCGCGATGGGTTTCACGTCGTCGTCATGGGTGACATGGAAATCTGGGATGGTGCTGACCTTGCCTTGCTTCGCGAAACTCTCGCCCGGCTGGTCGACGCAGAGAAACGGACCGCAATCGGAGTCGATCTAAGATTCGTCAAGTACATCCCCAGTGGTTTTTTTGGAATGCTGTATGACTACACGGATCGTGGCGTTGCCGTAAGGCTTTACTCACCGCAACCTCATGTCGCCAGAATGCTGTGGTTCCAGGAGTTCTTTGATTCCAACGGAGATGAATCGTTTACTCTGACGGTGAAGGCTCAAACGACTCACTCTGCCCGTTCAGCCTTGGCTGCAGGCAAGGCGCCATGGTCAGATTCAGACGTCACACCGCTTGGATTTCCGATGTCAGAAGGTGCCGAATCACAGGTTGCAACTGCGACTGCCAACTGACAGACGTCACCGATTAACTCAGGTCGATGTTAATGAACCTCTCGTCGGCAGTTTGCTGGCGAGAGTTTTTTGCTGCGCAGAGAATCCATCGCAGTTTCCCGGCTTGTGAATCAACGGAACGTTCTTCGACTGGACTTCGCTTCGGAAGCGGCTACTCGCCTGGAAACAGCCCGAGCAGCAGTTCGACGTCGGCAAAATCTTCACACAGATGATCCGGTGCCGTGGCTTCGAGGTCATCCATCGAGTACATGCCGGTGGCTACGGCCACGACCGTCGCGTTAATGGCCCGCCCGCACTTCACGTCGGCTGGTGTGTCACCGATAACCCAGACCTCGGATGCGGTTTCAACGGCGAGGTACTCGCGCATGTGAGCCAGAGCTTCTCTCGCGACATCGTCCCGGTCGAAATGGTGGTCGCCAAATCCTCCGCCGGAGAAATATTCAGCCAGCTGATAGTGCCCCAGTTTGAGCTCAGCCCCTCGACGGAAATTTCCGGTCAACAGCCCCAGCGTCAGCTGCTCCCGTTGATGTAGCCCCGCCAGCAGCTCTTCGACCCCCGGCAGAATCATCCCTGCGCGTGCGGAGAGTTCACGGGGCAATTGGGCCAGGTAAGCATCGACAAACCTGGTCCAGCTGGATTCAACGTCATCGATCCCGTGAAAATTCAGCAGGTCGCTGACGATTGCACGGTCGGTACGTCCGGCGACGGAGATTCCATCAGTCGGCGTTGTAATTCCGAACGTGGATTCCAGTGCCACCTCCATAGCGGCCTGCCCGGCTCCGCCACTACTGAGCAGCGTGCCGTCAATGTCGAACAGGCAAAGAGCCATTGAGGTCGCCTTTGGTCGCGCCGTGATCGGTTGCCGCTCTGATCGGTTACTGTTCTAACTGTTGACGGCCTGCATCGCTGCTTCACGAGAGTCAAAGGATGGCCACAACTTCCCGATTCGAATGCATTTGAGCAGCTCGGCCATATTCTCTGAGGCGTTGCAGAAAACTGACTTTCCGCGACGTTGTTTGCACTTAGTCAGACACCGAAGTATTGAACTGATGATCACCGAATCGACATAATCGACGCTCTGCAGATCAATAATGACATGCACCAATCCCGGTTCATCGAGCACTCGGTAGAGGGCATTCGACTCGAGATGCACTTCCGTGTGCTGAAATTGAAGGGCCGGGCCTTGAGGCAAAACAATCAGCGTATTGCCGTCTCGTTCCAGCTTAAATACTTTCTGTGGATCTGCCATCGGAAGACTTCGATCGAATAGGACAACGACTTACAGAAACGAACCTGACGAAAAAGTACTCACTCCTTCGAGAAGAATATCAAAGGCTGCAGGATTCTCCTACCCGCGAGTCTTTCAGATCCAGCATTGGAGAATTCACGGCAGCATGACTGATGCGTCGTGATTGGTTCTCCATCCGCCGTGAACCGGACATGATGCGACATCGTCGGAATCCTGTAACAATCAGGAAACCGTCCGGGTACTGTGTGTGCGAAAATTGATCCAATAGGCAAAGTGCAAGGTCCGACATGAGCAAATCGATTTCAGAGAGTTTCCCTTCGGCCGTTCAGATTCGAACCGCTGCTGCAATGGTGACAGCTGGCTTTCTGGCCATGATTGCCACCTTCGAGACACCTGCGGCTGTCGCAGATTCAGCACGACCTTCCGGAGCGAAGGTCGAAACTTTTTCGGCAAAGGACTATCGCGGCAAAAGTCACTCGCTGGACGAGTATTCCGACAGCCGCATCGTCGTTCTAGCCTTTCTCGGAACAGAATGTCCGCTTGCGAAATTGTACGGACCGCGACTGGCGAGCATCGCTCAGGCATATGCTGATCGTGGCGTCACGTTTCTGGGTGTGAATTCAAACCGGCACGACTCGATCACGGAAATCGCCGCCTACGCGAGAATTCACGAAATTCCGTTTCCGATTCTGAAAGACCTCGATAACCGCATCGCCGATCAGGTCGGAGCAACTCGCACGCCGGAGATCCTGATTCTCGATCAGAAGCGTGTCGTGCGGTATCACGGGCGGGTCGACGACCAGTACGGCGTTGGCTACGTGCGAGACGAACCGAAGCAAGCCTTTCTCAAAGATGCCCTGGACGATCTGCTGGCTTCGCGCGATGTCAAAACTCGCTCGACAGAGATCGTCGGTTGCTTCATCGGGCGACAGCGAAAACCGGATCCCAACAGCGAGATCACCTTCTCGAATCAGATCGTCCGAATCCTCCACAGGCATTGCGTCGAGTGTCACCGCGAGGGTGAGATCGCACCGTTCTCACTGACGAATTTCGACGAGGCCATCGGCTGGGGCGAGACGATCGTCGAGGTAATTCGTGACGGTCGTATGCCTCCGTGGCATGCGGATCCGAATCACGGCAGCTTCGCTAATGCCAGGATCATGACTGCTGAAGAGAAACTCCAGATCGAGCAGTGGGTCGCGGCTGGCTGCCCGGAAGGAAACTCATCTCAAGTCCCGGCATTGCCCAGGTTCACTGAGGGTTGGCAACTGCCGGGCAAACCAGACCTCGTCGTCAACATGCGGGATCAGCCATTCGACGTTCCTGCCGAGGGAACCGTTCGTTATCAACACTTCCAGATCGACCCCGGCTTCAAAGAAGACAAATGGGTGAAAGCCGCCGAACTGCAACCCGGTAACCGAGCCGTCGTGCATCACATTCTTGTGTTCGTGATTTCGCCCAACGGTCGCTCGAAAGGTATGGGCTCATCCACCGGCGAGTTCCTGGCGGCCTACGTGCCGGGGCACCGTGTCCCTGTCTATCCGAAAGGCATGGCGAAGTACATTCCGGACGGCTCGAAGCTTGCGTTCCAGCTTCACTACACACCGATCGGCACTGCACAAAAAGATCTCAGCCGGCTTGGTCTGACCTTCGCCGATCCTGATGAAGCAATCGAACAGGTTGTCGTCACACAGCAGGCTTCAAATCACAGGGAACTGGTCATTCCGCCGCGTGCTGATAATCACCGGGTCGAAGCTCGATCAGCAACAGCTCCGACCGACATTAAGATTCTCGCCTTCATGCCGCACATGCATCTGCGGGGAAAGTCGTTCAGTTACGAAGTTCGATTTCCTGACGGTCGAAACGAAATCCTGCTCGACGTACCCCAGTACGATTTCAACTGGCAGACGGCGTACCGTCTCACTGAGCCACTGCCACTTCCCAGGGGAGCGTATCTGCAATGCGTCGCGCACTTTGACAACTCGGAAAACAACCTCTCGAATCCCGATCCGACACAGACTGTCCGCTGGGGCGACCAGACCTGGAACGAGATGATGATCGGCTACTTCGACGTCGCCATTCCAATAGAATCGCTCGGCCTTGGATCACCCCAGGCAGCGACGCTCCCGAATAAGGAACAGGCCACTTCTAACCAAACGAAGGCTCGCGTCCTGCAAGTGCTCAAGGCCATTCGAGAATTCGACGGTCAGGGGAACAACAACGGCAAACTCGAAAAAACCGAAGTCCCGGCGAAGTATCTTCCGATCTTCAAGAGTCTCGACGCCGACAAGGACGAAGTGTTGACCGCCGACGAAGTCAAACAGGCGATCGATAAACTTCGCAGCCCGAGCAACTGAAGCGAAAACATTCAAATATGACTAAGAAGACATTCGCTGACTTCGGCCTGTTGAAGCCGCTTCTGAAGGCCGTTGCAGCGGAGCAATACTTCACGCCAACACCGATTCAGGAAGCGGCCATTCCGAAGATCATGATGGGTCGAGATATCCTGGGAGTCGCTCAGACCGGCACCGGCAAGACAGCCGCGTTCGCGCTTCCGATTCTGCATCGAATCAGCAAAGAGAAACGCTCGCTGATGGCACGCACTCCTCGCGTGCTGGTGCTGTCCCCGACTCGCGAACTGGCGACTCAAATCTCCGAACGGTTCATGGCGTACGGCAGGAAGATGAACCTGCAACTGATCACTGTCTCTGGGGGAGTTGGACAGAACCCACAGGTCCGAGCACTTCGCAAGGGCGTACACATTCTTGTAGCGACTCCGGGGAGACTGATCGACCTGATCAATCAGGGGCACG
Organism: Planctomycetota bacterium; assembly: GCA_027624335.1. Taxonomy (GTDB): domain Bacteria; phylum Planctomycetota; class Planctomycetia; order Planctomycetales; family Planctomycetaceae; genus JABMPE01. The sequence goes on from JAQBWV010000053.1 coordinate 17,066, forward strand.
TCGAACTGGAACGCCTCGACTTCTTCGTGCTCGACGAGGCCGATCGAATGCTCGACATGGGTTTCCTTCCTGACCTGAAACGCATCGTCGCCAAACTTCCCGACAAGCGTCAGTCGCTGTTCTTCTCCGCCACGATGCCCCCCGAAGCCGTCGAACTGGCAGACGCACTGCTGCGAAAACCCGTTCGCATCGACGTGACGCCTGACGATGACGGGACTTCCACGAGCGATCTGGTTGATCAGCGAATCATGCTCGTCGAATATCAGAAGAAGATCTCGCTGCTGAGTCATATTCTCATTCGTCGACCCGTCGGTCGCGTGCTCGTGTTTACTCGGACAAAGCACGGAGCGGATCGCGTGGCGAAAGACCTTAAGAAACGCGACATCCCGACTGAGGCGATTCATGGAAATCGCACTCAGAACGCTCGCACCCGAATCCTGAAGGAGTTCAAATCCGGGAAAACAATGGTGCTGATCGCGACTGACCTCGCAGCGCGAGGCATCGATGTCGACGGAATTACTCACGTCATCAACTATGACATGCCCAACGAATCCGACGATTATGTCCACCGCATCGGTCGGACTGGACGAGCGGGCCACAAAGGAATCGCGTTGACATTCTGCATGGCTGAAGACATCGATCAGTGGCGAGCGATTGAACAACACATTCAGCAAAAGATCGAAGTCGACTCGGACCACCCTTACCACGTCCCCGGCCTTGAGGATCTGGAAGCATCGCCGCCGTCAGCGCACAAACAAAAAGACGGCTCGCGAGAGGGGCAATCTCGCGACCGACGACCACTTCCAAGCCCGGACAGCCGCGACCGCCGTTCACGATCAGCCGACCGTCGCTAAATACTGGTCCCGCGAATAAAGAACTGATACTCGTCACAAATCATGATCTGCCGCCAGGACGCAGAGTTTCGCAAAGAGCTGCCCATAGACCCGCCACCTCACTGACATCACAGCGACAATCACTGAATTTCCCAATGGCTGACTTTCTCTTTGCATTCCATTGCGTCTCCGCGTCTTTGCGTCAGCCTTCCGAATACCAGTCCTTTATGCGCGGGACGCGTACTAAGGAGCGTGCCTGGATCAACTCCTCGAAACAGGGAATGTGTCCAGACGGATTGACTCGTCAGGTCAAGTTGAAAGCAGTTCAGTTGTCCGCCGGTTTCATGTGTCGCGGGCTGATGATGGAAGGCGTATGCACTGGGCGATGCCTGTAACTCCGTACGCAAGATGGCTGGGTGCGTCGGAAGGCGGACTCAACGCTCTGGTTACTTTGACTTCTCAGCACGCTGCACTGCGACCATCATTCCAGCGAAGTCTTCGAGTTTCGCCGGAAAAGTCACCCTGGCATTGAATTTCTCGAAGCTGATTCGCGTCGTCTGACTCTTGCTCCATTCTTCCTGCGTCAAAGACCCGTCTTTGTTGAGATCGAGTTTTCCAAAGACGTATTTCGCCCAGCGTCCTTCAGCACTTGCCGCGTCGAATTCAGCAGCAGTAAGAGGTTCCCTTTTTGACACCGGGGCAGCGACTGTCGTTGGCTTCGCGGACGGCTGGGTCGCATTTCGAGTTCCTGACGCCGCCGTTGCTGAACTCGACTGCTCTGAAATCGTCGCGGCGAATTGAGTCGATGGCGCAGGACTCGCTCCCTGCGCACGGGAGATCTCGTGAGGTGTCAACAGGCTGTCGTGGTTAGTGTCGAGCGCGAAGAACTCAGCGAATTTCCTGCGGTCCCATTCGTAGAGACCGATCTGCCCGTCTCGATCAAGGTCTGCTGCTTTCCAGGCTTCGGGCAGGTCCAGCGTAATTCGAACGGGAGTCTTCGGAGCATTTCGATCAGAACGGCTGCGACTGTCGCCGCGTGAATCCGACCGGCTTTTGCCATCCTTCGACCGATCATCAGAGCGACCGCGATTATCATCTGAGCCGCGCCCATCAAATCCTCGATCTCCGTAGCCGGGTGGTCCGCCGAATCCGCCACCGGGTGGTCCGCCGAATCCGCCACCGGGTGGTCCGCCGAATCCGCCACCAGATTCCCGACTGCGGCGCATTTCGTCCATCGCCCGTGGCATCAGTTCTGCAAATCGATCACGAGAAATGCCTCGCCGCAGATCGCCTCCCATATTTACGATGGCGTCGCGCATCGGGCCAGGTATGCGCTCTACTTCGTCTTCGTCGATGCGACCGTCCTGATTCCGGTCAAGCATTCCGAAGAAGCGATCCGACATTTCTCCTGGATCGCCACCTCGAAACTGCGCATACAACGTTCCGGTAAATGATACCGTCAGAACCGCCGCGATGACGAATCCAGGTTGAATCACTTCGTCGTCTCCTGAAGTTTCAGTTTAATTTTCAGATCGAGGTCGAACTGCTGAGGATAGTCTCCGTCTCGCCCGGATTTCTTAATTGGTTTGGCGTTTACTTCCAGATCAGGTCGTTGCATTAATCCGGCGTTCAAACCTTCGATATCAAAGCGTTCTTTCGCATGTCCGGAAGCAGTAACCGTTCCGAGTTCGTTCCGAGTTCCTTCGCCAAACTGTATTTTCGTCAGATAATGGCGATCTGTTCCATCGACGGCTTGAGCGAGTGAGTCAGCTTCCTTGAGCCAGTTGACGCGTCCAGCTGCCCAGTCTCCGACAGCGTCGGCAACCTTAACCTGCGGTGCGAGTTCCTTGAGTAAAGCCAGCTGATCTTTCTCGTCTTTTTCCGTCGAATCAACCTGCTTCTTCAAGCTCGCCACTGCGTAAGAGCGGTAACCAAACATCGCTCCGAAGAGTACCGCTGCGGCGGCAACGGCGGCAAGTTTTCGAATGCGGGAGTAATCCTTTTTCGCCGTCGGTCGTCTGGGGCTCAGAAAATCAATGACGCATGAAACAGCCATCGACTGGCTGACAAGCTGGCCGATCGGTCCGCCAAACGCGCCGTGCGGGTCGTCGACCGGAGAACAGTCCAGCACGACTCCCTGCGCACGAAAAGGATCCAGCTGCCGAATTTCACATTGGAACCGCTCTCGAACAGCGTCGCCGAGTTTCGCGTTCTCATCGGGCGAGCCGATCAACCAGCAGCGAACAGCTTTCGAGGCAGGCAGACGTTTCTGCAGTGCGACCAGCGCCCTGCTGATCTCAGCCAGAATTGGCGATTGCTGGCTATCGCCAGGCAGTACCTGCGTTGAATGTGTGAAATGCAGTTCTGCGCCGCCGAGAATCGAAATTTCAACACGATCACCGTGCTGCGCGATCACAACCGACACCTCGCCTTCTTCGTGCGTAACCCGCTGTTCCTCAAGTGCAACGAGAGCCGCTGTGGCCACGGACGAGACGCCGACCGACTTGAGTTCCAGACCGGCTGCCGTCGCGATCGTTCGCAACCGCTTGACGCGGTCCTGATGCACCGTCGCGACCAGCACGTCTCGAACCGTTGCATCCGTACGTCGTGGCAAGGGAAGAAAATCGAGCGTCAGATGATCCAGGGGAATCGTGGATTTGGCAGCCGCCTGATAACGGACGAGATCCGGCAACTCGTCATCGCTGACATCAGGTGCTTCAATGTGCCGAACGATGACCGCTTCGCGAGGCAGCGACACGCACACCTGCCCGGCGGAAACACGTTTGCGCCGGAGTTCGCCCTTAAGCCACTCACCAAGTCCCTGCGGATCGTCGACCGAGATCGATTCAGGAACGGGCAGCGAGAAGGATTTGCGAATCTTTACAGAGCCGCGTTCAACAGTTCCCTCGACACCGCAGATCCGCCGCGGTTCCAGGTCGATTGCCAGGAAATCAGACATGCTCATTCTTTCTATTCGCTGCTGCCGCCATCCGCAGAAGTGTCCAGCTCTGGAACGCCAATTCCCATGCTGCAATCTGTCTCATGGCCTCATTCACTTTGCGTTCAACGTTTGATGGCCAGGCCGTCAGTTGCCTGGCTCATAAACAATTCCTGTCAGTGCCGTTTTCGAATACCCGCGTCCCAGTTCCGTCAGGTCCATGACAGAAACCACCTTGGCCGGTGATTGTGTTGCGTCGATCGTTGCTTCTAATCGAGTGTACCCGCCGCCCTCCTCAAAGAAGCCAACAATCTGAGCACGAAAGACATGTCCACGCCCCGTGAGAAATCGGTCAAGTGTCACCATCGTCGGCAGGTCGACGATTCCCTGCGACACCAGCCATCCGGTGGTCGTCCGCAGCGCGGCCTGATCGGTAAGTGCTTCTCCTTGAGAACCGATCATCGGCGACGACGTGACTGACATGGCAATCTCTTCCGTCATGCCAGGAATGCCCAGTAGCACTTCCATGCGAGCCTGATTGACGTTGATCCTGCCCGGAATTTCTCCGCCTTCAATTGTCGTCAGCATGTCCAGCAGCGCTGGCAGGTAGCTCTGCATTGAACCAGCGTCTGCTGACCAGGGGCTGTCCAGCATCTGCTTCTGTCCATCGATCTCGACTTCCGTACGAGCTCCGATCAACTCATAAATCGACTTCGTCTCGTACTTGGCTCCTTTTGCCAGGTCCATGCCGCCACGAGTCACCGCGCCTTCTGCCGAACCTCCGAGTGCGTTGCCAATCGCTGCTGCCGCATCCACGAGCGACCCTCCCGAAGTCTGGCTCGACGACCCGCGGCCAGTGTTTCCGGTATCGTCAGATTTTGACGTGCCGATCGATTCCGCGCCGTCTTTAGAGCTGGCCGATCCGGAGCCAGATGACCCGGAACTCCCGGAAGGCGAAGTGTTATCTGTCCCCGAAGTTTCACCTGACGCTTGTGCGGCAGGGTCATTCGGATCGACGTAGGGACCACTCATGCGAAAGGCAACAACGAACCTCGCGACGTCCTCGTCAAACTCTTCCACCAGCGTGTCGTACAGTTCGTCGAGAACTCCGTTGTTCACGAAAATCCGGTCCGTCCCATCCGCTCGTTGATTGAGTTCGCGAGAGTTGACGGTCAGAAACGCCGCCCAGCCGGGCTGCAGAATTCCATCGGCGTTGTCGAATGGCGCATTCGCATCGCCATCATTTTCGTTGGGGTCGAGCAGTCCGTTGCGGTTTGCGTCTTCACCGTACAGCAGATCGGCCGTGACACCGGCAACCTGCAGCAACTCGTCAATCGATGCAAGGTTGCTGTTCTTTGCGTAGTACGGAGGATCCAGAGAACTGTAATAGTCACCTTCCGCACCGTATGCCCGCAACGTCTCGTCATCGTCGATCCAGTCGAGAATGGCGTCGGCCACTTCTTCCGTCATGTCAGGCAGATACATCAGCAGTTCTCTTGACTCGTCTTCGCTCAGCTCAAACTTAAGAATCTGATTCACGTTAAGCCGACCGGACTCATCAACCAGACCGCTACGCGACAACGATGCCGTCGAGTCCACTTCAATCGGAGCGACGACGGAAAAGTATCCGCGTCCGCGAGCGTTCTCCGAGTCCCGCATCAGCACTGCTTGAAACCGGCCTGGGTTGTGATACAGGCTGACATCGTCTTCCGTTTCGGGCGTCGCCAGAACAGCGGCAACGAGCTCGATCCCCGATTCGGCAAACGCACGCGTCTCGGCCTGTCGACTGTACATCGCCGTGGCTTCTGATTCGGAAACCATGATCTCGAAGAAGCTGTACGCACCGAGCGTCAGCATCGCGATGACGACGAGAACCAGAATCAACACACTGCCACGCTGGCCCTGTGAATTCGCACCGGAGTTTTGAGGAACTAACTGGTTCAATAGACCAACCCCTCAAATGGACTGGCAACCATCAGCGACACCACAATCCGGTAATTGTCGGTTGAATCGCTGGGTGCCTGATAAAGGATGGAACCTTCCGGGTGATCCGGTTCGCGAAATCCGATGGTTACTCCGATGGCGTTGGGCAATCTTCCCTGAACGTTGCTGTCCCATTCGGTCAGCCATTCGACACCATCGTGATATTCGAAGGACAGACTGTTGATCTCTTTGGCAAGTATCTTCGAGTGCGATGCTGCCTCGATCAGATCGCTTTGAGAGGCCGCCAGCGTCAGTGAAATCCGATCTCCGGACATGCGTGCCAGCCCGTCGATGCCATCTTCGTACGTAGTGGTAGTCTGAATCTGGTTGCTCGCCATCGCAGGCAATGATCCCTGGCCACCCGCCAGGAAATACGACACGGACTTCAGATCGCTCTGCGAATAGGGATTCAACATCTGCTCGAACGAGTCCGCAGACTGCCGATACGGACGCCTGATGTGCAGTACCAGTGACATTGAATCCCCAAAGACTCCAACGCTGTCCCCCGAGTACGCATCAGCAGGATCCGTCACTTCAATGACCGTCGAATCCGTCGCGCTTCCGGAATCAGAACCGGCTGAATCATCTGTCCCGGTGCCATCGTCGCTCGCTGAGTCTGTATCCTCCTCGTCGTCGTACTCGTCAGCGGCCTGCTGATACATGACGGATCGAATATCCGCCGACATCTTCGTTAACACCGCTCGCGCAATCTGGCCACGCTCGACCTCAATCTGGCCCAGCGTTGAGAATCGCCAGTGAAGCTCCAGTGCGGAATAGACCGCAGTCAGCAACGTGATTGACAGGCCCAGAGCAAGTAGCAGTTCGAGCAGCGTAAATGCCGCAGGATGACTGCGGAGACTGGCACCCTGCGACTCTGCGGGCGACATCAATCGATTCCGAATGGCGGACCGGCGAAGCATCACAAACCTCCCAGTTCGGAAGCCGCTTCTTCTGCCGCTGCCAGCGCTGCCATTTCAAACACGGTCGGATCGCGCAGGAGACGAGTCATCACGAAGCTCGTACTTGCCAGATCGTTCGCGCCTTCGTAATTCACCGAGACGGTGACATGCCGAATATCCGCGTGCGGACCGGAGGCTGTCTGCAGGCTCCATTTCCATTGTTCATCGTCCTGAAAGGGCTGATCGGTGACGTCTTCCAGTGGCTCGATCGCGGCGACGATTTCCGCAAGTTTCGATTCGCAACGAAGAACGGCCCTGGTCTGCAACCGTGCCTGCACCGCCGCATTCATCCCATTGGACGAAAGTTGACTGATCGCGACAAACGCAGCGAGAAAGATGGCCAGCGACAGCATGACTTCGAACAACGAAAAACCCGCGCGAACATTCGCGCAGGGCTCAACGTGGCTGCGAAGATATCTGTCTGCCGTCTTCATGAATCGTGGCCTGACAACCAATCGAAAAAGTGTGCCACTGGTTCTACCAGTGCATGGCACGAAATGCGCTTCACGCATCCTGCGACATGACCACTCCTGTCTGCTACAGCGTGGTTCCGTCCTTGACCGTGACGCCTCCTGTTAACTCACGAACTGAAACCGTACGAGTGTTGCCGTACTCATCGTTGATCTCGAATGTCGCCTCTGATGATGTTCCGTCCGAATAAAAGATCACGGGAGTTGACCACGAAACCCCACTCAACTCGCCCGCATCCGACAAACCCGTCAGCAGGTCGGAAGAAATGGTTGAAGCAGCACCGCCACCTGACTCGCCAAATTTGATCTGTGGTGGCAGCGTGCCTGACTGCTTTCCTCTGTTCGTTGTCTGGTCCGTTTGTTCTGTTGACGACTCCGACGCTGCTGACTGCGGAACTCGTACGTACCGCGTTCCACCAGGCTCGTACACGAACTGCCAGGTTTCATCACGATCGAGCGCCAGTATTCGAGTTCCCGCCAGCAACGCTCTGACATCTTCTGTGGCAGACCCGGTTCGCTGATCACGCCAGCTCTGCATGAGAGGTGATGATGCCATCGACGTCAGGATTACCAGGATTACCAGCGCCAACAGGACCTCGATCAGCGTGTAAGCGCTGTGCGATGAAGTTCGGTTTGAGGCTGAATAACGATGCATTTACTCGAACATTCCTGACAGTCAGTGCACAGGGCGCGTGCGACAACGCGGAACACACCCTGCTGAGTTACTGGCATTGGGCAGAAGATACTCGTAATCGATTTAGAGATTTTGTGCCCAGTTAATGACGTCGTCTTCCGAGCCTTCCTGCTGATCGGGGCCGGCTGACCAGACAGCAGGTTTGTCGATCAAGCCCTGACGATTACCGCTGGGCGGGTATTCGTAGAACAACGGGTTGCCCCAGGCGTCCTTCGGGATGTCGCTGATGAAAGGCTGCAGCTGCCGTCCCGATTTGTCGACGCCCGGCTGCATCAACATGCCGAAGACAGTTTCAGAATCACCCTGCGGATAAACTCCGTCATGCTTAACGGCGTACATCTGCACGTTCTTTTCGAAGTCGCGAATGTGAATCTTCGTGGCATCAACCATTGCTCCCTGTTGCTGTCCCAGCAGCTGTGGAACAGCGAAGGCGGCGATGACGCCGATGATGGCCAGAACCAGCAGGACTTCAATCAGAGTGAAGCCTCGACGGGTTGATCTTTGGTTTCTTTGAGTTCTCATTTTACATTCTCCTTCGGTGGGCGTTCCGAGACTCGCTCGGGGCGGGATGTCTGATGTTGTCCTCGCAACGTGCTTCCACGCTGCACGTGGAACTCAGGACAGGATATCACAGGACCGAGGAACTCTGCAGAACTGGCAGCAGTAACCCCAGCATCACAAACAAAATGAGCGTCGCCATGATCAGCAGCATGACAGGCTCGAGCAATCGCACAAACAGTTCGAGGTAACGATACGTTCGTCGCTCCATGCTCTCGGCGATGTCAACCAGAACTTTTTCCAGGTTATTTGCTTCTTCGGCGACGGCAATAATTTCGACGGTTTCTTCGGGAAATTCCCCGCTCGACCTCAACGGTTCAGCCAGCGATTTTCCCGCTGCGATAAAGTCACTCGCCGTATGGATCGCGTTGGACAGGATTCGATTACCGGTCGCATCCTTTGCGATTCTCAACGAGTTCAGGATCGGCACACCGTTATTCAACAGCGTTCCCAGGATCCGGCAGAAGCGAGCGATCGCCAGGCTGCGGTAAATACGTCCGGCACCTGGGGCCTCGAGCTTAACTCGATCAAGGATCAGTCGTCCTTCGTCAGTCCGGCAATACTGCATCGCCAGACCAATGCCACCTGCCGCCGCGAGCGCGACGAACAAGCCATAGTTGCCCAGGGTATCGCTGATCGCAACGACGGCGGTTGTCGCCCACGGCAGTTCGCCGCGAGCTTCCAGTCGCTGAAAGACCGGTTCGAATTTCGGCACGAACCAGACCATCATCACTGTCAGGACAACGCTGCCGACGACCGAGAGAAACAGCGGATAAACCGTCGCGCCAATGACTCGGCCCTTAAGGTCTTCCTGATGTTCGGTGAAATCGGCGATGCGACGCAGGACGTCTTCCAGAAAACTGCCTTCCTCACCGGCTCTGACCATGCTGACAGCGAGTTCCGGAAACACGTTTCCATGCTGACGCAGGGCTTCCGCCAGCCGGGTTCCCTCGGCGACGTCGTCACGCACTTCCTGCAGGACAACCTTAAGGACTTTGTTACGCGTCTGCCTCTGCAGTAATTCCAGTGATCGCAACAACGGCACGCCCGATCGTAGAAGATCACTGAGCTGTGCATAAAACGTTGCCAGATCACGAGCCCTGACGCGACGTCCGCGCAGACGTTCATCGCTTCTGGCTGACTCAGCCAGTTCGATCCTGAGCGGAAAGAGTTGGCGCGAAGAGAGCGTCGAGACAACTTCTGTCTCGGTACCGGCCGTCAGAAGTCCTCGAACTTCCTGGCCGGACATTGCTCGCGCGATGTATTGAAATTCTGGCATGGGCTGAGAGAAGCATGAACGACGAACAGGTAAGGGCGAAAACTGGTCACCCGTCTGTGAGCGTCAGTCATCCGTTCAAACAACGTCTCCTTTAGTGATTCGCAGGACGTCTTCAATACTTGTCGTACCATTCAGCACGTGCAGCCATCCACACTGGCGAAGAGTGACCATTCCATGCTCGACTCCGTATTGACGAATGCGAGTCGAGCTGACTCGTTCGCCGCACATTTCACGAATCGCGTCGTCCGAAATCAGCAACTCGAAGGCCCCGATCCGACCGGAGTAACCAGTGTCGCTGCATTCGCGGCATCCGACCGGTCGCCAGAGTTGTTCGACATCCCGGTTGGGGAAGTCTTTGGGTAGTTCATCCGGAGAAGGTCGATACGCCTCACGGCAGTGCGAACACAGACGTCGCACCAGCCGCTGAGCCATGACGCCTTCCACCGTACTGGCAACCAGGTACGGCTCGACCCCCATGTCGACCAGTCGAGTGAACGAACTGGCGGCATCGTTGGTGTGGAGCGGGCTGAACAGCAGGGGACCAGTGAGAGATGCTTGAATCGACGCTTCGGCGGTTTCGTAGTCGCGAATTTCACCAATCAGAATGACGTCGGGGTCATGCCGCAGGATGGACCGTAAGCCGGCCGCGAAGGTCAGTCCGATGCGACTGTGGACTTGAATCTGACTGATACCGTCGAGCTGGTATTCAACCGGATCTTCGACAGTGATGATCTTGGTATGAGCGTTTCTGATTTCGTTCAGACCGCTGTACAGCGTCGTCGATTTGCCGCTGCCTGTCGGGCCTGTCACCAGAACAATCCCGTGCGGCAAAGCAATCAATCTCTGGAACGGCTTATAGATAGGATCCGGCATCCCCATGCTGCTCAGGTTGAAGACCATCCGCCCCTTATCGAGGATTCGGAGGACTACGCCCTCACCGTGCAGCATTGGAATGATGGAAACGCGAACGTCGATGTCGCGCCCGGCAACTCTCAATTCAATACGACCATCCTGCGGCAATCGCTTCTCGGCAATATTCAACCGCGACATGATCTTCAAACGGGTAACAATCGCGGCGTAAAACTGATTGATTTCCTGCGGTACCGACTGGATTCGAAGCATGCCGTCGACGCGGTAACGGACGCGCAGGCCGCGTTCGCCAGGTTCGATATGTACGTCGCTGGCGTTCTGATGCAACGCTTCGAGCAGCAGTTCGTTCACCAGGCGGATGACTGACGCCTGCTGAGCCATCTCGGCCAGTTCACCGTCGGCCCTTGAAGCTTCCGCGAGGTAATCATCGTCGTCGTCCGTCTTCTGCTTGACGAGTTCGTTGATCGTGTCGCCGCCGACGCCCAGCTTCACTTTGATGAGCTGCACGACGTCGTCGTGTCGCGCCAGAACAGGCTCAAGACGGAGTCCGCTGATCGAGCTCAGTTCATCCAGCGCTTCCAGGTCAAACGGGTCACTCGTTGCGACTTCGACTCGCCCATTGTCACGCCGCAGAGGCAGCAGGGAATGTCGATAAATCGTCGACGTTGGAAACAGGCTCAGCAGTTCGGGGTCAATCTCGAAGTCTTTGAGCTCGACATACTTCATCCCCAGCTCATCGGCGAAGGCCTGCAGAGTCTGCTCTTCAGTCAGCAGACCCATCTCGATGACCGCTCGGTCAAACCGATGGCCGTTGGCCTGTCGGCGCACCAGGTCTCCCTGGTCCGTGGTCAACAGGCCGCGTCGGATGAGAACTTCGCTGATTTCCATTAATCTTTGCCCGCCGGGAGAATATACCGGTCCTGCGTTTCAACAGTGAACGTCCAGAAATCGTCGTCATTTTCGTGAAATGCGTGAAGCGCAGCGGAACGCACCATTACCAGCAGGCTGAAACCGCATTCAGGTGCGTTGCACTCCGCTTCACGCACCCTGTGAAAACCGCCCGTCTCATACCTGGTTTATCGTCCGCGACTGCTGCCGCTGCCACCAGGACCTCTTCCTCCACCGCCCGGGAAGCCGCCTCGGGTTGAACCCGCGCCAGGAGTTCCGCTGCCGCCAAACGTGCCACCGGGACGCCCCCCTCCGCCCTGCTCCAATGCCCTCTGAATGAACTGCTGCCTTATTTGATCTGCAGCCTGTTGTGAATTGTCAGTATCTGGAGTTCTATCAGCTGACGACGAGCGACTGCCTGTCGAGCTGGTGCTGACTTTCACTCGCGGCATCAGCGCCCCGATCGTCTGACGTAGAATTGCGGAGCTGGCGTGTTCCAGCGGCACAATTCTGATGGTACGACGAGCGTTCAAGGCGGCCTCATCGATCTCGGCGACCATCTCCGAAACCCGCAGATACATCGGCTCGCTGCTGGAGACGTACAGCCGACTGTTCTGATAGTCGATCCCCAGCGTCATCTGCACTTTCTGGGTAGGCGACGCGCTAGCGCCACCGCCGCCCATCAAAGCGGCCAACGGATTGCCACCGCCGCCGCCGCCTCGCTGCTGCTGTGCAGCCTGAGGGGGTGTCAGCTCTTCTTTGAAAACGTCGCGAATGATCTCCGCCACTTCATCTACTTGAGCGTGCTTCACCGCGATGTAGCGAGGCGCGCGGTCGCGCAATTGTTCCGGCAATTCTGATGCGTCCAGGATTCTGAGGACGTCTTCGACTTCATCGATCTGATGCGTCGGACCGCTGACGAACAGTGAGTTGGACCGGACGTCAGGAATAATCCGCAGCGTCTGCGGCCCTGACAGCATGGAATTCAAGCCGGTCATGTCCATCAACCCTCGCCCCATCGACGAAAGCCCGCCGGACAGTTCGCTCATGAATCCACCGTCTGAATCGCCGAGCGACGTCGTTACGGAACTGGTTGGAAACAATCGTTCGAGTATTGCCGCCGTCTGTGTGGCATCTGCTGATCGCAGATAAAACACTGTCCACTGTGTTTTGGGCGGCATTGCCTGAGCCAATGAACTAATGACCTCTTCGAGTCGATCCAGAGCCTCTTCATCATCTGAAGCGATGACAAGATTTCCGCCTTGAATTGTGATGGCGATCGGAGCATCTGGATTCGAGGCTGCTCTTTCTCCATTCTCCGGTGCCGCTTTATCGCGAACAGTTTCGGCGCCTGCCAGGTCCTGAAACAACTGCTTCTGATCATCGTCCAGAGCAGCATCGCGTGAGTCTGTCGAAGACTCTTGAGGCTCGCGATCTGTTCCTGCTTCATCTGCAAACAAATCCTCATGTGAGATGTCATCAGCAAAGGCAAAGGCCAGGTCACCATCAAACGTGCGGAAGCTGGCCGACTGGTTAGCCTTTGAAGCAGGATCAGCCACAGGAGGCTTCGACCCTTCGGGAGTGGTTGGCACTGAATTCGACCCTGCCGCATCCGGCGTCAGCTGAAACGGAGAATCTGAAGAAGGGACGCGGCGTTCGCGGATCGCGCCGGCAGCCGAGGGGATTACCGTGCGGATCGGGTTTCTCCCCTGCACATTCCAGATCTTTTCCAGCGCCTGCAGAAACTCCTGTGGATTGCGTCCTCCCAGCGGAATCGTGCGGAGGTTGCCGGTGCCTCCATAGCCACCGCCGTCGACCGGTTCGAGCTGCGTCACCAGCAGCTTGATCTGAGAAACCTGATCAGGTGAGCCACGCACGACCAGCGCATTGCTCGTCGGATGCGGCTGCACCACGGGCGCTCCGTCTTCGTCAGCGTAGAACAGAGACTGAATCGAAGTGGTCGCCGTGTAGGCATCCATCCGCACGAGCGGGATCACTGCTAACTGGCTCGCACCACTGCCAACGCCATCCAACTGGCGAATCGTTGTTTCAATTTCCCGATGCACTTCCTCAGTAGCCTTGATGTGAATTCGTCGCGAACGCCCGTCCTCATTAACCACGGTACCTGGAAACAGCACGTCAAGCGTCTTGGTGACTTCCATCGGATCGGCCGTCTCAAGCTGGTAAACCTTGAAGTACGGCTCACGACTGGAACGGCTGAACTGTCCATCGAGCGGCGGTAGATCAAGAGCTTCAATGGCCTCTTCAATAATCTTGATATCTGTCGGGCTGGCAGTGACCAGCAGTGAGTTCGTTCGCTCATCGATAGCGATCGTGACTGTCGCGTTGGCGTCAGCAGGAGCCGGTGGCACATATCGAGGATCGCGAGGATCCCGCGAGTAACTGCTGCTACTACTGCTGCTGCTGCTACTCCCGTATCGCGAGCGAGGATCATAACGACTACTGGATGACCCGCTCACGTTTTCGAAACCACGCTGACCGAGGGCGAACAGGTCGCGAACGACCGTTTCGGCATCGAGCACGGAGATATGTTTCAGCTCGAACTTGCGGAAGATCTTGTCACCATCTTCCAGTTCGATGCCGCTGAGTAGCCCGTAAATCCGCAACAGGTTGCTGCCGATGTCAGTCACAACAAGTTTGTTCGCCTTGTTGAGTGCCACCACCTTCCCCTGCGGTCCGAGCAGTTCGCGAGCTTCAGTAGCCGCCTCCTCAGCAGTCATTCCCAGAATCGGCATCAGGACCGACATCAGTTCATTTCGTCCACGCGACGGCAACTCTTCCAGAGTCACCGTAGGAACCAGGTTCGGTGGAATGCCATTGTCGATGTTCACGACAACGAGGAATTCATTCCGGCGAACCAGAATGTAACCTTTCTGAATGAGATACCCATTGAGAACATCCAGAGCTTGCGTCGGTGTGTACTTACGGCTGTCGCGATAGTTAAAAGTGCCGGGCGGAACTGCGTTCAGATCAAGAGTCAATCCCGCCGCATTGGAGAACAAAGTCAGCACGTCAGTCCAGGGCGCATAGCGGAAATTGAACGACAGCTCTTTGATGAGTACTCCGTCTCCGGCAGCGTCCGCTCCAAACGACACAACTGTTGATTCGCCTTCCAGGAAAGTCGTCGCCGGTGTTGTCACCGCCGCCGACGACGGTGTCGGAATGGTTTCCGCAAGAGCTGCGGGCTGGCGTATCTGACCTTCGTCGCGTCGCTGAGGTCCGAAGGGAGACTGCTGATTTTCGGCAAACGCAAACGGCTTCCCTTTTATCTGTTCGAACGTGTGACGCTGCTCGTCGGACAAAACCGCTGAAGCGTTCTTCTCAAACTCTACTCGCAGTGCGTCGCTTTTTGCGTCCCGCTCTTCGTCGGAAAGATTGCGATTGGATCGCACTTCGCGACGCGTGTCTTCGTACTTCTGAGACAGCTCTTCGATCTTCGCCCGCTGATCGTCGGAAACGCTGAACTGACCTGCGAGTTCAGGATCGGCAAACGCTCGCATTCCCTGCCGTTGCAATACAAGCTCACCCAGCCGCGACCGTTGCTCGGGTTCGAGAATCCCGTTGACTTTCTTGTCGAGGACACCTCGCCTCTCTCCGAAAATCGCTCGGCGCTCTTCGTCATTCGTTGCGGCGTCGGCGCGCGCCTCGATGTCCTGCATCTCGGGGCTGTCTCGCAGCCCGGATTGCGCCTCAACCAGACTCGTTTTTTGCTCGTCCGTGAGGCCGACTTCACCGGCAACGTCTTCACGTTGCAGCAATTCCAGCGGACTGCTTCCGCCACCAGATCCTCTTCCGCCACCGGGTCGACCGCGGCCACTGCCTGGACCCCCGAACTGGGCTTGTCCAACCTGGGCGGCGGCGAACAGCAGGACCATCGTCACCACCGATGTGGACAAAATGTTATCTATTTTCATCATTCGAAATGCTCTGTGATTCTTCTGGAGACAATCGCCGCTCGATCAGACGCGTGACAGATAATGATGCTTCGGAAATATTTCAGCAGAAG
>JAQBWV010000357.1 GCA_027624335.1 Planctomycetota bacterium
AAGGAATTCGCTATACGCGGGCGTTTACCACGTCGCCGGTTTGCTCGACGTCGCGTTCGGCGATGATGACCGGGTTTCATCAGAACTATATCGGAGCGCACCAGCATCGCGAGACGAACAAGAAACCGTTGCCCTATGGAATCAAGCCGATTCCGCATCTGCTGGCAGATGCGGGTTACTTCACGGCGCTGATGAGCTGGAAGACCGACTGCAACTTTCTTCCCGATAAGAAGAATGAACTCTTCATGGGAACGGACTGGAATCAGCGAAAGCCGGACCAGCCGTTCTTTGCTCGCATTACGTTTGGTGCCACTCATCGTGCGTGGAAGCGTGATCCGTTGAGGCCAATCGCGATCGAGGATGTTAAGGTGCCGCCGCAGTATGCCGACACGCCGTTCGTCCGCCGCGACATCGCCAACGGCCTGGAGTCGATGCAGACCGTCGATCGCGAAGTCGGCGCGTTGCTGAAGCGACTGGATGAAGAAGGGCTGACCGGCAGCACGCTCGTCTTCTTCATCAGCGACCACGGCGTCTGCCAGATTCGTGGCAAGCAGTTTCTCTACGACGAGGGCATCCGCATTCCGATGATCGTCCGCTGGCCCGGAAAGATTCCCCCCGGTCAGATCAGCGACGATCTCGTCTCGTCCATTGATATTTGTGCCACTGTGCTGGAGACGGCGGGCGTTGAAGCTCCCGTGCCGCTGCATGGGAAAAGCCTGTTCAGTCAGGCAGTGAAGGACCGCAATTACGTCTTCGCGGCCCGAGACAAAATGGACAAGACCCGCGACTCAATGCGGGCCATTCGATCCAAAGACTACAAGCTGATTTTGAATCTCATGCCGGAGCGGCCATGGCTGCAGTTCAGTCGGTACAAGGAAGGAGCCTATCCCATCCTGGCTGAGATGAACGTGTTGCATTTGCAGGGGAAACTCAACCCGGAACAGGGCGCCTTCTTTGCAGCAACGAAGCCCGAGATTGAACTGTTCGACCTGCGCCGCGATCCACACGAAGTGCACAACGTGTCTGACGACTCGGCCTACGCCGATGTCAAAGCCGAATTGCTCGCCGAACTTCATCGCTGGCGAAAGGAAGTCATCCTCGACCAGGGCATCACCGACGAGTTCACCGGCAAAGGAATCTTCCCGGGGGCACCGGAGGGTGTGAAGGTCGACGACTGGATCGAAGCCAATGCGGAAAAGTACGACTTCGACAAGCACGGCTACCCCGGCTGGTTTCCGACACGATCGCTCGCCGACTGGCAGCAGGCTCGCGCTATATGGGAGCCGTGGGTCTTTCGCGATCCTCATTCCGCCATGCAGCGACCACAGATCACACACTCCACAAAGAAGCCCACGAGGAAATCGAAATCATGAGGCGTTCGCTCACTTACCTGTTCGCTATCGTTGCTGCGATCGGCAGCCTGGTCGCGGGTTCCGTCCGGGGTGACCATTCGCGGACGGCGGCAATGCCCGCAAAGCATTTGGCGCTACTCAAGCAACACTGCTTTGAATGTCACGACGCTGCAACGAAAGAAGGCAGCGTTGATCTGGAGAATCTATCGTTTACCATCAGCCAGGACATTCCCACTGCCGAGCGTTGGGCGAAGGTCCTGAATGCGATCAACTCGGGCGAAATGCCGCCTGAGGATGCCAGGCCGCTGGCTGATATTGATAAGGCCGTCTTCCTGAAGGATCTTTCCGAGCAGATGGTGGTCACGCGGAAGATCCTCAGCGACTCAGGTGGTGTCATCACCCTGCGGAGGCTGAATCGCCGCGAGTACGCAAACACGATTGAAGCTCTGCTGGGCGTGCGACCCGACGTCTCGAACCTGCCGGATGATCAGGCGACTTCCGGTTTCGACACACAGGGCGCGTCGCTGTTCATGTCGAGCGATCAGATTGAACAATACCTCGCGACGGCGCGACGATCGCTCGAACTGGCGCTGCTGCCACGGAAGCGTCCCGAATCAAAGACGATTCGCGTCGAGCCGGAAGAGGAGTACACGCCGCACTACGCTGCTGCCGCGGAAGAAATGCGGGATAAGAAACGGCGAGCCGAAGCATTTTTTGCACAGAAAGAGAAGCCTGCGTCCGAATTCGGATTCCTCGACGAGTACTCGGCAAAGAAACAACGCAACGTCGAGTGGCTGCCTCTGATGGACGGCTACCTGAAGCGCCCGGAGACAGCGACCGGGATCACGCTGATCATGACGATCAAGCTGGGAGGTTACACAAAGGTCAAGCTGCCAGTGCTTCACGAGGCACAAGATGGCCGTTACACGATTCGCATCCTGGCCGCAGCCTACCCCGACGCGCGGGAACGGTTGCACTATCTTGAATTCTCGGAAGGCTACGGGACCGGACGCACCCGGCTCGGCTGGCGGAAAGTGACCGCTCCGCTTTCGGACCCGGAGATCATCGAGTTTTCCTTCGTGCATCGGCCGGGCGAAACAAAACAGATCTGGATTCATCAGCGGAGTCATCAGGACCGGGCCGACAAGAACCAGGCGACCATCGACATGAAGGCCAACGGAATCGGCACTCCACCGGGATTGTGGGTCGATTGGGCCGAGTTGATTGGTCCAGAGTCTGACGAGCGCCGCGACAAATTGGCCTCGCAGATTCTGTTCGAAAGACCTGCCGATTGGAGTGACGAGCAATACGCCAGCAAGGTTCTCCAGCGATTCGCTGAGAGTGCATTCCGAGGTGAGATGCCCGGTAAAGAATACCTGGGGAAACTGCTGGAGCGTTACAGCGCGAATCGAGCGAAAGGGCAGAGTCTGACCGAGGCGTTGATCGATCCGCTATCGATCGTCCTGGCTTCGCCCAGCTTTGTGTACATGGTGGAGTCGCCGGGTATTTGGTCGTCGACGTTGTTGACAGGGCCTGAACTGGCCGTGCGGCTGTCGTACTTTCTGTGGAGCGCCCCTCCGGATGACGAGTTGTTGAAACTCGGCCAGTCCGGCGAACTGCTTGAAGACGGCGTGCTGAAGGAACAGACGTCGAAGATGCTGGCCGACGCTCGGTCTAATGAGTTCGTCCGTGGTTTCGTTTATCAATGGCTGCAAATGGACCGTCTGGGCATGTTCCAGTTCGACGGTGTCCAATTTCCAACGTTCGACAACGCCGCCCGTGAGTCTGCCGGCGAGGAAATCTTTCAGACGTTCCAACTGATCCTGAATGAGAAGTTACCACTACAAACGCTGCTCAACGCAGACTTCGTGGTCATCAACGATCTGCTGGCCGCTTACTACGGTATTCCGGGAGTCGAAGGCCACGAATTCCGTAAGGTTCCGGTCGCGAAAGATTCAAAGCGGGGCGGTTTATTGGGAACTGCGGCGGTGCTGGCGATGGGGTCAGATGGTCAGCGATCCTCTCCGGTGGAACGCGGCGTTTGGGTCTTGCGCAAGTTGCTTAACGATCCGCCCCCGCCTGCTCCGGCGAACGTGCCGATGCTCAGCCGGTTGGATGGACAGATTCTTGCTGCCCGCGACTTGGCGCGAGCCCACCAGGAACAACCACAGTGCGCCAACTGTCATCAGAAGATCGACCCGATCGGTTACGGACTGGAGAACTTCGATGCGGCCGGACTGTGGCGCGATACGGAAGTGATCGATTCACCGGGGACATTCCGCAAGCGGAAGAAAGTGATGGAGTTCCCCATCGACCCCAGTGGCCAACTTTCAGACGGAACAACCTTCGCTGACTACTTCGAACTCCGTAACGCCGTGGCAAAACGTGGTAATGACTTCGCACGCGGATTCACAGAATCGCTGATCACCTACGGACTCGGTCGGCCATACGGATTCACAGATCAGGAACTGGCCGACGAGATCATCGGACATGCGAACAACAACGATTGCGAAGTGAGTTCTTTTATTCACGCGCTCACGCAGTCGGCGACTTTCCGCACGAAATAGCGTGACCGAGAGGGCTCATAAACTCCAATCACATCACATTCATCACCAGGAACACGCCATGACAAACCAATTGACTCGCCGTGGAGTCCTTCGTAGCAGCAGCGCACTGATCGCACTGCCGTTTCTCGAATCACTGAGACTCAGCCGCTTCGCTAATGCCACGGAACGATCCGCGTCCGCGCCGCCTAAACGCCTCGTCTTTCTTGGCATCGGTTTCGGAGTGACGGCGGATCGCTGGTATCCCGACGTCAGTACCATCGGTGAAAACTACGAACTGCCGGGTGTGCTTCAGCCATTGCTGAAACACAAAAAAGATATCTCAATCATTCAGAACCTGATGCACCAGTATTCGGCGGACGGCCACAGCGGCAGCACGTTCTGGTTGACCGGTGCCAATCGCTACGCCATTCCCGGACAGAGCTTTTACAACACTGTCTCGGTCGACCAGGTCGCCGCTGAGGTGCTGGGAGAACAGACTCGGTTCTCGTCGATTCAGCTTGCTGCCAAAGTCGGATACGCATCGGACGGCCACGGACCGGGAATGTCGCTGGCCTGGAATCGCTCAGGCAAACCAGTCGCCGGGATCGACACACCGGTTGCGGCGTTCCACAAACTCTTCTCCAACAACAACGCGCCACTGGCAGAGCGACAACAACGATTGACGGAGCAGCGCAGTGTGCTGGACACCGTGCTGACCGATGCCGGATCGGTCCACCGCAAACTCAACGCGACGGACAAACAAAAGCTCGACGAGTACCTGCAGTCCATTCGCGAGATCGAAGTGCGGCTGGCCAAGGAAGAGAAATGGCTAAAGGTCGACAAACGGCAGCCAGAGAATCCACTCCGAGAACCGGATGAGTCGCTCGAAGGGATCAACGAAATTCGGATGATGTATGACCTGATGGTCGCCGCGATGCAGGTCGATTCCACCCGAGTCTTCACCTACCGCATGCCCAGTGATTCGCTGATTCAGAGTCTCGGAGCAACCATGACTTCTCACTCAATGAGCCACTACTCCGAGGGCGAACGCCGCACAGTTTCGATGAACCGTGACACCACGCATGCCGAACTGCTGGCCGAGTTCATCGACAAGCTGAAAGCATCAAAAGAGTCCGACGGATCCAGCCTGTTCGACCACTGCTCCATCACGTTCGGCTCGAACCTAAGTTCAGTGCATTCATTGAAGAATTGCCCGACACTCATAGCCGGCGGTGGTGCTAGCTTCAAACAAGGCCGCCACCTGGTCATGAGCGACCGCAAGACGCCACTGTGCAACCTCTGGTTGAGCCTGCTGAAAGGATCGAACATCAACACCGATTCCTTCGGCGACTCAACCGGTGTTATCGACGAGTTGTTTACCGCATAACTTCAGTGACGCGCAGCCGACGCCGTCAGTTCGCACGAAGAAAGGCAATCGGTCAGTATGCTTTCACCAGTGAGTGAGAGTGTAACTGCCCACCCGGCGTGTTCTTGGAAGTCACCGAAGAAGTTGGTTTTTCTGGGTTTTCGGGC
>JAQBWV010000054.1 GCA_027624335.1 Planctomycetota bacterium
GCAGCGGGAAAAGTACACTGCTGCATCTGATGGGACTGCTGGATCAGCCCAGCATCGGAGAAATCCGCTTGCGGTGCGAAGGTGCCGGTGGAAACCCGACAGAAACTCTGCGAGTCGACAACCTCCCATCGGCGACTCGAGACGTGCTTCGAAATCGCGTTTTTGGATTTATCTTTCAGTTCTACCATCTGCTGCCAGAACTCTCGGTACTGGAAAACGTGCTGGCTCCGTTGATGATTCGTGACTCGGCCTTCCGCTACTGGAAGAATCGCCACGAGTATCGAGATCAGGCCTGTGCCATCATCGAGCAGGTCGGGCTGTCGCATCGCTTGAAACATCGTCCGTCGGAACTTTCAGGAGGAGAAATGCAGCGAGCGGCGATCGCGCGAGCGCTGGTTGCCCGGCCTGAAATCCTGCTGGCCGATGAGCCAACCGGGAATCTCGACGCTCAAACGGGTCGCGGGATTATGGACCTGTTGCAATCGCTGAACGAGGACCAGAACCTGACCATCGTCATGGTGACTCACGACGACGCGATCGCACAGCAGGCACACCGCATCGTCAGACTCGCGAATGGCAGTCTTGAGAGACTCGACAAAGCCGCGTAACGACTGACGTACCTGGCTGCTGCGGACGGACACCTTGGCTCCGAGCCTTTTTCCAGCAGACTGTGTCTGCAGCGGCGCACAGATTTCGTCGACATTGTCGACGGTTGACCGGCCTGCACTGAGGCTGCTTCAATGCTCGCTCGATAGTGCTCGCTCGATTTCAATTCCCCTGTCGGCTGTACCGTGCGCCGATGCCAGATGTCCGGAGTTCCCTGCATGTCGCAGAAAGTTTATGTCGGTGGCAAGCTCGTTCCCAAAGACGAAGCAACAATCAGCGTTTACGATCATGGTCTGCTGTACGGTGACGGCGTTTTCGAGGGGCTTCGCGTCTATGGCGGCAAGGTGTTTCTGCACGAAGAACACATTGCCAGGCTCTTCGAGAGTGCGTTGGCCATCCGCCTGCCGATCCCGATGTCTACTTCCGAGATGATCGACGCGGTGAATCAAACCGTCGCCGAGAACGGAGTTGTTGACGGTTACGTGCGACTGGTCGTGACTCGCGGCGCCGGATACCTGGGCCTGGATATCCGCAAGACGTCGAATCCGCAGGTGATCATCATCGCAGACACCATCACGCTTTATCCGGAAGAGATCTACCGGAACGGAATGAAGCTGATCACCGCCAGCACGATCCGGAATCATCCGGGAGCGCTCAGCGCCCGCATCAAGTCGCTCAATTATCTCAACAATATTCTGGCCAAGATCGAGGGAACCGACGCTGGCTCGCCCGAAGCCCTAATGCTCAACCACAAAGGTGAAGTCGCCGAATGCTCGGGCGACAACATTTTCATCGTGAAGAATGGCGTCGTGAAAACGCCAGGCCCTGATTCCGGAATTCTCGAAGGGATCACTCGAAATGTGGTCATGAGGATCGCGCGGGAAAGCGGTTACGAAGTCCGGGAATGCGTCATGCTGCGGCACGATATTTATACCGCTGACGAATGCTTTCTGACGGGCAGTGCGGCCGAAGTTGTGCCCGTTGTTAGTCTCGACGGGAGGGACATCGGGGAAGGAACTCCTGGACCGACAACTCTGGATCTGCTGGAGAAATTCCAGAAGTTCACACGCGAGTAAACGACAATCGCTACGTCTCAGACTTTGCTGGCAACTAACTCCGCCGAGGTCGCGAGCGGCGAGTCCACGCTGGAGCCAGCGACTTCACTCCGTCGCCTGTTGCGGCAGGACGTCGATCTCCTCTGGTTCAGACGCGACCTCAGCTGACGGAGACGTCGTTTCCGGTTCTGGTTCCAATTCCGTGCTCGTCGGAATGTCTGATCCGATGATACTGAAGAATGCAAACAGCAGAACCACGACTCCCACGAGCAGGACCGCAGTCGTGCGCTCCATTCCGATCGACTTCAGAAAACCAGTGGTCCGTAGTCGGCGAGGAGGTTTGGTGTCAGCTGTTGGATCGGAGGTTAACATCATAGATTCCTTGAAACCGTCTCGGTCGGTTGCGACCGTTAGAGAATTCTCCTGAGAGATCATGCGTCAGCGACAAACATCGGCCCTGGCCCGGAGCGTCTTCGGGTTGCAACCTGTCGGTAGAATCCATTTCATCAGTACACCCGGATGTTTACGTAAAGCTTCAGCCCAATTCACCAGTTTTCCATTGAATCCCTTTGCGGTTCCCGTGATGGCGTCACCTTTTCCTGATATGCCGGATAGACGGAATATCCCGATCGTGTCGGCACAGAGTCTTAAGCTACTCAGTTGACAGGAGATAAGGTGTACGTTTTCGTTTACGGCACGCTGAAGCGAGGTGGAGCGTTGCATGAGCACCTTGCCGGGCAGCGTTTTGTCGATTGCGGTCGAACCGTAACCGATTACCGGCTATACCGGCTGGACTGGTTTCCTGGCCTCGTTGAGGCATCGCATCCTGACAAGGGTGTGGCAATTCACGGCGAGGTGTGGGACGTTGACGAGGCCACACTCGGCGTACTTGATGTGGTTGAAGAAGTTGGCTCCGGCCTGTACGAACGCCAGCTGATTCGCCTGCAGGCTCCATTCGATAGAGTCGAAGTGATCGCGTACTTCTACCGCGGTGACGTACATGGTTGTTCAGACAACGGCGATCGCTGGTAACTCATGTGGCAACTGTTCCTGCATCTTTCTGATGGCTATCTGATCGCGATGTCGGTGTGGCTGCTGACCCTGATCATGGCCCCTGTTGGCCTTCTTCGTTTGCGCCGACACTGGGCGAACAGGAAGCCGCGATCGAAATTTGTCTATGCGAGCCTGTCCGGCTGGTTATGTTTGTGCCTGCTGACGATTCCTGAAGTTGGGTTCGCTTTGCTGTACGACACGACCGATTCGTTTGACATGACGAACGTCTCCAGGCGGTGGTTCCAGGTCCATGTTGAACCTGATGTTCGCGTCCTGGAATTCTCATCCGATGCCAGCATCCGCTATCGGGATGACTCGGACTTTACTCTTCGTTTTGATGACAACCGCAGACAACTATTGTTTCTGGGTGACAGCTTTACGTTCGGGCACGGCGTTGCTGCAATTGAAGATCGCTTCAGCAATCGAGTGGCGCGGCAGCTTGCTGACAGTTCTGCGACCGATGAGCCGGTTCGCGTCGCGAATCTCGCCTGGCCAGGCACCGATCTGCTATGGGCCGAGTCAATTCTGCAGCACACCTTTGCAGCAGGAGGCCGCATCGACGACGCGGTATATGTGCTTTGCCTGAACGATATCGAGACGTTTCACGACCCGACGATGTCCCGCAGTTCCAATCTTTCGCACTTCGAGCCGCCGGGGTTCCTGTTGCGGGACACCTATTTCTTCAACTGGCTGTATTTCCGGACTCAACTTCTGTTTCAGGCCGAACAGCGCAGTTATTACTCGTTCGTGAAGGAGTACTACGATGGCGAACCCTGGCAAAGATTCCGGGGCGTGCTGACGAGAACATCGAAAACGTGCCGCGAGCACGATTGCCGGTTCCGGGTCGTGATCTTTCCATTCCTGCACAATCTCGGAACTGAGTATCCGTTTCGCGAAATTCATCGACAGATCGGCAAGGACTGCGGCGAGCTGGAGATCGACTATCTGGATCTGGATCCCTCACTCTCGAAACACGCCAGCGAGCGGCTGACCGTCAATCCGTTCGATGCTCATCCGAACGAGCGAGCTCACGAAATCGCCGCTCAGGCAATCGTCGACAAGTGGTTCGTCAAATGAAAATCGCCAGCTAACTCAAGGGAGTAAGCCGGCGAGCATTTCTGACTGATTTATAATCTGTCGGTGGATCTAGTCGTCCGAAACGCTCGGATCGATCTCGGGTAACCAGCGACACGTGATCGCCGAGACGATGTACACGAATGTGGCGACGATCGCTGCAGCGTACCCCAGTTGCATCTCGGGCGTATCTCCTGGTGCGATTGGCTGGACGACGAGCGTCGTGACGGCAGCGAAAGAGGTCCCGATCAGACGGCCTCCGATGTTCGCCGCAAAGCTTTCGCCAGTTCCTCTTAGATGGACGGGGTAGGCATGCGGCAGATAATTGCCCCAGAAACTGAACTGCGCAACCGTCAGCAGTCCGGCAACGAACACTCCTATATGCAGCATCGTGAACTGGAAACTCCCCACCGTCAGTAATATCGGATTACTGCCAATCGATGCGAAGCTGCAGAATATCAGCGGCATCAGAATCACTCCCGGTCCGACAAACATCAACAGAAGTTTCCGACGACTGACGATTCGTACCACGAGGAGCGCCAGCAGCAATCGCCCGACGAGTCCGCCCACTTCCTGAACTTTGGTGTAATTGGCGGCGGCGACCTGTTCGATCATTTTCTGTTGAGGAACAGGTTTGCCTTCTGTCTGAGCCTGTACGTCAGACAGTCGTGGAATCATTCGCGGCACGTGCTGGATCGCACCGAAGGCCGCGCCGTAGCTGCAGGCAAACATGATCGTTGTGACGATAGTCGTTCTACGCAGATCTTTACTGAACAGTGCCGCAATACTTGGTCGCTTGAGAGTTCCCGAATCTTTTTTCTGTTGCCACTTGGGCGATTCCGGCAGGAACGGTCGAATGACGATCAACGGGATTGCGGGAATCAGTCCGGACATCAGTGTGTAACGCCATGCCGCATGGCCGTTGCTGATTTCGCCACCAAAGAAGTTGAGCCAGCCTGGGAGATTGATCTCGGGCAGCGACGAAGCCCAGGCCAGTGCCAGGCCGTTGGCGATTGCCACCAGCAGGCCACCAATTGAGGAAAACGCCTGTGTGTAGCCCAGCACTTTTTCCCGTTGTTTCGGATCGTCAAACAGTTCCGCCAGCCAGGCCACAGCAGCCACGAATTCCACACAGACACCAACAAACGTGGTCGAGCGAAAGAACAGCAGCATGTAGAAGTTGGTTGAGAACCCCGCTGCGAATGCAGACACGGCATAGCACAGAATACTCCATGTGAGCACGCGACGTCGCCCAAGTCTGTCGGTCAGGTATCCGCCGGCGAGTCCAAACAATCCACCGACCAGGGCCGGAACGTAGAACAGCATCGCCACGCACTGGCGAAATTCCGGGCTACCCGGACTGACTCCCGCCAGCTCCTGAAGAGCCGGTCGTACGATCAGCGGCAACATCAGAAGTTCGTAGATATCAAACGCAAAGCCGATCGAAGCGATGATGCAGATCAGCCACTGAACGCTCGTCAGGCGAGGCGCCCGGAGTTCGGTCGACATGAGCGGATATCCTCAAAATACAGATTCATGATGCAACGAGTTCGGAAGCGGGTGACAACCGACTGAAAAATCAGGTGGATGCACCGCTCACACGTCGTCAGTGCTGGTCTCGACAGGACAGCACCATCAGTCCGGTTACTGACGAACGTCTGAATCGCTGGAAGGTAAGTCGAGTCTGTTCGAACAGTCTCGGCGGGAAGCAGCGACTATACCCATGCCCGGCAATCCGTTCAAACCGGCGGAGCTCGCTGAAGCGGATTCCGGCACGGTTCAGAGAATTACCGGTTTGAAGCGAAAGCCGCTCGCACCTGATATCGAACCGACTCTCAGGAAACCCGTCAGCAGCAGTGTCCGCTCAGGTAAGCCGCCGCTTCGGGATCCTGAGGAGCGCCGAAGACCAGTGTCGCCGGACCGGATTCAATGACAGTGCCGACTCCGTCGCGCTGCCAGAACACCGCGGCCTGGTCCGCGATTCGCCGAGCCTGGGCGAGATTGTGAGTCACAATCACGATGGTGACGCGTTCTCGAAGTGACGCGATCAGTTGTTCGACAACATTGATCGAAAACGGATCCAGCGCGCTGCAGGGCTCGTCAAACAGCATGACTTCCGGTCGGAGTGCGAGTGCCCTGGCGATGCAGAGACGCTGCTGTTGCCCTCCCGACAGCGACAAAGCCGGTGCATTAAGCCGGTCCTTCACTTCATCCCACAGACCGACGTCCGATATCGCCTCCTCGATGATTGAATCCATGTCGGACTTCGCACAGCCATGCTCTTTCAACGGGATCGCCAGATTCCGACAGATCGACAAGGGAAACGGATTCGGTTTCTGAAATACCATGCCGACTCGACGACGCAACGTCATCGGGTCGCAGTCTGCATTGAGGATCTCTTCGTTATCAACTCGGATCGAACCTTCGACGCGACAATTCGGAGTCAGGTCTGTCAGCCGGTTCAGGGAATTCAGAAACGTGCTCTTTCCACATCCCGATGGCCCGACAATGGCAAGAATCTGATGTCGTGGAACCGCCAGACTGACTCCGGACAGCGCGCGACGTGACCCGTACGTCACGGAAAGTTCGCGAGTCTCAAGCATTGGAGCGATGCCTGGTTCACAGACTGGTCCGGACGAACCGCTGACTGACTCGCTCAACTGGACAAGTGGATCCACGAAGACCTCTCAAACCTTTGGGGGAAATACCTCGGACACTGCAGGCACGCCGCGAAGTAAGAAACTGGAAGAAAACCGTTCCCGCAATCTGGTAGGGCCGATTCCCACGGGCCGGTTGGAACTAATGAATTACGCTGTCTGACGGGTGCGAAGCCACCGTTCAGCAAGCATTGATGTCGACAGATTGACAAGCAGCAGCAGGATTAACAGAACGAACGCGCTGGCATACGCCCGGGATTCCGCTCCGGAAACGTTGATGGCCAGATCATAAATGTGGACGGACAACGTCCGTCCTGAATCAAGCAGCGACTCGGGCATTCGCGTGGCGTAGCCACTCGTGAACAGTAAGGCGGCGGTCTCTGCCATCGCTCGACCGAGACTCAACAACAACCCGGCGACGACGCCGTTAGTCGCTGCGGGAAACAATAAATACCACAACGTCGAGGTGCGGCTGAGTCCGAGCGCCGCTGCTCCGAGTCTGAGCTCAACGGCTGCGGATCGAAGTCCGGAATAAGTCGTCTGAATTACGATCGGAAGAACCATGCACGCCAGTGTCAGGCCGCCGGACAGAATTGAGATCCCAAGATTCAACATCTGACTGAAAAAGACCATGCCGAACAGCCCGAAGATGATCGACGGAACACTCGCCAGAAGGTTGACGCAACCGGTTACGAACCGAGCACGCCGACTGCCAGGTGTTGTGAACTCGGACAGCCAGGTGGCAGCACCAACTCCCACCGGGATCGACACGGCCAGGCAAACAAGCAGCACCAGCACGGTCGAGACGAGCACCGTGCCGATCCCTCCCGCTCGTCCGGCATCAAGAGGTCTCGATGTCAGGTACTCCCACGAGACCTCAGCATATCCTGCGCGGATAATCTCAATCAGAAGGCAACCGAACGTGGCGCAGACGGCCGCCGCTGAGACCCAGCAGACGACAGCGACGCTTCGGTCGATCTTTGCGGATCGAAGTCTTGTCATGAGACTTCGCTCCGGCGCGGCCCGCCTGCTGCAATCAGGAAGAGGGCCACCAGTACCATCAGTGCCAGTCCTGTCAAAAACAGAGCCGATCGATGCTCTGCCTGCGCGTCACCCATTTCCATCGCGATGTTTGCCGTCACGGTTCGGACCGGGGCGAACAGACTGTCTGGAACCTGGACGATATTTCCACAGACCATCACAACAGCCATCGTCTCGCCGATCGCTCGCGTTGCGGCCAGCAGGAAGCCAGCAAGGATTCCTCGTCGAGCAACGGGCAAGGAAACATTCCAGATCGTCGCCCAGCGTCCCATTCCCAGTGCGGCCGCAGCGCTACTGTACGATGCCGGAACACCTCGCAAAGCGGCTTCAGCGGTCAGAGCGATAGTCGGCAGAATCATGAGCGACAGAATAAGAATCCCTGCCAGCAGACTCTGCCCCGGAGGGTGCAATCGATTGATGATCGGAACCAGCACGACCAGCCCCCAGAATCCGAAGACGACAGACGGGACTCCTGCCAGCAGCTCGATGACTCGGCGATGAATGGTGGCCAGGAATGGCGGGGCATAAAAACGAATCAAAAGTGCGGACAGTACTCCCGGTACTCCGGCAACGATGACCGCTCCTGAAGTCACAAACAGCGAGCCTGCCAGCATCGGAATGATGCCATACGAAGCCTTTGCTCCCGCTGTTGGTCGCCAGGTGTCGTCGGTAAGGAACCGAACGACGCCGATGTCAGACAAGGCCGAAGAGGCCTCACGCACAACGAAGACAAGAATCAGCAGCACAATGCTGGCTGCCAGGACTGCCGTGGCACAAAACCAGCGGCCTGCAATCAGGTCAACGGTTCGGCGGGACAAAATACTGAGCCTCAATGAGATCGGTGACATCGGGCGACTGCGCGAATTCGATGAACGCTGTCTGCAGGTCGTTCAGTTCACCATTCGTGACAAACAGCAGCGGGCGAGTGATCGGGTACAGGCCGGACGCGACGTTCTCCGACGTCGGTGCAACGTTGCCGGCAGGAACGGATCGGATCGCCGTACCGCGTTCCACCTCAGCGCTCACCGTTCCGATCGACACGTAAGCGATCGCTGAAGGATTGCCGGCTACCGTCTTAATACCCTGCTGATTCTCGCCAACAATGATGTCTGCTTTGATCTCGGCATTGTCGAGCCCAAAGTGGTTCAGGAATACTTCCAAAGTTGCTCGCCCCGCCGCCTTGTTGACCACGACGACAGGAAGGTCTGCTCCACCCAACTCACTCCAGTTAGAAACCTGGCCCCGATAGATGGCGACAACCTGCTCATCAGTTAGCGTCATCACGGGATTAGTCTTGTGAACAATCAGGCAAACACCATCAACAGCAATCCGATGGGCGGTCAGTCCAGCCTCGAAAGGCGATAACTGTCGCGACGCCATTCCGATGCCCGCCAGACCGGACTGCACGTCGATGATCCCTCGTGAGGAACCCCCGGTCTGGACATCAATCCGAACATCCCGATGCCGTTGCTCGAATCTCGTTGCCATCTCGGCGGCTAGCGGAGCCACAGTGCTTGAGCCCGTAATTGTCAACTTCCCCGACAAAGGCGACAGCGGTTTCGGAGCGTTCGACGTACCTGGCATCAAATCGCTGGATGAATCACGGCCTTCAGACGATGTGACTCCGATCGCTGGTAGACCTTCACAGCCCGCCAGCAGCCCGCAGAACGCAACCACAGCGAGTGTACTGATTCTCCGAAGATGCTTACTCAACGGGCTCATCTTGATGGCCTGGCCTTTCGATGCTGGTTACTCAAACACAAGTCGGCAGCAGCCCAACTCCAGTGCTGCACCTCGCCGTTTTGATTCGAAATCGGGTGACAGGCGGTAGAGCACTGCCTTGCCGTCCCGCTCTCCCTCGACGATGCCCGCGTCGCGGAGAACTCGCAAATGGTGCGACAGCAACGTCGACTCGACTTTCAGTTCTTCATTCATTTCTCCGACGTGCTTCGGGCCGTTCATCAATTGCCTGACGACGGCCAGCCGCGTTTCGTCAGCCAGAACCTTGAGGATCTCCGCACAGGAGAAATCGTTCGCAGCTTCCATCACAACCTCGCAGGACTCAGTTCACCTGAATCAGTTCTGAAATGAATCCCCATTCAACTCACATTTTCTGTCGAATGCAAGTGAGCCTGTTCACGGTTACGGCAGGGGCGTCAGACAGAGTGAGGTCGTCGAAGCTTCTGGGATTGATGACAATTCACCGCTTCGGTCATATTGTCCGCCCTGGAAGCTCTTCAATTCCAAAGTACGCCTGCGGTTCAGGCGGTTAAACAAACACCTGGGGACCATCGTGAAAGACGATGCCAACACTGAAGATTCTGACTCTGCGGATCTGGATTTCGAGGACTCCGAATCAGAGATGCGAGAGCCGAGAGCACTTCGACTCGATCAGTTTCTGAAGCTTTGCGGAGTCACCGAGACCGGAGGTCGAGCAAAGGCGTTGATCCAGGGCGGAGACATCATGGTTAACGGCGAAGTGGAAACACGACGCCGGAGAAAACTCGCTTCTGGTGACGTGATCGAAGTGTTCGGCGCAGTCCTGCCTGTCGATGAATATTTCACTTCAGACTAATATGACAACGGCACTTTGGAGGACAGAGAAGCTCGTCGGGTGCGTGAAGTAAGACTGAACGCACTCGACGAGCTATTTCGCCGCCTTCGTTTTCAACCGGGAAGCATATTCTGGTCGCTTTTGCCACTCGACGAAATACGGACGGTAGGCGTCGACTTCCGTCCAGAAACGAGGTTCGGGCTCCCCGTCGTTGACGCGGCCTTCGGGGTAATCCTTGCCGGCCAGACTGCTTTTGATCGACTCGTTCTGCGATTCAAGCAGCTCACGCATGCGTGCTGCCACTTCCGGTCGCGTGGCGTACAGATTCGTCGTTTCTTTCGGGTCAGTGGCCAGGTCGTACAACTCGAAGGTGTGGTTCTTTTTGTCGCTGAGTTGCAGCAGTTTGTAGTTGTTGTCGAGCAAAGCAGAATTGCCGAAACAACTGAACGAGATCGGCTCTTTGCGACGTAACCAGTCGTTTGTAAACAACCCCTTCAGACTGATTCCGTCCTGCGGAAGAAGCATTGTTGAATCTGGAAGTCCGAGGATATCCGCGACTGTCGGAAAGATGTCCATGGCGACGGCAGGAAACTCCGTGGCGCGAGGCGTTTTGATGTGTGCTGGCCATTCCACAATGGCAGGCACCCGCAAACCACCTTCGTACAGACTGCCTTTGAACCCTCTCAGTCCGCCGACCGTACTCGGCTTGATCTTTGGAAGCCCGCCGTTGTCACTCGTAAACCAGACGAGCGTGTCATCGGCAATTTGAAAATTCTTCAGTCCCTGTCGCAACGCTCCGATGCTTCGATCCATCGCCACCAGTTCGCCGTGTTGATCCTTCGACTCCGTATCGAGATGAGCAAACGACCTGGTGTCTTCCTCGCTCGCCATGAAGGGATTGTGAGGCGTTCCGTACCAGATCACAGCGAGGAATGGCTTCTTCGCGTTGGCCTGCTGATCAATGAACTTCAGAGCTTCGCTGACAATGATTTCTGACGAGTCGCCTTTGAATTCGACGAACTGTCCGTCGCGACTCATGATGGGATCGCGATCGAAGAAATTCGTCACGGAGAGCCACTCGTCGAAGCCGAATACGCCGGGATTGTGCGAGTCCTCAGCCAGCACCGGCACACCTGGTCCGCGGAGTCCATTCAGGTGCCATTTGCCAAAATGTCCGGTCGCATAGCCGGCATTTCTAAGAGCCGTGGCGATCGTCTTTTCTTGACGTCGCAGGGCGTAGCCGTGACTGAGCACTCCGGTCCGCAGGTTCGTTCGACCGGTCAGCACACTGGCACGAGTCGGCGAGCACACGGGAGCCGCTGCATAATAACGATCAAAACGCAGTCCGTTGGCTGCCATCGCGTCGAGATGCGGCGTCTTCAGCACCGGATTGTTGTAGTACCCCGTCTGTCCCCAACCCTGATCGTCTGCCATGACGAGGATGATGTTCGGACGCGTCTTGTCCGCTCGGCAGGCTGCTGACGCCATCACTGACAGCATCAGGGTGACGATGAAAACTCTACACAGCAGGCAGCGACAGGTCGTATTCATGATGTTGTTTGTCCGTGAGGGCTGGCGAGGGGATCTCGTGAGAAGTGTCGATGAATCATTACCGATGACAGGCTCGGAGCAAGCGATCGTTGAGCGCTCGACCGAGGCCTTCATCAGGGAATGATTCCGCGAGGATCAGATCAAGTCCTCTGGCATCCAGTCGTCGCAGCGCGGCAAAGAAGTGCGCTGCGGCGAGTCGCAGGTCCCCGTCCTCGGTCAGTGTTTCAACGGCAGCGAACTCGTCGATAGAGCCAGTCGTGGCAGGTCGCCTAACGAGGCGTAACAGCCCCACTCGCTTCCCGACCACTGATCGAACATCAACATTGCTGAGCAGAGCCAGTGGCGTCGTTGGCGAGTAATGCTGCGACAACATCCCTGGCGACATCGCTGCAGCAGGAGATTCCAGTTCACTGGTGGAATTTGAAGCGGCTCCGTCATCGTCGACAGAACTCTGAACGTCAACCGGCCCGAGCACCAGTTCCAGTTGTTCGACAGTGACTCCGCCATGCCGCAGGACGCACGGTCGTTCGCCCGTCATCAGCACGACGGTCGACTCAACACCCACCTCGCAGGGGCCGCCGTCAAGTATCAGATCGATCCGACCGCCAAGGTTGTCGAGCACGTGTTGAGCGGTCGTTGGACTGATCTGCCCGAAGGGATTCGCGCTCGGCGCGGCAATGGGCAGATCGACGGCGGTGAGCAATTCCAGAGCCAACGGATGATTCGGCATTCGAACCGCCACTGTCGGCAGTCCTGATGTCACCAGGTCGGGAACGATTTCTCGCCTGGGCAGAACCATTGTCAGTGGCCCTGGCCAGAAGGCGTCTGCCAGAAGTGTCGCCGCCGGGGAGAATTCATCGACAAGTCTGTGCAGCCATTCGCGATCCGCAATGTGGACGATCAGCGGATCAAAATGGGGGCGATTCTTAGCCTCGAACACGCGAGCAACAGCCACTTCGTTCAGGGCGTTCGCGCCGAGCCCGTAAACCGTTTCCGTCCCGAAGGCGACGAGGCCGCCGCTGCTGAGCACTCGCGCTGCTCGCGCGACATCTGTCGTAACTGGGCACAACTCGTTAGACATGAGATTCCGATTCCCGATTGCGTTAACAGCGCAGGATGCGTGAAGCGAAGTGAAACGCATCCTGGCCAGACTTGTTCAGCCACAATCTGGTGCGTTCCGCTTCGCTTCATACTCCCTGCATACCGTATAGTTTCGGCCTCAAACCTGCTCGTCTACTTCGTGAGACACGTCGCTGGACGCTTTACTGCTTTTCAGAAATGGATTCCAGAATGCTGACCCCTTTCCTCAATTTGCGTTCATTTTACAGTCGACTGATCTTGTCTGCCGTCTGCCTTCTGCCTGTCAGTTATGAACTGCAATCACAGATTCAGGCTGCTGAAGAGCGTCCCAATGTCATTCTCGTGATGGCTGACGATCTCGGATGGGGAGACCCGCGCTGCTTCAATCCGGAGTCGATCATCAACACTCCGAACATTGACGCGATGGCAGCGGCAGGGTTGAAGTTCAATCGATTCTACTCGGGCGGCCCCGTCTGCAGTCCGACGAGAGGTTCGTGCCTGACCGGGAGAAACCCGTATCGCTATGGCATTTACAATGCCAATACCGGTCACATGAAAGCCGGTGAAATCACGTTGCCTGAGATTCTTCGCGAACTGGGTTACGCAACGGGACACTTTGGGAAGTGGCATCTGGGCACACTGACGACTCAGATCAAGGACGCGAATCGCGGCGGCCCGAGCGGTAAGGCTCATTTCTCGACGCCTTCAATGAACGGCTATGACGTCTGCATGGTGACTGAGTCGAAAGTGCCGACGTTCAATCCGATGATCAAGCCTCCGAATGCCTCGAAAAATGCCTGGGATGTTCTAAGCGACGGGAACAGCAAGCAGCCTTACGGGACTCACTACTGGAACGAAAGGGGTGACGTCGTCACTGAGAATCTTGCAGGCGACGATTCACGAATCATCATGGATCGAGCGATTCCGTTTATCGAACAGGCGGTCGATCGGAAGCGACCATTCTTTACGGTGGTCTGGTTTCACGCTCCGCATTTGCCCGTAGTCGCCGGGCCGGAGCATGTCGCACCGTATCTCAAGCACGGTGTTTACGAACGAAACTACTACGGATGTATTTCCGCACTTGATGAGCAGGTTGGTCGACTGAGGAAACGACTGCGGGAACTTGGCATCGCAGAAAACACGATGCTGTGGTTCTGCTCTGACAACGGCCCTGAAGGCAACGAAGGAAAGGCACCGGGTTCTGCAGGCGGGTTGCGAGGTCGCAAGCGGTCGCTGTACGAAGGCGGTGTCCGTGTGCCGGGAATTCTCGAATGGCCAGGACACGTAACGGCGGGGCGAGTCACCGAGTTTCCAGCTGTCACCAGTGACTACCTTCCGACAGTTCTCGACCTGCTGGCCACGTCGATGCCTGACGATCGTCCAATCGACGGCGTGTCGTTGCTTCCGTTGATCGAAGGTCGCGCGAAAGTCAGGAACTCGCCGATCGGTTTTCAGTCAGGAAAACAGGTTTCCGTCGTCGAAGATCAATACAAGCTGTACAGCTCGAACGAGGGCCGGACATGGGCGTTGTACGACCTCGACAACGATCGCGCTGAAGCGAACGACCTGGCGGCTGACAACCCCGACCGCGTCGCCAGCATGGCCGCCTGGGCAACAGCATGGCGAGCGTCCTGCAGCTCAAGCGACGCTGAAGTCGACTACAAGTGAAGGGAACTGCCCGAGGGCATGTCGCGAGTGAACCTCGATGAAGATCGACTCCCCGTTCAGCACGGTCAGGCATTCATGTTGTCCGGCAGTAAACTGCCGGCCGTGGCCATACCGGATCGGCGAGCCCGCAGATGCAAGGCCACGACCCAGACGATTGACACCACTGCAAGCATGAATCCCACAGCACTGCCTCGCAGGCACAGCCACCAGATCAAACCAAGGAGAAGCCAGGACAGTTCCGGTCGCCGAGCGATTCGGTCGCCAGTTTCGAGACCAAGAAACACAACAAACACAGGCATCGCCAGCAGCGCGATCAGAACGCTTCCAAGAATTCCATTGACTCTATTGTCGACCACCCACAGTCCAATTTCCGCATCATCGACCTTCTGAGTAATGGCGAGTGAGTCGCTGTTGTCTCGGTGGTCGGCGGCAGCAGCTGTCTTCAACCTTGCCCATAAGGGTGAACCCGAATCCGCAATGGGCAGAAGCGGGTCCGTCGACGAAGTAGATGAGTCGAGAATATCCGTGTCATGTCTTTCCTTGGAAAGCGATTCAAACATGTGCCGTGTCGTATCCGCGGCTGAAGGCAACAAGTCACCGCGCCGTGCGAAGTCCATCCATCGCCTCGACACGTCGACGGCATCCTGGATGTCCGCTTCGGACGCGTCTTCGGTTGAAATCAGGCGAACTCCATTTCCGGGCACTGCCACAACGAACGAGTGAACTGACTCGGCACTCAGCAATTGAGGCAACCAGAGCGAGCGCCGCTGAATCTTCAACGTGGTCGAGTCTCGACGCAGACTCCACAGCAGTTCCACATCGTGAATCGTATGAGTTCCGACGAACGGCAGTCGGAGGGAGCCATCGACGGGGGGAAGAATACTCTCAAGGTGTCCATCAATGCGGGCTGAAATCAGAACAGCATCAGGAGGCCAGTTCAACGTTGCGTGTGTATTCTCAGTCTGTAGCACGATCCTTGTCGTGGACACTCCACTGTGGTTGATGCCAGGCCGAATCGAGTGCAGCACAAATGGCGGGAGTTCGGTGGGGGCCGAACGTGACGACCTGCGACTTAGTCTGGTCAACCCTGTCCATGTGACGAATTCGGCAGAGTCGCCAGTGGACTGGAGTTGCGACTCATCCAATTCGTGCTGCATTGTTTCGTTGATTGGGTCATTCGGCATCAGCTCCCAATCGTCGAGTTCCTGAGCAATGGCGATCCCGGCGTGCAGATGCTCGACGTTTCCGATCGTCATTGC
The DNA here is from genome assembly GCA_027624335.1 of Planctomycetota bacterium. Taxonomy (GTDB): domain Bacteria; phylum Planctomycetota; class Planctomycetia; order Planctomycetales; family Planctomycetaceae; genus JABMPE01. The sequence goes on from JAQBWV010000054.1 coordinate 15,599, forward strand.
CGGCAGCAACAACTCGGAATGGCCGGAGGGAGTTAGCGTGATGAGAATATTGATGCGGACACGTTTTGGCAGCGGTCGAGATAACGTTACGTCGACAGTCGTCCGGTCCGCCGAATGCATCGCCGACGCAATTGCCTGATCGACCTCGACCTTGACTTCAGCATCCTCACCCACCGCCCAGGCTGGAAGCTGAATTCGAACGTTGCGTTTCGACATGGCTTGAAGATCGACAGTGGTTGCAACACGAAGCCGATTAGAGTCTCCGGCGGATATCACCGCGAAGATTCTGGCTGACTGCTCAACGGGAACTCGCTCGATCTGAAAAGTTGCGGCCTGGCCAGAACGTAGTCGAAACCTTCCTGCGACCTCTTCGGAATCGAGAGTCTCGCGATGCGTTGCATCGTCGTTGATGACGTCGGCTCCCTCGATCTGTACCTGAAGCTGTCGCGAACGCAGCACCAGCAACGTCGCTTCAGCAGTTACACCAGCAATCGCCTCCATTCGCGGAACTGTGACCGCTCCATTCGGCGGAATCTTCTGCTGGCCGACGATTGTGATGTTCTGCACGCCGGAACGGCGATCCACAAGGTGCAGCAACAATTTTCCGTTTTCGTGTTCCCAATGGCTAAGTCGATCCACACCGTCTTCGACGACTGTGACGGAGTCGATTCTGAATGAGTCGTCAAGCCGGAACTCGTGAGTAAAAGCGGGAGCCACCGCCGTATCGACCTCAGCCGAAATCGTCCACTGGACTCCGAATGGCTGAATGCGAGCAACCTGACTTTGTCTCGTTGTCCGCTGAATCTGAATCGGCGTGATGCCAGGGATCAGCCTGGTGGCCTCCGAAACGCGAAATGTCATCTGCGGCGCTCGCGGACGATCGTTCTCCGGCCATACGCCAACGAATCCAACGCCATCAACACCAGACGCTGTCGCCTGCTGCTGCTGCAGCGTCTGTGACAACTGAAACCCGGTTTCGGCTGACAACCCGGCAAGATGTGAACTAACGAGCAGAGGCAGGGTGTCAGGACCAGTCGCAACAGGAACCGCCCATTCGATAGCCGATGAGGCTGTCGAGTTCGGTTCCAGCTGACGCCAGCTCAGATCGAAATCGAACGATGCGGTCATCGGCGGGTCGAATTCGCAAGTAAGAACTGCATCGTGTTCGTAATTGCGAATCACCTTGTCGACCAGATTACGAAGTCGGAACCGCGAGAGGTCTACGTGGCTATGTACTGGAAGTTTCCAGGAAATATACCGAATCGATTGGTCGGTTACGGTATATCGAGCGAGCGTCCGTCGTTGCATCCATGTTGGATGAATCTCGACAAGTGATCGAATCTCGACTTGAGGCTGCGGCGTGGATGCCGTTTCCAATGCCGTTGAACCGGTCTTGCTTCGATGCCAGCCAGCGGTCAGTTCACTTACCGGACCAATTTCCAGATCAACCAGACTTGCTGGAGTTATTTCCAGCTGCCTGGATGGATCGCTGATGAAGGCGGTTTGTGGACGGTCGTGAAACGACACTGTTGCACGAGCATCGACCACAGACGGGACCGGCAGAGAAATCTGGAACCGTTCAGGCGACCGAACCATCAGCGGGCGAAATCGAAGCTGAATGGAATACTCACGCCAGAGGTCGATTGCTTCCGGCAACGGAGGCGGTAGTGGCCTACCGTTTGCTCCATCATGAAACACTGTTGTTGATCGCGGTCTCAATGGAAGTCTCAGTCGGGATCCATCGGCGGTTGGAAGGACGTTTGCCGCCTCACCATTGATCAAGCATGTCGACTGCCCAACGAGGAATCTTGCGGGGATCGGGATCTCCAGTTCGCGAGCATTTTCGTCGTGCACGACGGCAACGATGCTGGCAACTATTTCAGTCGAGCCGGTTTCGCCGACGTTGACTGACCAGTGAGTCTTCGTCAGCAAGACATCTTCCAATGACCTGGCTGGCAGTGAGGATGAGTTATTGAGCCTGGTCAGGTCAGTACTTCGAATGAGGACAAAGTCTGATTCCGCTCTGGACTGAAATGGCGAATCAAAGTAACGAATCAGAATTGGAATCGTCGTTTCCGAACTTGTCGCAGTTGGTTGTCCCCACGCTGAAGCCGTCAGAAATGCCCACCCAATGAACGCGAAGCCCTTCACGATCCTCCGAGTGATCGTTGACGCCATACTGATCTGGCCAGCGTCTCCGCTCTTTGTTTGCTGTGCCCGAATGAGTGTTCTCGGTACGAGTATGGCAAGGATGCTTCCGAGCACGGCCGCACCAATAAGCTCCGCATAGACACCTGGTACAAGTGTCACGGAAGCAATGCAACCACTCAGCCAGAGCAACGCGAACTGACCGCGATGTGGCGCCGCGGTGGCTCTTAACAGAACGCCTATCAAGACGCTGAGAGTCAGGATGAACCAGGATAGTGAGTTCAGCCTCGCATGATCACAAACGTGAATCGACAGTGATTCTGGCAGTTCAGACGCGGATGCCGAAAAAACATTCCAGTCAGCTTTGATACTGGATCCCGTGCCTGCGTTCTGTCGGCTGCTGCCCCATAGAAAACGATCCCAGGCACCATTTTCGAGCGGATTGAATACTGGCGAAGAGTTGTGCCGGGCGAGCGGGCCGAAGAACCAGCTCAACCAGAATCCGGCAAGCTCATCCTCGCTCGCAGACAATTCCGGCGAAAAAGAAACTACGGAATATCGGTTCTGAAGGCGAACTCGCCAGTCAAACTGAATGACCGTCACATTGGCCGTTGGCATGTGGCATCGATACTTCTCTCGCAGGTACACGTCTTCCGATGGCTGTGTGTAATCGACGCTTAGTTCATCGCCCGACTCGACAAACATGAGCGGAATGCCCCAGTCCGAATTCTCCAGAACGGGAACAACAGGCTGACCCCGCCAGGTAACAGCGAGCAGTTCGCATCCCGCCGGCAACTGAAAATGAAACGGCGACGGCGCGGCTGAGTAATGAAACTTCCACGTGAAGCGATTCATATCCCGACTGTGATTTCCTGGTGACAATCGAGATTCACAACGGGCACTGACGATCACCGGTTGCATCAGCTGTGAACGTCCAACCGGCTCGTCGTTTCCGTAGTCCGTATTCACGCGATTTGACGGTTCGACATCTGGATCAGTGCCGACCTGCTTCTGCTCGTCAACATGACTGGTGGGCGAGCCTGAACTGGACGCCGGTTTGGTGGTCTCAGCACCCGCGATTGGGACCAGCTGAACGTCATCGTTACCAGCTTCCGGCGTCGATCGCGGAAGCGACAGTGTTGCCGTCAGAAGGTCGTTCGTCAGGGTCCAGAAGTCTGCCGTCCAGATTGCCTGAGGTGAGTCGCCGAACGAGGCGATTAAAGTCGTCCATTCACGACTGGCCATCGATTCGACATCAGCATGCCGACGATACGCTTCTGTTGAGATCTGCGTCTGCTGTAGCGGGTCGATGCCGACAATCCCCACAGCCAGCGATACAGAACGTGATATCTCCGGCAGGATGACTGGTACGCTGAACTCTGACTCGTGACTGCGGTCCGCCCGTTGCGCCGTCACCAGTATTCGAACTGGCTTGCGGATCGGTAAACCGTCAGCCAGGTCGATCGTCAGCTCCTGATGTCCTGCTGACTTTCGCACGATGCTCCAGGAAAGAGCTTCAGTTCCCGGGACGGGTGTGACGGATGGAGCAGCGAGAGAAACCGTCGTCAATTCCCATTCAAGTGGTATCCGCCAGGACGTTGCAAATACTCCTGGTGACTGTGAAGTCAAATCAAGAACCACTTGAAGCCGATGAGGGGTTGCTCCGACGTTCAACAGTGCGTACTCACGCACGGACAGCTTTCTGGACGATTGGCGGTCAGCGTTTTGAATATGCAATTCCAGGTGGGCCTGAGGCGAATATTGCTGAAATGCCAGTTCGTGCCGATCTTCGTCGACTGACGTGGCCGTCTGCCGCAAGCCTTCGACAGAGTAACTCGCTATCTGATAAGGAGACTCGATGACCGCGCTGAAGCTTCCACCCAGAAGCACTGCGTTGGAAGGACGTGGAGGTTCGAGTCGGAGCACCGTTTTTGCCGCACGGGGCGGTGGCACCGGTTGGTTTCCACGGATGACAATCCTGCGCGAGTCCGTTGCACCAGCCTCCGGGATCTGTACGCGCAGTGCATGCCACTTATCCGGCTGAGGCCCAGTATCGCGCCACGAATATGAGCGACCGACTCCGTTCTCAATCGATGAAACGATCAGTTCAGGGGGAATCGCAATCGTCAGTTCATCCACCTCGATCGGAAGTGCGTCGAACGAGAAGTCGAACAACTGTTCCAGCCACTCGGAACTCGATTGAAACCGGGAATTCAGTCGAAAGGCAGTCACTCCCTGATGTTGAATCGGCCCCGCCGTTCCCGGTTCGTGAAGCCGAATTCGGCAACGGTTGAGATGTCCCAGATCGACGCGCCAGAAAGTGAAACCTGCGGGCGCGGAGCCTGAGTCTTCTCCATTCAATCGTTCCGACACATTAGTGACAGCTCCAGCACTTGATGAAATCTGCCAACCTACGGGAACCTCCACCTGAAATCCGGTGATGCCCGCTCGTGGGACATCAATATCAAAGTCTATTCCGGTGAGTCGCTGGCGACCGGCAAGACTCCACTTGAAACTGAGATTCTCAACGTTACGTCGAGTCACGAGACGCTTAACACCTGCGAGACTGGTTCCGAGAATCGCACGACGTTCCTCGTTCGAGAACGTTCCGTCGTCTGCCCAGGTTGGCTCGGACACCGCGAGGCTGCATGGGTCAAACGAGATGACTCCAGCGTCTCGACTGCCGCAAGTCAGTATCGCCGTACCTGATTCCAGACGCTGAGTCCGAGGATCAAAGGTGGCTTTGTAGAACGCAGTAGAAAACGGAAATCGATCCGATCCAGTAGACGCAATTCCTGCCGAAGTCAGCAGCAGGTCAAGTTTCTCGGGCTCAATGGGTACCCAGTCGCCAGGCGGCCATGCGTCAGGACGATTGCCTGGAACGAACGTTCGTTCAACACGCAGCGGTGACGGATCAGCACAAAGCACACCCGTAGCGGAACAGGCAACTTGCGCAACGACTGCCAGCAGAATGACAACCGTCCGGGACGGTCGCATCAACCTGACTTTTGCGTATTGCAGAATTTTATCAGATGACACCTGATGCCCTCACGCCTCTAGTCTCAAACGCGTCGAAGCCTGTTCGAAACGTCAGGCAAGCCTCTCGCTTACAGCTTTTGACTCGTCGTGAATGATCTCTTCGCGGGACGAACCCGGTACGAGGAAATCGCTGGGAGAGGAGAACGTCACCAGAGACGCACGTTGCCGACGCTTGACACGTGACTCGATTGCCGAGGCGGCAACAGCCAGCAACAACCCGAACAATGCTGGCTGCAGCAACAGTTGCACGGCTTCCAGGTGCCACAGTCCGGCCAGCGAAAGTCCGAAACCGACGACAAGAATTGTCAGCACGTGTTGCGTTCCCGGGATTCGGAGCAGCACCAACCCAACGGCAAGCGCAAGCCCCGCACCTGCGAGAATCACGGCTGGCTGGCTCATCGTCTGAAGCGTTACCTCGCGTTGATGTCCAAACGTACCGAAGCGATAGCTGTTGCCATACGTGACTGTCGCGAGCGTGTCAAACGGAAGTTCCTGGAGTTGAGTCTTCAGGGATGACGTTGCTTCCGGATCCAGATCATCCAGCAGCCAGTCAGCCAGCGCAAGATTGCCATCAACGGGCCGACGACTCCAAACGATCGCCTGACGTTGCCAGGAAAATCGGGGAGTGTAGTCTTGTGGATAGACCACGAGATGCTGGTCGAATGGTAATACGACATCCCACATTGTCTCTGCCAGCCACACATCTGACGCAAATCGTGGAGCCTGAAGTTGCAGCTTATTAATGCCAGTGAATCCCTCGTTCTGATCGGCAACGTACTCCAGCGCAAGGATATGTTTTTCGCGGTTCGGCATGCCGTCGACCAGAATTCGAACATCTGTCTCAGACGCCCGGACCTCGTTTGTCGGTACAGTGTCCAGGGATGCGGCAGTCCGAGGATAAACCAGCCGGTCCTTCTCCAGTAGATTTCCATCCCACCAGACGCTTAGCGACGATTGATCTGAGTGAGCAGGTAGCGTTATGGTCAGAAACGAAATGTCACCGTCGATCAGATAGACGCCTCGAGTTCTGGCAGCTCCGCTTTGAAACCGTGTCTGCAACGCGGATCGGCGAACGACAAAATTCTGCGTCGCTCTTTCGGGAGCTGCCTCCAGAGTCAGGCCAACATTGCGAACAGCGCCCGATGCTATCCAGGAAGGCGACTTGCCCAGTGTCAATTCCTGACTCCATAGCGCGTCTTTGAGCTGAACTCCGACATTGCCGGGCGATCGAATCTCGACGCGAGTGGTGTGACCAGGACCTTCAGTTGGCTGTAGTAAGGGAACGTCAATCATGGCCTTTCCTGAACCGGCGAATTCCGGAGGCACCGCAATCGAGTACGAGCACATGACATCAAACTGCCCCAGTCGGGGCTCAGGAAGATTCAGACGAATCTGCCTCACTCTTTCAAACTCAGGACCACCATCTTCCGCTTTGAGTGGTACTGAAGGCGTCTCGTCTTCCCCGACCAGCCAGAACTCGGCAGATCGAACAGCAGCGGGTACGAGAATCCTCAGTCGATCCAGTTCCTTATAGACAACGGAGTAATGCAGTCGCTGTTCAATCGCGATCCACTCGTCATCGAGCGTCAGAGTGGCCCTCGAAGTTGTCGCCACGTCCTGTGGATGCGTCGTGACCGTCGCTTCAAACATCAAACTCCGTGACGTACTTTCCAGCAGCCTCGGCGACAGATTCAGAGGCGTTCTGATCTGATGCGCCGGCGTCGTCGCGAATCCATCCAGAACAGCCCGTACGCTCGTGCCATCAACTGTCATCATTGTATTTTCGACGTCATTCGCATTGCGAATTGTCAATTTCGACACCGGCGTAAAGTCACCATCGACGGTCGGGAATGAAATCGGGAATGACTCATCACCCAGCTGTATGGGGCGTCTTGCTTGAAACTCGACGGTCACGATCCCGTGTGTTCGATTCAGAGCCTCAGAAAACTGCAACGTAATCTCGTCAGACATTCCGGCAGAACCTGGACCGACATCTGACGACGGACCTGAATCACCGGGTGCAACGCCAGAAACATGCACTCGCTCTGCCGGTTTGACCACCTCGATCTGATGCCATCCCTGCGTCCGAAACCCCGGCCAGTTGAGCCTGACATGATCAAGCGAACCACGATAAACGATGACCTGGAAACCAGCAGATAGTTCCGCCGATGCCCCTCGAAGCAACAGATCGTACGACGGACTGACGCGATAACTTGGTTCGATCCGCTCAAGTTCGAACTCCACTCGGGAAGTTCGACCTGGCAATCGATAGGCCTGCTGAAACTCGATCTGCGGATCAAACTGAGTTTCCACTCGCTTACGGAACGAGGAAGTTCGAATGCGCTGAATCAGTTGAGGGCGCGGCAGCAGCTGACCTAATCGAAATCCCTCGGCCACACTGATACCAAGTAGCGTCTCCTGTCGTGCAGCATTCTCAACGTTGAAGCCGCCAATCGAAAAACGATCCGTCGCGCTGCTCGCTGACGACGAGAGCAGCCACTTCAAACGAACAGGTCCCGCGGTCGCTTCCTGAAGAGTCACCACAACGGGACTGCTCTGCAGATTCGACGTCGTAAGCGATTCGTGCGTCGAACTGGAAACCGAAAGGACATCGAACCCCTGTGGGAGCTGAATTGTGGCTTTGTTGAAACTTCCACGTGTTGCCGTGATTGTCTGAACCGCGTCCAGCGACAGGCCATCGATTCCCGCATCGGCAGCAATCAGTGTCTCGACTTGAATTTCGGTTCGCGCTTCCTGCTGCCTATCGAGGACCTGCCATGGCAGATCGATCGCCGCTCCCAACCCGTGTACGATCAACTCGGAATGTGAATCAGGCAGCGCTCGCACCTCAACATCGCCCAACTGTTCCGGACGTACCGTGACCGCATCTCCTGGGACAGTCAGCCGCAGTGAACTTTGAGCAGTTCCCGGCAATGACAATTGCAGTCGGTTTGAATTACCCGTCTTTCGAATCGGGACCAGAATCTGGAGATCGATCCTGTGCTGTCCTGCCTCCATAATGCGACATTTCATTCCGCCGCCTTTTTCAGTCGGAATGAACTCGACCGAATTTGACCTGGTGCGCCGGTGCAGCAGCAGCGTCGCTTCGTTCAATCGAAGTGGGACATCGACCTGGCCAATCCCTTCTTTGACGAAGACTTCGATTGAGACATCCAGTTTTGCAACAGCCCGGTCAATGGCGACTTCGCCCATCAGACTGATCGCCGCTACGTAATATCCGGGCAGGTCATTGGTGGTTGTATCCAGAAGCTGCTCTCGCCACTTCAGGTATTCGCTGATCTGCCCACCGGCTCGTACGCGCAACACTTCGCCGTTCTCGTCAACGAAAACGACGATATCCAGCGGGCCGGGAGGGTCTGCCAGAGGCTTCGCGGAAGCGGCAGGTGTCGTCGACGTGGCTCCCGTACCAGCCTCTGCAGTCGCCGAATCAGGCAGTGATGGTTGTGCGTCAGCTCGACTCGAAACGGTCAGTGCAACAACTACAGCCACCAGCATGGGCAGAAAGCGTCGGAAAGACAGCAATCGATTCGTTTTGGTCTCCAGCTGTGTGCGACTACAGATCTTCTGCGCAGGCGAGGGGCGAGACGAATTGCATGTTTCAGTCACCATCATGATTGAGTGCAGTGATTTTCACTTGCGGTCCGCAGATCACCGGCGCCGACGTCATGACGACAGCACGGCTGGTGATGTAATTGCCGCTGGTGACGTGCCACTCGGAAGAAGAATCCGAACAGCGCCGAGAGTGCAGGTGTAGAATGATCAGACGTGGACAGTGTGACGTAGCCCGCTCCTGCATGGTACGTCCACTTTTACGGTATCGATAGGTGCAATCCAGCACCTCTCCGGACATAACGACACGTCACGTTCGCGACGATAATTGAATATGGCAGCTTGTGCATGTCACCCGGATCTCGACGACCAACCAAAGGTCCGCTCGGGTAAAGATTCACTCGTTGCGACCGATTGATGACCGCGAAAACTCCGGCAGGTCAAAAGTTTGTCCCGGACCGAATGTGAAAGACGTTCTTTACAGGTTCCTGATCCTACGTCACACCTGAGTTGCCGGGTGGCAAATCTCTGAACGCACACATCAAGTCTTGCCGATTGACCGGTGAGCTACGAGACGGTTAGAGATTCGGCCGCCAGAGCGATGGTTCCGAGCAGCCCCGCTTTCTCGCCGAGGATCGACTTCTCCACCTGGACATTTTCTGTTGGAAACATCCCCACATGTTTTCGCGCAGCCGTTCGAACCGGGTCGATCAGGATGTCGCCCATTTCGGCCACTCCGCCGGCAAGTACTACCAGGTCCGGGTGAATGATCGTTACGACGTTAGCGACACCGATGCCCAGGTAACCCGCGCGTCGCCTGATCGACTGAGCCAACACTTCGTCGCCTTCAATGGCCGCCTGAGCCATTTCGCGCGGGCTGACTTTCGAGACGTCACCGCCGACAAGTTTGTGAAGCCCTGGAGCCAGTCCTGCTTTCAACAATCGTACGCCTTCGCCCGTGAATGCCGGTCCACTGACGAGCGTTTCCAGACAACCTCGCTGACCGCAGCCACAAATGGGCCCGTCAGGCAGGATGCGTTGATGACCAAGTTCTCCAGCGGCGCCGAGCGGGCCCAGAACCAGCTTTCCGTCAACCACGATCCCGCCACCAACTCCCGTGCCAAGAGTCAGCATCGCCATCGAGTTGATGCCCTTGCCGAGTCCGAACCGAAGTTCGCCCAGCGTCGCCGCACGCGCGTCGTTCAGAAGTCGAACCGGGCACGCGAGCCGAGCAGTCAACAGCTTCGCCACTTCAATATCTCGCCATTGAGTCGGCATGTTGGGCAGAAACTTTGTCGTTCCGGCTTTCAGATCGACGAGCCCAGGAACTCCCAGCCCGAACGCTGCGGGAGACACTCCAACCTCTGTGGCCAGGACGAGTACCTGGTCAGCAATCCTCGTCAGCACTCGTTCCGGTCCCTCGTGAGAATCCGTTGGAATTTTCGCTTCCGCCACGATCGTGCCGTCGCACTTCGCCAGCGCGATCGACACCGTCGTTCCCCCAAGATCTGCTCCTGCAATCAGGGTAGTCATAGTTGCTGCTCCAACCGCAAAAACCGCACGACGTCTCTCAGTTGCTGATGAAGTTTCTCAAATAGGTATGACTTTGTCTGAGCGACGCTTTCCGCAATTCCAGAGTGCCTTCGTAAGCTCGATCCTCAACCTCGACGCACACCGGGCCGGTATAGCCGACGTCGGTGAGTACCGAGCAGAACCTGCCCCAGTCGACGTCGCCCATGCCGGGAAGTTTCGGCACGTGATACTCCACGGGATGAGCCATGATGCCGACCTGGTCCAGCCGGTCCCTGTCAATGCGGACGTCTTTCGCATGGATATGAAACAGCTTGTCCGAAAAGCTTTTCATTGGCTGAAGGTAGTCCATGAATTGCCAGACCATATGCGAGGGATCGTAGTTGAGTCCAAAGCTGTTGCTCGAAATGTCGCTGAACATGCGGGTCCAGATTGCTGGCGTTGTGGCCAGATTCTTGCCCCCTGGCCACTCGTCCGCCGTAAAACTCATAGGACAATTTTCGATACCGACACGAACTCCGTGATCCTCGGCAAACTGTATCAGCGGTTTCCAGACTTCCAGAAACCTCGGCCAGTTGTCGTCGACGGACTTCGTCCAGTCGCGACCAATGAACGTGTTCATCTGATTGATGCCGAGCACAGCCGACGCCTGAATCACTTTTCGAATCTGAGCGATGCTGGCTTCAGCTTCCAGGCGATCAGGCGTGAGTGGATTGGGATAATAGCCCAGCCCGCTGATTTCGATCCCTGCTGCCTGGGCGATGCCGATCACTTCATCCGCCTGACTCTGTCCGAAGTCAGTGACGTCAATATGAGTGATGCCGGCGTACCGCCGTTCGGCTTTACTGACTGGCCAGCACATGACTTCGACACAGGTGTAGCCGGTGTCGGCTGCACATTGGAACACAGTCTCGAGGTCAAGCTCCGGAAGAATGGCACTGACAAATCCCAGTTTCAGCATGCGAGTGATCTCCGTCGTTGTCGTGATGCGCGACTTTGTCATCTGGCGTTCTATGATCGCTTTGCTCAGAACGAGCATACGGTCCGAGTTCTGAATCGGGCCGGATCGTAATGAATTGCCGAAAAGGCCGCACATGATCTCGCGTCGGAGCAAAGGTGAAATTGCCTCGTATTTGATCCTCACAAATGTCAAGCCGCAAAACCGGCACGATCTCTGCATTTGTCCCGTTCGCGGAGGCGTGTGCCGCATCACTCGTCGGCGAACCGACCGCTTGCGCTGGGAACTCCGGTGTCCGTCGATACGAATCATCGGAAGCGGCGCATGCTCGACGTCCTGTGTGCGACATCGCCTTACGACCCTTCAGGAGAATCTCTCCGCATGTGCGGAATCCTCGGCATCGTTGCACCTTACGGACGGTCTGTTTCGATTGGCCGGGAGCGGATCGTCACGATGCGTGACACGATGACCGCTCGCGGACCCGATGCTGCCGGGTTGTTGATCCGAGGTAATATCGCGCTGGCTCACCGTCGCCTGGCCATTCGCGACCTTGGCGCAGGGACACAGCCGATCGTCTCCGACGATGGCCAGCTGGCCCTGGTCTATAACGGTGAGATCTACAATGACGATGAACTTCGCAGCGAACTGCGGCAGCACGGAGTTCAATTCCGCACTCGCTGCGATACCGAAACGCTGCTGGTCGCATGGCAGACGTGGGGAGTGAAGTGCCTGTCGAAACTCAGAGGCATGTTTGCTTTTGGAGTCTACGATTTCTTGGCGAACCGGCTGTTCCTGGTGCGCGACCGCTGTGGAGTGAAACCGTTGTTTTTCGCGGAAGCAGATGGCGAACTCGTCTTTGCCAGCACGGTTGCGGCGGTGCTGCAACATCCGCACATCACGAGACAACCGAACTGGTCGGTCGTTAGTCACTACCTCTCGACTTTTCGAACGACTCTTGGTCGAGATACTCTGATTCGCGGAATTCGGCAGCTACGCCCGGCAGAGTGTCTCGACTGGAACCTGCAGACCGGGCAGTTGAGCGTTGATCCTTACTGGGACTTTCCGACTCCCTCAGCATCTGACATGACTTTCGACGAGGCCGCCAACGAACTTGATTCGCTGCTCGCAGATTCCACACGAAGTCGTCTGGTCAGTGATGTCCCGGTAGGAATGTTTCTCAGCGGCGGAGTCGATTCCAGCATCCTCGCGGCGAACGTGTCGAACGCGCACGGAAGCCAGTTGCTGGGCAGCTGCGGCGGCGGAGAAAGTGATCCGACGTCAATTGTCGGAGACGATGATTTCTCGGCAGCGGCCAACTGTGCCCGGCATACGGGATTCGATTTTGACGAGGTCCGAGTCTCTCCTGAAACGTATCTCGACTGCTGGAGTCAGCTGGTGGGCGAGACGGCACTGCCGTTGACGACACCCAGTGACGTGATCATTCACCAGCTCGCCCGACGCATGAAGCGGGACGTGGGCGTTGTGCTGGGCGGTGAGGGCGCTGACGAGTTGCTGTGTGGATACGCGCTGCCTCATTGGTCAGTCGAGGATTATCGACTGGCGAAGCTGTGTGCCGACGGCCAGTGGCCGGGGCAGCCATCCAGTGAGCGAGTCTTTCTGAAATCGCTGGAAACCAACTATGGTCGATCCCGTTTCGATGGGCTGGTCGATCACTACTTCGCCGCGAACAGCCTGGTGCCGAGGTCGGTGAAGCCGTTCCTGTTGGGCGAGGACGTCTGGCAGGCGGTTGATGGCGACGAAGCCATGACAGCGTTCTACACGGGAGAATTCGCAGCGATCGAAGAAAGCATCGCCGCGCTGGGCGACAGTTCGCGCTCGCTGGTTCACACGCAGTCGATTGTGCTGCACCGGTTGAATCTGGAGAGCCTGCTGGGACGACTCGACACCGCGACGATGCAGGCGTCGCTCGAAGCGCGAGTTCCTTACACGGACCACAGGCTGGTCGAGTTCGCGTTTCGATTGCCGACGCACTTCCGCATCGACGTTGACCCTCTGGAAGAGTCGCCGTACCTCGCGGCCGCCGAACTCGATCGGCGAGGCAGCCTGCGTCCCAAACGTCTGTTGCGAGCTGTCGCTTCGCGGTCTCTACCGCCGGAACTGGCGCAGCGTCGCAAAGCGAGTTTCCCGACTCCTGTCGCCGCGTGGCTGTCGGGCCCGTGGCAGAAATGGGCTCAGGACCGGCTGCTCAGCAGTCCGTTCGGGCAGCAAACGTTTCGCCGCGAAGCGATGGTTGAACTCGCTGGCAACGTCTCTGCCGCCGGGATGTGGCTCTGGCCAATCCTGAATCTGCTCGCCTGGGGCGACAGCGTATTTTCGTAAATCGGCGACGTCCGAGAGTTTCGGCGGGCGAGACAGGTTGCGGGCAAACAGTGCCGTGCAGCCGCGAGTGGTTGAGCCACCCGGGCGAATATCTATCGTCTATATCGATCAAATTCTGCGAGTGTCAGCACAGGGTCGTTATCAGTCGTAGTGATGTAGAGAAAGCGTTTCGCTCTTGTGAGTGCGACCCACGCTTCGCGAAGAGCTTCGTGCCGTCCGATCTCGACCGACTCACCACACTCTGCGAACAAGATTTGGGCACCGACTACACAAACGCAGTCAAATTCAAGCCCAACAATACTGTCACAGTTCGTGATTATGACTTTGTCCACTGTCTCGCGGACTTCATCGCCAGTCGCACATTTCGCGGGAATTCCAAAGCCGTCAAGACCGTCCTTGATTTCCCTCTGAACCTTATTCGAATCACCGTACGCGACAACCACCACGACGGTCCAGTTTTGAGCTTTCGGATCATCGCGAATCTCATTGATACGGTCGCAGATTAATTCGACCTCACTGTTATCATTGGAAATGAAGTCGATCTCTGGTTGGCGCCCGTCGGCGACACGCCATTTGAATGGCCGATTCAGTGATTCCGAAATTCCAAGTGCTTTATGGGTGATGGAAAGAAACTCAAAGACTTCAACAGTCCAGCGATAGTTTGTCACGAGTCTCGCGATCTGAGATTCATCGAGTTCGAGGCCTAATTCCGCCCACGACATAACGCCACCTTTCGAACTTATGCGCTGTTCAAGGTCGCCAACGATCGTCACCACTCCTTCTCGATCCTCGTGTTTAACCAGGTCTGTGAAAAGTCTCAAAAGAATTGGTTCGTAATACTGCGCTTCGTCGATCACGACATGCGAATACAGCGGAAGTGGAGCTGCTCGATCCTTCGACCGGCTACCTGCCGTGATTAGGTGAATAATCCAAAGCAGTAAGTAAACGTCAACACTCGACAGCTTTCGTTCTTTCCGCTGTTCTTCCAGTTCCAGATGATAAAGCTCTCGATCGAAGTCGGGGCAGACTTCAAGTAAGTCTAAAACCACACTTGACTGGTAGAAGGCGAACAGAATGTCGGTGTATTGAGTCAAAGGTTTGATTGCCTCACTCAATGACTTCCTGATGGTGCCTCCTATTTGCTTCAGTTCAGCTTTCTGACTCTCTGAGAAAACTCCGAGTCGACCATCTCGTTGATTAAGATATGGCTTCAATTGTGCTTCATTTGGGATTCTTTCAACGAGCGAGTCAGCCAGTTCTTCGAATCCTGCAACGTTGCATTGTGGATTCGCAAACCGGAAGGGAAGTTCAAGGCGAATTGGCAGTCTTAGTCGCTCTCTAAGCGTTTTAAGATGGTCCTGCAGAGATGGCGTCAAGGCCCTTGGAATTCCGTTCTTGAAGCTGTCTAACGCCTTGTCATAAAAAAGATTGCTGTCGTGTAGAAAATCCTGAATCGCAGCTTCGTCCAGTGTTTTTCGTTTCAGTTCAAGTAACGTGGGATCCCAATACTCGTCGTCTCGGAACGTCCAACCTTTTTTTCGGTCAACCGTGATGTAGCTGCGCAAGTTTTTCCAAGCCCACGAATTAACCAGTGTTACGTTGGCATCCGGAAAAGATGCTACAAGATCGTTGACACAGCCCCGAAGGTACGGAACGAGATGTTCTTTCCACACGACGATGAGGGTAGTTTCCTTAGTGAAAAATCGCTCCTGCTGTGAATGTGGAAGATTCGGATTCCGGTGGTGTAACTTTTGTTCTGTACTTTTGATTGCTTGATTCTTGCTTGTGTCGTTCTGTGAGCCTGCGAACGGAACGACACAAGCAAGAATCGGCGGCCGCTTGAAAGAGCGGGCCAGATCGGTTTCTTTTCAAAGTTCCAACACTACGAAAAGGAAACTCGATCATGACCCACCAGAATCAATCTACCGACCTTCATGACGCTGTCCAGTTGCTGGCGGACAACGGATTTGAAGGCATGGCGAACGCGATGCAGATCCTCTTTAACGAAGCCATGAAGATCGAACGGACTGAGTACATCGGCGCAGAGCCGTATCAACGCACCGAGCAGCGACGCTCCTACGCCAACGGTTTCAAGGCGAAGACGGTCAACTCGCGACTGGGAAAGCTCGAACTCAAAGTGCCGCAAACCCGGGATGGTGATTTTTATCCATCCGCTCTGGAGCGCGGTGAACGCAGTGAAAGAGCACTCAAACTGGCCATCGCCGAAATGTACGTTCAAGGTGTCTCGACGCGAAAAGTCGCGAAGATCACGGCCGAACTGTGCGGACTCGACGTCTCCAGCACGCAGGTCAGTCGAGCCGCAAAATTACTCGATGAAGAACTTGAGACCTGGAGAAATCGTCCGCTCGACCAGGTCGAATACCTGATCGTCGATGCTCGCTATGAGAAAGTCCGAGTCGCCGGAAGCGTCCGGGACTGTGCGGTGCTCATCGCCATTGGTATCCAGCCCAGCGGACATCGCAGCGTGCTGGGTGTCAGTGTGTCGCTGTCCGAGGCCGAAGTGCACTGGCGGGAATTCCTCGTCTCACTCAAGCAACGCGGCCTGCACGGGGTGAAGCTCATTGTCAGCGACGCTCACGAAGGACTCAAAGCCGCTCGCCAGGCCACGTTCGCGGGTGTCCCATGGCAACGCTGCCAGTTCCATCTGGCTCAGAACGCGATGCAGCATACGCCCAAAGTCGAACTGCGAAAACAAGTCGCCGATGATATCCGCAACATCTTTATCGCTAGAAATGCCGAGGACGCCACCGAAGAACTCTGCCGCTTTGTCGAGCGCTACAAAGACACCGCTCCCAAGCTGGCCGCCTGGGCCGAAGCCAACATCCCCGAAGGACTGGCGATCTTCGGAATCCCCGCTGAGCACCGAAAAAGAATGCGGACCACCAACATGCTCGAAAGACAAAACAGAGAACTCAAACGCCGTACCCGAGTCGCCACTCTCTTCCCCAACGAAGCATCCCTGCTCAGACTCGTCACTGCCGTTCTCGTCGAACTCAGTGACGAATGGGAAACCGGAATGAAATATCTCACATTCCAAAACTAGATGCCGACTGGCCGAATTTACAGAAGGAAAGTTGCTTTATCCCGACGCCGTCTGGAACGTTCTGTCACCCAACCGGACCGGGTTAACTCCCAGAATCACACTGTCTGGCAAGACTTCATTCCGAACCGCGCGAAGAATAAGCTAATTGGAACTTAATGCCTGAATTGCGGCAATTATTGCAGGACCTGCACTCGTCCGGATCGAGTCTTCCATTTGCTGAAGCTGCTGGTCCCGCTGACGTAGAGCATC
>JAQBWV010000358.1 GCA_027624335.1 Planctomycetota bacterium
GACTGCTGCCTCGGGTACAGGTGCGGACACACATGCCGGTTTCGAGCGAGGAATTCTTGAGGGCAACGAGCAAAACAACAGACTCAACGCAAAGGATGCTCCGTTCCCCGTCACGATTCACGGATTCGGCGGACGTGACACATTGCTGGCTGGGAGCTTCAACGACACCCTCGACGGTGGTGAGGGCTATGATCTCTCTGAAATGTCTGGCAGCCATATCGTTCTGACTGACAGTGTCGCTCCCGGAGCCGATGGAGACGTGCTTATTTCCATTGAGGGGCTTCAACTTGTCGCCAGTGAACGAGGCAGTCTGATCGATGCCAGCGTCTACACGCTCGGGCCGGTAACGATCGTCGGCAGTAGCGGAAACGACACACTCAAGGGTGGCTCGGGCAACGACGTCATCATGGCTAGCAGCGGCAGTGATGTGGTGTCGGGCGGTGCCGGTGACGATTTCATCTTCGGATCTGCCGGAAACGATGACCTGGCAGGGAATGATGGTGACGATCGTGTCTTTGGTGGCAGTGGACGGGACACGATGGACGGTGGCCAGGGAGCTGACGTCCTGCACGGCGGTTCCGGAGCCGATACCGTACAGGGAGGTGACGGAGACGACGAAATTCAGGGAGGCAGCGGCTGTGATCAGCTCGATGGAGTTGATGGCGAAGACACCCTGGTTGGTGGTGGCGGAAGGAATTCACTGGCGGGCGGCACTGGCACCGACGTGCTGAACGGAAATGTTGTCGACAACGCATTCCAAGGGACGGTGCAGCGGGACGAACTGATCGGAGGCACGCGGCCTCAGGAGCGACCGGCACCGGTTGAATACAGACCTGATACCGCGGAAGCTGCCAAAGTGCAGGTTGCACATCCACTCGATTCCTCGCCATCTGCTACGGAATCTGATGAGATTGATGAAGCTTTTTCTGGCTCACTGCTTCCAGAACTACTGACGCTGTGACATTCGTGACGTCAGGTGGAAGGTGGGTTCAATCCTCCTGGCCAGCCCATGCCGACCGTGGCATCGACGACGGCGAGTTTGCTGTTTGGTCTGGATTTCACCGCAAATCACTGGCCGGTTTTGCCCGCAAACTGACAGCGCTTGTGAGATGCAGGAGACGACGTTGCAGATTCAGGGGGGCAAATTGGGGGCAGCAGTGTCCGGAAAACGGATCGCGAGGCCGTCATCATCCCTGTAGACTGACCGCCTCGGAACTCTCACGTCAGCTGCCCCGCCTTTGCCGTTTCTGGAATTTCGTTCTGCCTCAGGTCACGTCATCATGTCGCGATACTTCCCTGCTGCTGCTCTACTTGCCGTGACACTTTGCGGATCAATTCCTGGATTCGCCGCTGAAGTGTCGTTTGAGCAGGAGATCGCTCCGCTGCTTCAGAAGTATTGCTCGAAGTGTCATCGCGGTGAGAAACCCAAAGGCAAATTCGACATCACGGAATACAAAACTGTCGAGCAGATCAAAAGAGCTCGCGCAGAATGGCGGAAAGTTCTGCTGGTTGTCAGCGAGGATGAAATGCCGCCGGAAGATCCGTTGCCAACCACAGCGGAGCGGCAGAAACTCGTCGACTGGCTGGAAGACATCACGAAGATCGACTGGTCGAAAGTCAGGAATCCCGGTCATGTCACCATCCCGCGTCTGACTCGCGACGAATACAACAATACATTGCGCGACCTTCTGGGAGTCGACCTGCGAGCGGGCGATCGCTTCTCGGAAGACGGCGAAGGCATCAGCGGGTTTAACACGGACCGCGACGCACTGTTCGTTACTCCGGCTCTGCTGGACAAGTATTTCGAAGCCGCCGAACGGGCCATCGACGGTCTCATCGCTTTGCGGCATGAACCTATGGTGCGGCAGCTTGAGTCCGAAGCCATGTTCATGACGGAGACCAAAGAAACTCCAAAACCATTCGGAGACGACTTCCTCGGCTACGTCATCAACCGCGGACAGATGACACTTTACGAGTCCATCAACTTTCCAGCCGACGGGTACTACGAGTTCCGCGTTCGAGCACTCAGCACCGCTGGACCGACGGGTACTCGACTGAGAATCAACGATGTAACGCAGGGCGATCTGGTCGTGCCATCCACAACGCCCGGCGAGTATTCGCTCACGACGTTTGTCCCTCGCGGCAGTCATCAGATGGCGTGGAACATTCAGATTCCCAGCCCTGAGCAGATTCAGCAGGCACTGAAAACACTGAAACAACAGGGCTCGTCAAACAACACCGCTGCAGACGAACCGGCAACACCCGTCACTCCGCAACAAGAAGCCGACAAGCCTCGTGAGTACACGAAGATTCCCAATAACGCAGGCTCGATCGTCAATGTTGAGTCACAGAAGAACTATCCACGATACCCAGCAAAAGGCGACGAACCGAAAAACACTGTCGCCTTTATAAAGACGGTTGATCAGACAGCCCTCGGTCTGCAGCGTCCCTACGAGTGGCTGCGTCTGCACGGCCCGGACGGAGAACCCAGCCAGCTGGATCGATTTACGGGGTACATCGAAGATCGTGTCCGCGCGTACGACAAGGCGAAGGACACACTCGCCGCAGCGTTGAACGAAACGCGGGAACAGTTCGACCAACGGTATGACGCGGCAAATGCGGAGCGACTCGCCGACAACAGAAGGCTGCTGAATCAGATCGCTGATTCCGTCGCTCATTACCGAACGAAGTCAAAGCAACAACAGCCACCGATGCCGAAGAACGAGCCGAGTCAGAAACCCGGCAGTGTGGCAATTGACTGGGTCCGCATCACTGGCCCGGTTGTACCTTCATCGACCGGTTCGTCGGCAGAGTTGAGTTCGTCTGCAGGCGCAGTGCCGTCGACAGTTCGACCGGGCTCGCGAATCTTCATCGTTGAACCCGGCCAGGAAATTTCGGAAGCCGAAGCCGCGAACAGAATTATCGCCAACTTCGCGAGACTCGCATTCCGACGGCCGGTTGAGCCGTCAGACGTCGAACGTTTTGAGTCGCTCTACCAGAAGGCGAACAAGGAAGGCAGCAGCTTCGAAGAATCGTTACGACTCGCTTTGACGGCAGTGCTTGTTTCGCCACAGTTTCTGTACCGACTGGAACTCGGCCCCGGCGACGACGAGTTTCAGCTCGACGATTATCAACTGGCATCACGGCTGTCGTACTTCCTGTGGATGTCGATGCCTGATGATGAGCTTTTCGAACTGGCAGCGCAGGGAAAACTTCAGCAGGCGGACACGCTGACTCTGCAGGTCGACCGGATGCTCACCGATCAGCGATCAACCGCCTTCGCGCGTGCGTTTACCGGCCAGTGGCTCGGCTTCGCGGCGCTCGGCGAGAGCGTCATGCCCGATGAAAAGAAGTTTCCGCAGTTCACAACGGAACTGGCAACGGCGATGAAACAGGAGACGGCACTGGTCTTCGCGACGCTGCTGCGGGAGAACCGAAGCCTGCTTGAGCTACTCGATTCCGAAGAGACCTGGCTGAATTCGGACCTGGCTCAACACTACGGAATTCAAGGCGTGAGCGGCGATGAGTTCGTTAGCGTGTCGTTGCAGGATCGAAGCCGCGGCGGATTGCTCGGCATGGGCAGCATTCTGACGGCGACTTCAAGTCCGACTCGCACCAGCCCGGTCGTTCGCGGGAAATGGGTTCTGGAAACTCTACTGGGAAGAACTCTGCCGGAGCCTCCTGCGGACGCCGGTGAACTGCCAGGCGATGCCGGAGAAGCTCGCACATTGCGGGAGGAGCTGGCACTCCATCGCCGCAATCCGACTTGCGCCGCGTGTCACGACAAAATCGACCCGATCGGATTCGGCCTCGGAAACTTTGATGCCATCGGACGCTTCCGCACGAAGCACGCCGGAAAACCGATCGACGCCAAAGGCGAACTGCCCGGCGGTATCACCTTCGATGGCCCCGTCGAATTGAAGGCCTACCTGGTCGCCGAACGGAAAACCGAATTCACTCGCAACCTGACTCGACGACTGCTGAGCTTCGCCCTCGGTCGCGAGCTTCAGTACTTTGATGAGCCAGCCGTGGAGAAGATCGTGGAAGCGGTCGAAGCAAAGGACTACAGCAGCCGGGAGATGTTGAACCAGATCGTTTTCAGCTACCCGTTCCAGTATCAGACGGGACGTTTGCCGTCAGAATCAGTCGCTGCAGATTAGCCGGCAGGGTTTTCAGAGGCGAAAATCGTTATGACTCAGACAATCGAACCGGAAGGTGGAAGCTGGAAACCAAAGCTCCGATTCACGATACGCTGGGCCCCCGTTTACTTGGTGGTCGGACTGGGAGCCGCCCAGTTTCTACCAGATTACTGGACAATCCGGATTAAATTTGCAGATCTGGTGAGCGTTGTTGTAGTCACAATGACAAGCTTGTTGCTGCTACGACAGCATCGTCAAACACAGCGGCACAGCATTGTTTGGGGCCTAATCCGTTGGTACGCCGTTGGAACTTTCGCACTTGTAGCATTTATCATTGGGATCCGGATTCAATTTCCGCTTCCGTCATCGCCTGACGAATGTGTTATTCAACGCGTAGCCATTCAACTGGTCGTTGTTCCCGTCATTGGCTTACTTGCGGTCGCACTGCTGATGGTTAGCTGTTCGCGTGACGCTCGAAAATCGCCGATCGTCTGGTACAGCGTGTGTCTCACCCTGACAGTTGCACAACGTTCGCTCTACATACTTATCTATTAGGCTTACGGTCGGCGGAGCCGCTTATACGACGACACATTTTGATACGAGATCAGGCAGGACGTAAAGAACCGAGTCCTTCCCTGGTTACCAGCTGTGAATTTGCTGCGAAAGTTCAACAGTGTGGCCTTTGGAATGTCGATTTTGTAATTTGAGAACTCTCGCAAACCACTGACCTGCCTCAACTTCCACCTTCGCGGCCCAGCCGAAATTCAAAGTCGGAGACTCACCCCATGTCGAACCGTTGGAACATTTCCCGCCGAACAGCTCTCAAAGGTCTGGGGGCCAGTCTCGCTCTTCCGCATCTGGACGTCATGAGTCAGACCGCGCGGGCTGGTGAAGTAGCGGGACCGCCGCTTCGGTTTCTCGCCGTCTTCCAGCCCAACGGTGTTTATCCCAAAGCCTGGGACGTGACCGGAGAAGGCAGCGAGTTCACGCTATCAACGATCCTGGAACCGCTGGCACCGGTGAAGGATGACCTGCTCGTTATTTCTCATCTCGACAACGTTGGCACCAACGGGCACGTACAGATGACTGGTTCGTTCCTGACTGGCGTCGCGATGAATGGAAAACAGCACGCTCAGTCGCTCGACCAGATGATGGCGAAGAAAGTCGGCGTCCATACAAATTTGCCATCGGTGGTGCTTGGCACCGAACCACCGCGACAGGGCAACGCTGGTAACAATCCCATTTCATTCGCGAATACAGTTTCCTGG
>JAQBWV010000055.1 GCA_027624335.1 Planctomycetota bacterium
CGCTGCTGCAGCCGCTGGAGTCAGTGCCAGGTTACGAGATCCTCAGCGTCCTCGGTAAAGGCGGTATGGGCGTCGTCTACGAGGCCCGGCAGTTGAACCTCGGCAGAACGGTGGCGCTGAAGACGGTTCTCGTCAATCGCATGGGTTCTGCATCGGCGCTCAGTCGCTTCGAACAGGAAGCGCGAACGGTCGCTCAATTGCGGCATCCGAACATCGTCGGCGGGTACGACTTTGGCCGGCACGATGGCCGTGTCTATTTCGCGATGGAGCTGGTCGAGGGAGAAGAACTCGCCGACCTGGTGAAACGAACCGGGCCGCTGGACGAGCGTCTGGCCTGGGGCATCGCCCGACAGACCGCAGCCGGCCTGTCGCACGCCGCGAATCACAGAGTCGTGCATCGAGACATCAAGCCCGGCAACCTGTTGCTCGTCAGCCCGCCGGAAGGCATCCCGTTTCCGGCCGACATGCCGATGGTCAAGATCGCGGACTTCGGGTTAGCAATCCTGACCGGCAACGAGGATTCCGGGACGCGGCTGACTTCCGATAACACAACCGTTGGCAGCCCTCATTACATGGCTCCCGAGCAGTTCCAGGACAGTGACGTCGATCTGCGCGCGGATGTTTATTCGCTCGGCGCCACGGTGTATCAGATGCTGGCCGGAAAGCCGCCATTCGACGGTTTGAATCTCACGCAGATCATGACCGGAAAACTGAGCGGTCGCTTGACGCCGCTCGAAGAATGTCGCCCGAACCTGTCGCCGGCCACGTACCAACTGGTCGACCGCATGCTGGCACTGTCACCCGACGACCGACCGGACAGTTACCCGGAATTGATCTCGCTGATCGACGAACTCAGCCCCGACCTGTTCGCCGCCCCGGGCTCCGCGGCGTCGAATGCCCCTACCGCAATACTCGCCGCACCACGACAAACTAACGCTCAAACGCACGCAGACACTGGTGTGTCTAATTCCGATTCAACTACCGAGTCAGCGGTCACGCCCGCGAACAACGACGAGGTCGCATCTCGTTCAGGTCGTCGACATCTGCTGATCGCCAGCGGGACGGTGCTTTTGACGGCGGCTATCGCGGCGTTCTGGTTCACGCGACCGAGCAGTGACCCGGCTCCCGTTGTTCCAGTGCGGGCCGCCATGCAGGATCTGGGACCGTCGCTGCGATTGTTTAACGGCCTCAACATCGCCGGCTGGCAGCAGCGCAGCGGAAACTGGATCATCCCGCCCCGCACGGCCACTCTGGATGGTACCGACGGGCTGCTCGTGCGACCGCTCTTCAAGGAAGTTGACGGCGAGCCGAAACCGATCGAACTTTACCGACTGATCGTCTTCCTGGATCGAGCGGCGGCAGAATCCGCTGAGGTTCAATTCGGCTTCGCGCTGGACAGACAACGCAACGGCCCGAGATATGTGCTCCGCCTCGCGGAAGACGGAATCGCCGTTGGCGAACGAGCTTCAGACCGAGGCGACTTCATACCACTCGGCAACAGCACGCCATCCCCGACCGTCGAAACAGCGGCCATCATCGAGCGACAACCCGGCGGCTGGTTCGTTTCCATCAACGAGCGCCCGCTTGCCGCGCTGCCTCGGCGCCTCAATGGTGAACTCCCGGAAATCCGACTGGCCACCAAAGGAGGCCCGGCAACATTCTCCGAAATCACCGTCACCGAACTGGGGCCCGCCAATCGCTGAATCAGGATCTCCAGGAAGATGAAGAGAGTCTTACGGATACTCATCAAGGCGAATGGCTAAACCACGCTGGGTGGCCCAGTCTCACACACCATTGCCCTGTCGGCGAATCCCTGCATCAATGAACTGCGTACAGCCAGTAGAAGTTCCCATAAGGAACGCTGACAAGTAAGCGATCCAATTGAGGGGCATCCCACTCCGGCTGTCGACTGAGCGCAAGATCGCGTGGCTTAAACGAGCCGTTTTTCATGAGATATCGTCGCAGCTCACGATTAATGACCCAATGAGGCTGCTTAAAATAGTCAGCAATCTCTGGATCGTTGAGCTGTGTAAATGCTTCCTCAGCCCGAAAGGCCGAAAAGAAGCCAGCACCGTGAATCGAAAACGGGTTGTTAATTGTTGCCATCGAAAACACGAGCAACATCGCCAGGCCGATCGTCCGGGCTCGCTTTTTACCAATCCCGTCTGACACTTCCAGGGCAATGGGTAGACTGAGGACGGGCAGAGCGAATATCAGGTACCGCGGACCATAGCACCAGTCACCACGCCAGTTGACGAACGAAGCGTTAACCACATAGCACGCGATGAAGCATGCCCACGCTGTTCCATAGCTGAGTCGATGCTCAGCACGGATCCGCCTAATGCAACTCATCGCCAGTAGCAATATGGGAAAATACAGGAACACACTTTTTTGTGGATCAACCAGATAACCAACAAACCCTTCGACACCGACCGTGAATAGTGTGCTTTCCCGAGCAAACTGTTGATACCCCGTCACCCAAGGCGCACCAAAACGATACCAGTTGGCGAAACCGAGCACTCCAAGGCATGACAAAGCCGTACCCAGCTCGATACGCAGCTCCCGATACACAACGACAGCCCGATCTGCCAGTGTGGCCGGGCCATGTCGGATGAGAACTCCAATGATCATCGAGCTAATGAAGAAGGGTAAAGTCACGGCATAGATCAGCTTGCTCAGGGCCAGCAACCCGACAAATAACAGCGCTGCAACGGAATCCCGCCGACCAGAATCAGTGAATCCACAGCGCTCTGCCTTTAACAAATGGAAAAATGCGGCGGTAAACAATGTTATCTGAAACAGCTCGACTGTTTGTGCTCGGACGTAATGCCACAAGAAGGTTCCGAACATGACGAGAAGAACAAACTGCGCCGCAGCATTGGGGCGAGCCGAGAACAATCTCGCAGTTCGGTAAAGGCACGTACAAAAGACAATTGCGACGGCAATGTTCCAAACGTTTAGCAGCAGACAGCGAAACAGCTGTTCCTCTTCCGTCATGTCGGCAAAGTATTTCAGATCTCCGACACACATTTGTTCGACAAGTAGTGGCGGCGCGAACAGGAAGGTGTTTAGAACTCCATACTTGGAATACCAGCAACGCGTTCGTGGATGCTCGAAAAAATACTGGCCACGTTCACCAAACGCCCGTGCGACCTCAGCGGGAACGCTGATCTCGCCGGCCGAAAGCAAACGGATTGTCGTCATGCGAATGGAGACAGCATCTCCAACGTAGATGAATCTCGGCATCGTCAGTCCGAGGACTACAACTACGACACTGAGCAGTACCACCAACGGGACGCCAGAGCGAGCTTGTTGGCCACTTTGAATGGCCATTTTGGACGAGCGGAACTCAATCGCCATCAAATCGATCCATGTTCTTCTCACGTTCAATCGCCATCAGACGAGCCCCGTGTGGTTTTCGTGAGTCACCGGTCATGTCGCCCCATAGTTGACCGACGGATTACGGCAATGAGATGACCCCGATTCACTGACCACCGACGTGTATTTGTTACGGAGTCAATGGCCTTGAACCGTTCGATAATCAAGTGTCGCCTTTCGCTCCGCGAAAGACGACGATCTGACACTTAGTTCAAGGTCGATGCTTGTGCCGATGCTGCGGCTATGGACTGAAGTATCGACAATGCTCCGACGAGCCAGGTGGCAAGTGCAACCGGCACGGCGAAGGGGACCGTGCGCTTGATGTTCTGCTTTCGAGTTCCGTCAGCGAGTTTGCTCGATAATCGTCGTCTCGTCCTGCTGTAACCGTGCTTGACGAGTCCAACGACAATTCTGCCAAGCTGCAGAAGTCCTACCAGAAGAGTCGTGATGACGATGACGTAGAGAGTACTTTGAAAGCCCAGCCACGCGCCGAGTGCTCCCAGCAACTTGACGTCGCCGGCACCTCCACCACCCGTCAACCACAGCGCGAACAACGTTCCGAATCCAATCGCGAACCCTCCGCCCGCCATCCCCAGACCGGCCCAACCATGAAATCCGCACTGATACACCAGCCCGAGCAGCAGCGCGGTCACGTTCAGCCAGTTGGGAATGCGACGAAAGCGAATGTCCCACGCAGCAGCAACCAGCGTGTACGTTCCGACGGCAATGACCAGTACGAGGGTGGATGTTTCGAGGTGATACATGTCGCAAATCCTGCGGCAGAAGTCGAAGTGGACGCACTGATAAGACCTGTACCCTGCCGTGCGATCAGTGTTTCAGGATCATCGCACGGAAATGGGATCGGGCACCGGAATAAGACGAGGACGACCGAACCTGTCCAGCTCCAGAGTGGCCGTCGCCAATTGAGGGTGAAGACCGTTTCCGGCTTCGTGGTGCGTAGTCACAGCCGCCGGTGATGACTCGTTGAGATAGGTCAGGACGCTTCCGGCAAGCGGCCCGAGCACCACAACGTAGAACCCTCCGACCATGCCTGTGATCATGAGCCGCCGAAATAAGGAAAGCCTCGTCCGACCGGTCGAAGGTTGCTGACCTCCAATCGAGGTTACCGTCCGGCTCGAAGACCGAAGCTTCCTGAGGACCACGTGCAGCGCGACCAGGGCTCCGATCGAGACGGTCCCGAAACCGAGGAGCCAGATCACAAAGGCCTGTGTGAGTTCTGCCATGAGTCGTTTCCGAATTACTCGACGTTCGCCAGGGAACTGATTTCGAATGTCTTACCGGCCAGAGTGAACCCGAATGTCGAGAGCCAGTCCGGTACTGGCTGAGAACCAGCGGCATTGGTGACGCTGACACAAACGGTGACTTTTACCTCGTCGGTTCCAACAGCGGGTCCGACGGCAGTGCAGTTGAGCGTCGTGTTGCCTCGCTCGACCGTTGTCGAAATCGGAGCTCCGTATTCGATGACGACCCGGGCGTCGTCGGTCGCGTTCGTCGCTGTGGGGTCAAACGTGATCTGATGCACGGAGAGAATGTCGTCGATGACCGTAGCGATTTCATTGGTGGTCGCCCCGATCTTCGCTGCTTCGCGAGCACCTTCAGTAGCCGCGGCGACGACCGCCTGATTGACGATCGCCACAATGCCGAACTGAAAGGTCGCCAGCGTCGTGATAAACAGAATCGGAAACACCAGCAGAAACTCGACCAGGATTACGGCGCGCCGCGATCTGCCCAGCTGATGAGGCAGCCGGTAAGTCGAGCCTGCAGTGACTGACCTGAGACGACGATGACGCAGCATCAGAACCGTTCCCCCCTCCACACTTATCCATCGAGAATCATGCGGATTAAGCGTTGATCGCGTTAATGGCGTTGGCCAGGTCCAGCAATTCGTTAATCAGTGCCGAGCGAACGCACGCCAGGCCAACGATCGCCCCGATCCCGACGAGCGTGATCAGGAGGATGTACTCCACAAAGATCGTTCCTCGTCGGCGTCGCTGACGGTCAGATCGAACTCGCACAAATTGTTTCATCATGTTGATGGCTCCTTGAGCTATGACTCGTTGTCGCTGAAAGCCGCGATGGTTCGAGGCTCTGTGGAATGATGCTTTCCCGACTCTGCAATCGACGAATCGGGATTCAAAGACTGCCCTGCAAAGACGGTCCGCTGCGTCCGCTCAAAATTGTTGGCCTGACGAAGCGGAGCCGCTGGAAACTCGATCCACGTGGGCAGCGTCAGTTCGTGGTCGGGTTGGGATTCACATCTGGCAATCAGGCCTTCGTGTTGCAAGTCATTTCGCACAAAGATTGACGCCTGTCCGTCTCGATAAACCAGTCGCCAGTCGGGCCGCTGATTCATGTAGGCTACCGGACCTCGATCGTTGGGCAGCAGAACGATGTCCGTGCCAAACTCATCAAGCATCGGCGTTGTCGCGACTCCGTTGAGCATCTGCGTCTCGTTGAACTTCAGTGTCTGGAATTCAAGAAACTTCCGTTCAACGTCTGCCGGATAAACGGTGCGATAGCGACCGTCAAAGGCAACTCGGACTCGCGAATGCAGATGCCAGATCACGTACTGACCCCAGCCGTAATCAGTCAGTAGATTTCCCGACAGGTCGTGACGAGCAATGAACGAGATCGCGCCGAGTGGAATGCCAGGTACATCGCTTCGAGTTTCAGCAGCGATCGACAGGGGCGTAATGCCCTGTATCCAGAGCTTCAGACTCCCGCGAACGTTGACGATCGTCAGAAACAGAATGGCGGCGACCACGGCCGCAATTCTCAATGGTCGGCGAGCCTCACCTGACCATTGTCGAGCGAGGTTCGGAAACAGCCGGGTCAGCGAATCGCTGAGCGGTTCCGGCAGAAGAACCATCGTCGCGATACAGAAGAGTGCAACGTGTCGAACATGACTGATGGCCTCCCAGGCAACAACAGCGAGAACGAGTGCGTCGAAGATCGTCCAGCGTCGACTGCCACACAGAGCGATTGCCGTTACCAGAAAAGGCACGTAATAAACCGGCGACTGATTCACACTCCAGAGTGGCTGCCATTCACGAACGAATTGTGGCGTCCACAAGTGGTCCCACAACATTTCGTGCAGACCGACGCCGTAGGGGTTCACGAAAGTCGCCAGAATCGTCAGACCAAGAACTGCCGCCGCGCTGAACGTTGATGACCACCCGGTACTTGAGCGAAGGCACCGTACGCTCATTGCTGCGACGGTGATCCCGAAGACTCCGATACCTGCCAGAAAACCACCGTGGTGGTTCACCCAGAAAACCATCAGGACAGGCATTGGCAGCAGCAGACTGACTCGCTGCTCGTCCCGGAACCGCTTCAGCAGCAGCAGGAACAGAGCGAACAGACCGAACGTCGCCATCTGAGGCCTTACGAACACCATGAAGTCCGACAGGACTTCCGCATTCAGGACGAGCAGAAGTAGCGCTGCAGGAAGCGAAGCGCTGGCCCGTTTCAACGCGAGAAACGCGACGGCGAATACCACCAGACACCACGCATTTCGCCAGGCAACCAACCCGACATTGCCGAGGCGTTGCCACAGCCAGCCAAATTGAGACTCACTCATCCATTCGTGGTTCACCCAGACCCCGCCCGGCGCGGTGTAGGAAAACGGGTCATAAGTTTCCGCGAATGTCCCCTGCTCGTTGGCTCGTACACCGTACAGCGTGTGACCCCAAAGGTCCGGGTCGGCAATGGTGAGCCCACAAACAAAGGCCACACAGGCAATCCAGATCGCGGCTATGTGAATGCGGCGTTCGCGCAGAATGCTCGCTGACTCGACAGGCAATTGAGCCGTCGAACTGATTTCAGCGGGGATGCCTGAGCCGACCGTCATTATGAAATCCTGGAGTCTTCTACTTCCGAGAGCACGAGAAATGCATTCGATCTGAAACGGTCGGACGATTGTCAGTTACAGCCGAACCGTCTGCTTGAAGGGCTTCAGCAGGTCAAAGGCAAAACGTGTACCAACTCTTGCTGGCACAGTCTGAGCCCTGCGCTCGTTACTCCTGCGAAGTAACGAAAGACGACACCAACGAAGCGAGCGCATCCACCCGTTAACAACAGGCACCCGGCGTTATCACTGAAAGTAAAACGGGGATCGATTGCCAGGCACTGAGGCGTAAATGACGATCCACGAGCCGCATGCAAGATTACTTCCCACGACTGTTAGCAACCGATCGAGCAATGCAGGTGAACGTCTCGGCAACATGTCGCCAAGGAGCTCAGAACCACGATTCAGACATGTTCCTGGTGAGCGCTCGCTGGACGTCCTGACTTCAGACACGAGGGGCGTGGCATGGATTTCGCTTTGTGACGATGCAGGTACGACTGCGGAAGCGTTGCGACACCACACCTCGCCGCGAACGAACGAAAGATTTCACGTACGATGGCAATGTGGCCAAATACAGCTCGATCACAACAAATTGCGAATACCTCTCGGCCCGAGCATTTGCGACGCGGCAGGATGTTTGCGCAGAGCGAATACCAGCGGACCATTGATCGCCCACTGACTGCCAGGAATCTTCGTTGCCGCCGATCCGCGGTGATTACCGTCGAGTTGTTGTTGACGCTCCCAATCCTGCTGATCTTCCTGGCCGCCGTGATCGAGTTCGGATTGATCTTCGCGGTCAACCAGAAGGTCGCTTACGCCAGTCGCTTTGGAGCAAAGCTGGCATCCGAAGAAGCTCGAACAGGTCTCGATGACCTTAATCTGTCGTCTGGAGGGAGTCGATTGCGGACCGCCGTGAATCGTTACCTCTCAACATCCGAAATCACGACCGGAGCTTGCACCGTCATTCTCGAACACAATGCCTGTCTTGCGAATCCGACCCAAACGGACACGGACGGCTCCGGCTGCAACTGCGGTGCTCCAGCAACCGCGTTGCCTGCAGGGCCGCCGCCAGCGGGAATCAGCGAATATGTGAGAGTGACCGTCTGTGTTCCTCTGACTGGAAACGTTCCCGAGTTTCTCTCCAGCCTTGGATTCTCCATTGCGGGGTACTCGATCGAACATTCCACACTGTTCCGCTATGAGCCGAACAATTCAGTCCCGACCGCCGTTATCGGCATCCCCGTGCAGGGATTGCCGGGTGGATTTACGGCGACTCCCGATATCACCTCGGCCGCTCAGCTGTCTCCTCCGACGACGACGTTAATTATCAACGCGCCTAACGCGACAGCTACGAACGCGACGTTCACTCTCAATTTCGACGCGAACAATTCGACAGATGTCGAAGATGCATTTGGCAGCCTGGCCTTCGCTTGGTCGACCACGGCCGCCTCGGTCGGTGCGACAACCGGAACGACGTTTACCGCTTCGTTCACAGTTCCCGGCACAACCGGTGGTGCGTTCGCCATCGACACTCGCACGGTAACTCTGGCCGTGACCGATACGTGTGGAGGTACGGGAACCAGGATTCTTTCTGTGCGGATAAATCGTCTGCCGCCTTAGCGGCGTGTAGCGGATTGCGGCCTGATCTCGTTCACTTGAGTTGGAAGTAATACGGAGCGAATGCCGTTTCGGGAGTTCTACTTTGAGAAGTTGTGCAGCGAAGTCTGAGCGCGTTACGCATCCAACTGCCAATCGGCGGCGAGGAATTGCGACGGTCTGGATCATCGCGTCGGTGCCTGCCCTGGCATGCCTGCTGTGCCTTGTCCTGGAAGTTGCGAACCTCTGGATGGCTCGAGTCGAGCTGCGCAACGCGCTTGATGCTTCTGCTCTGTCTGCTGTGAAGACGTGGGGAGAGGGTGGTTCGACCCTGGCCGCACGGGTGGAGGGACAAACAACTGCAGGCCTCAACACGATCACCGGCAGCTCTGTCGTGCTGGGCCTGAACGCGGGCGGCGGCACCAACGGCAACGACGTCAACACCGGAGACATTCTGCTGGGAGCAATTACCGGAACTCCGGGAGCGCTGACGTTCGACTGCAACGGGACAGCAAGCTGTGTCACCGGAACGGTGAATCTCACGATCGCCGTCGAAACGAACCCGTCAGGAGACACCTTTGCAGATCCGACATCACTAAGTGGTGATGCGGAAACATCATTCCGCATCGAGTCGTTCACTCAGACACTGGGAGCCGGTGCGGTTCTCCAAAGTGTCGAGTTCGACCTGTCGACAATGCAGGTGACTCCAACTTCGGGAGGAGGAGCTGGTATTCCGGTCGCTGACGATGGGTTTTTCGACCTCAGAGCAATCGGGCCAAACGATAACAATCGGAGCATTGGCAATCCCAATACGAAGCCATCGCTCATTGGAGTCAACGCCTCAGGAACGGCGCCCTCGTTCATATTCAGTGGCGGAAACGGGACCGACCAGTTCACGTCTGCACGAGTCGACTTCACACCGAACATCTCACCGGGCGTTCCAGCAACCAACGAGTTCTTTTTCGGCACTGACACTGACGAAGTTGGCGGGAACCCCGGCGGTGGTGGAACAACCGCACAGGATTTCGGGGGCGACTTTGGTACGAACGCTGGCGGCGCAGGCGGGAACGATCCCTTTACTTCGACCGGAGCAACGGTCCGCGTCGTTGTCAGCGGTCAGACATTTTCCGGAATTCTGACACGCATCAGTGCGGACCGTTCCGAACTGAACATCGTCGGCAACCTCACCGGTGGCGACGCATTCGGAGTCAGAACATTCGCAACGATCCAGGTCAACAGCGTCTGCAGCTCAGTTTTCGGCGTGTCTGTCGGCCCATTCAGCGTGACCTCGTGCTCGTACGCCCGCTTCCTGTGTACGAACGGCCCGCCAGAGCTGGTACGGATCCAGACCTTCACCTGCCCGTGATTGAGGTCGGTCAAGGGTGGATCGTCTTCCCTGCTTGACCTAACCCGAACAGTCACCGGAAACACTCCGTTTTTCCCAACTGAAACAAGCGTCCCTCACAGGGCGTATCAGTGGTGAAACCGCACTATCTCAATGAACCCGCATTACCGGTCTACCCGATAATCCATGCAGGATCGGGCACACGCGGCTGCGGAAGATCACATCGCGAAACTGATGTCGTTGGTTTCGTCGCATTTCTCGCTCGCCACGCTTGCTGCACGTTCCAGCTGCTGATCGCTTGCCGTGCGAAACTTTGCCGATCAGGCAACCTGTTCACTTCTGGTAATTCGCAGCTTCCGACGCTCTGACCATCGGCAACTTATCCGCAACGAGCAGCGACAACGTTCAGTATCAGCGGGCAGAAACATTCGATTTCGACATTGAGAAACGGAAACTGGAAAGACTCAGGCGGAACTTGAGTCTTATTTCACGGACGGAGAACCAAGATGCTTTCTCGCCTTTTCAGATGCAGGCCGATCGGCACGAAGTGGCTGCAGGGGATTCTGGCCGTCGGACTGCTTGCCCCCGGCAGCGGGCTGACTTCCGCTCAGGACGCGCCCGTACTTAATTTGCCTCCAGCAGCTGCGGCGGCGGCCGCACCGGCATCACCGCTGGAGTCAAAAGTGGCCGACCTGGTTGACGAGATCATCCAGCAGGAAATTGAAATGGATGTCGCTTATCGGCGTTCCAAAATCCTGCGTATGAAACAACCAATCTTTCGCGCGGCAATCGCCGACCCTTCGATCATCGAGATCGTTGCATTCGGTACGCGGGAAATTGAAATCATCGGCAAGGAGACTGGCAGCACCACCGTCACCTTCTGGCTGGGCGACGAGGACAACCCGCGTCACCTCAGCATGGTCGTCAACGTCCAGAAGGATGATGGAGTTGACGATCGCCGCCGACTGGAATACGGCGAACTTCAGTTGATGATCAACGAGATGTTTCCGAACAGTCGGATCCAGTTGATTCCGATCGCCGACAAGTTGATCGTTCGAGGACAGGCTCGCGACGAGCAGGAATCGGCTCAGATCATGTCGCTGCTCAGGAAGAACTCGACTCCCGCTTCGGGGCCATTCGGAGGCCAGGGCTCGGCATCTCAGGGAACAGCAGCGGAGCCGTTTCCCGATGCGGGCACTCTTCCAGCGGCAGAAGTCATCAGCCTGTTGAAAGTGCCGGGCGAAAAGCAAGTGATGCTGAAAGTTCGCATCGCCGAACTGAAACGTTCCGCTGTGCGGAGACTTGGCACTGACTTCAACCTGGATATTGGCGACCTGATGGTCAATTCCGCCCTGGCGGGAGGTGGAAACATTCTGGCAACCGGAATGTTCGACGACGATTCCTTCTCCATCGCCCTGACGGCTCTGACCGGGAACGGCAGCGCGAAGATTCTGGCGGAACCGAACCTCGTCGTCCTGAGCGGCCAGACGGCGAACTTTATTTCAGGTGGACAGTTTGCAGTTCCGACCGTTGTTGGTGTGGGCGGTGCTCAGGCGGCGTCGACATCGTTCAAGGGATTCGGCACGCAGCTGAGCTTCAGCCCTCTGGTGCTTGACCATGACAGAATCCGGCTCAGCGTCTCCCCAACATTCAGTACCCTCAATCGCAACAACGCCGTCAATGGTGTTTTCGGACTCGACACACGCTCGGTGAATACGACCGTTGAAATGCGAGAAGGTCAGGTATTGGCACTGGCCGGACTGTTACAGGACCAGCAGGCTTCGGAGTCAACTCGGATTCCGTTTCTTGGAGAAACCAAACTGCTGCGACCTCTCTTCGAGTCCAAGTCCGTCAGTCGCGATGAAACAGAGTTGCTGATTCTGGTGACTCCGGAACTTGTCCACCCGATGGAACCAGGTGACGTGCCGTGCATCCTGCCCGGCATGGAAGTAACTGAGCCTGACGACGTGGACTTCTTCATCTATGGCGACATTGAAGGTCGACCAGGATTTCAGCATCGCAGCACGGTGTGGCCACTGTTCAGAGATCGTTATTGCCGCTGCAAGGACGAGTTCGAAACACTCAAACGTTCACAGCAGTTCTACATGCAGGGCCAACACGGCTTTTCCAACTGACCAAACCCGGTGCGGGGATCGTTCGCCCTGTCTGAAACGACAGAACGATTTCGGTCGACACGTAAAGCACACTCATCCGGATCAATCACGGAATCACCTCGTCCTGAATCACCACGCCAATCGTCATTTCTGACAGGCAGAATGACGTTACCGGCTTTCACCTGAATCAAGGAACCAGACAATGCCGATTACGAACCGGGCACGTCTGACGTCAGCAGCCGCAACTGGATTACTGGCCCTGATATCTGTCGGCTGCTGTAAAGACAAATGTGCTTACCTGCAGCCAATTGAGCCTGCTCCTCTGGGAGCGATCAGCGACAACATCTGGAAGATCCAGGAAACCAACGCGGAAGCGTCGGACTTCGTGATTCACGAACACGAATTCGACGGAAACACGTCCAGGCTGAACGCCGCCGGCGAATCACATGTGCGGCAGATTGCAGCCCGCATGTGCGAAACACCGTTTCCGGTAATCATCGAAATCAGCTCGATGAGCCGCCGTGAAAGCGATACGCATGGGTTTCCTGTTCATAACGACGAGGAACTTGATAAACGGCGACGTGAACTGATTGTCCACACACTGACCGCTCTCGGCGGACACTACGTCGACGAAAGAGTGCTGGTCGGGCCCGCGCTGACGCCTGGATTCGAGCAGTTCGAAGCAGAGAGTGCCTACCATCGTGGTATCAATGGAGCCGGTAACCAAGGTGGCGGGGGCGGCTTCGGTGGCGGTGGCGGTGGCGGGGGCGGCTTCGGTGGCGGTGGCGGCTTCTAGGGGAGGGCTGCTGACCCGATCTATGGAACGCGTCACGTATGCGGTCACAGTGAAATACGTCAGCAGAAGCAGTTGCGGAAGTGGATAGAAATGTCTCAGCTCCAGGGACGGAGCTGAGACCGAAACTGATGAAGCCACGGAATGGTGACCTCTATGAAAACTTCGGTGTGTTGTCTGGTCCTTGCAGTTCTCAGCTCTCTCATCGCATCCGGATGTCAACAGGCAGCCAATCGAGCTGGCTCGATCGCGTCCAGCATGCCGTTCTTCGGGAATCAGGATCAGGACCTGAATACGAGAGCAAGCATCGCCCGGGTGATGGAGCAGCAGGGAAATCTCCGAGAAGCTGAGGAAAAATTCACACAGCTTCAGAAAGATGCTGCCGAGAACCCGGTCATGCCGCACCGCCTTGGAATCATCGCCAGTCGGAATGGCGACTATGAGGCGGCCACGATCAATTTCAAACGTTCGCTGGAACTTGATCCACACAACGCCGAAGTGCTCGCCGACTGGGGGTACTCTCTATTTCTGCAGGGAAAACTTGACGACGCCGAAGCAGTTCTGCGTCGCGCCTCAAAGGAAAGCTCCAACGATCCGCGAATCATGAACAACCTTGCGATCGTACTTGGACACGCCGGACGAACGGAGGAAAGTCTGGCACTGTTCCGTCAGGTTAATGGAGAAGCAGCTGGCTGGTTGAACCTCGGTTACGTTCATGCAAACCGCGGCGAGGGCGGAAAGGCGGCGGCCTGCTTCAGTCGCGCCCTGAGTCTCGACAACCAGTTGGAGCCCGCCGCTTACGCTCTGGTCCAGATCGCAGAACTGGAACAACAGGCTGAACGGAGATCTGACCAACAAACGCTCACTGCGGCGAAGACTGTGGCGCCGCCCTCAGCAAACGTCGATGTTGTTCACGCATCACACGAGCCGATCCTCAAGACGCCTGCTCATGCTGCCGTGGAGATGACTCACGCGTCCTTCCGTGCGCAGTCCAGTCTCGACACATCTGTATCGTCAGCCAGGGCGACAGCTCCCATTCAATAGGTGCAGTCGCCAGCGCTGGGAGCCGAAGTAATCGCCTGCGCATATCAGGCCGTTCGCAGAACTCTACTCATTCTGCAACGCGACTGTGCTGATCTGCAACGCATACGCAGCCACTGTGGTTGATGAAGCGCAAGCCGCTTCAAGGTTTTGCGGGTCGCCGTTAAGAGGCGAATGGCAAACCAAAGGCAGCGCGTACCAGCACGTTCAGAAGCAAGCGCTAACCATTGGAGTCAGTTCCGTTGACTATTTATTGCATATACCCCATCTTACGGCCATGAGCATCGAATCTCTCCGAATTGGCACATTGGATGCTTAGCAAAGGCAAACCGTTGTTATCGCAGTGATCACTTCAAGCAACCACGATCTCGCAGATCGTTAGAGTTCGCAGATCGTTAGAGTCTTGAGAGTATTCGTGCTCATGTTACGCATCGGCCAGATGCAACGATGACCAGACCGCAGCAGCTTTTGAGAGATACTCCGTTCAACAATGAGGAAACAACAGGATGGCCCGTCCCTTCGCTTTGGTTTCACAAGACGAACAGTTCTTCAATCAATTCTCTACGGCGATTTCCCCATCATTCGATACCACTCCCAGCAGCTTAAACTCGGCGGACGCCGCATGTAAGTTTGCCTTGAACAGTGATACCCCCGTGACGTTCGTTGACGTCCGCAGCACGGCGGACTTAGAGCTTGCTGGCGATTTCCTGAATCAGCTGATGGAACATCCCGACGCCGTCGTCAAGGTAATCCCCGTCTGTGACGGTGGTTATCCCAAGCAACTGGCAGCCGCACTGGATATGCTCGCTACGGAAGTGATTGAGTATCCGTTCGACGAGACACAGATTGCTTCGTCGCTTGAGTTCCTCTCGCAGCGTCATCAGGCGCAAACAGGACGCAAGGTTCCTCGCTCCTGCACGATTGATGCTGGCGAGCTGAGTCTGAAAACATTCACGCCGGAATTGTTTCCAGTGCTGGAACAGCTTGTTCGAGTGGCATCGCGGAACGTGACACTGTTACTGGTCGGCGAGACCGGATCAGGCAAAACAACACTCGCGCAATTGATCCACTTGCATTCACAGCGTCGAGACAAGCCGTTTCACAATGTCGCTTGTGGAGCTTTGCCTCGAGATCTCATCGAAAGCGAACTCTTCGGACACGTGCGCGGCGCCTTTACCGGCGCGGACCGAAGCAAAGTCGGTCGCTTTGAAGCCGCTGGAAACGGAACGCTGTTGCTGGACGAGATCGATATTCTCGGCCCGAAAGAACAGGGAAAGCTTCTGAAGGTCATCGAGACTGGTGAGTTTGAACTTGTCGGCTCAAACGAAACTCGCGTGTCCGCCGCGCGACTTATCGTGGCATCCAATGTCGACCTCGACAAACTCGCCGCTGAGGACCGGTTCCGATCAGACCTCTACTACCGTCTGAACGTGCTTGAGTTCCGACTTCCGCCTCTTCGTGAACGACAACTGGACATTATCCAACTCGCCATGCGTTTTGTTGATGAATGCTGTTCCGAGCACGGTGTGTCGATTGAGACGATCGATCCTGATTTTCTGGAAGCCATCCGTCGCTACACCTGGCCGGGGAATCTTCGCGAATTGAAGAACCACATGCAGCGAGCCGTGCTGCTGAGTTCAGACGGCAGGTTAACCGTTAATGACTTGTCGCACTGCGTTGTCAGTGCTCAATTCGAAGAGGCCACGCACGAAGAATTGAAGGCCACGACCGCATGGTCTCTCTCCGACCGTGTGGCCAGATCCGAACGACAAATGCTGGACGAAGCGCTCGCTGCGAACAACCAGAAACGCACAGCGACCGCTAAGGCACTTGGTCTCAGTCGCGTTGGCCTGTACAAGAAAATGCGGAAATACGGAATGCTGGACGTGCAGAAAGAAGCGATTGAGGAAACCGTCGGCGCATCGTGATCATGCAATCTGCAAATCCAACGACGGGCACAGCGAGCTTCTTGCGGAAGTAGTTCACTGCTTCTCGTTAGTAACTCAACCGCGACTTCAACAGTCCGCGCCGGCGATTATTGTTACGACGAACCAAGTTCCCGCGAACGTTCAGTTGCGGCTTGAACAGCGTTCATCAAAGTGCCTCGCAGGCCGCCGGATTCCAGAGCGTGAATTCCGGCAATGGTCGTTCCGCCGGGGCTGGTTACGGCGTCCTTGAGCGCTCCGGGATGCTCGCCCGTTTCCAGAACCATGCGAGCCGCTCCGAGCACTGTCTGAGCAGCCAGTTTGGTTGCGACATCGCGCGGCAAACCTACCCGAACACCTCCATCGCTCATCGCTTCGATGATCTGGTAGACATACGCAGGGCCGCTGCCAGACAAACCTGTGACTGCATCGAGCAGTTTTTCATCGACCTGGACCGCAACACCAACCGTAGTGAGCATGGATTCGACGAGTACGGCATCCTGAGCAGTTGCCGCTCCACCGATCGAGAACCCGGCCGCACACGCACCGACAAGACACGGCGTATTGGGCATCACACGGATCATGCGTCGATTCGTTCCCAGAGCGGCTTCGTACATCGACAACGGTAGCCCGGCAGCAATTGTGATGATGAGGTGCCGATCCGTGAGCAGCCTGGAAATCTCATCCAGAACCGCAGGCATCTGCTGTGGCTTTACGGCAAGCACAATGACATCACTGTCGTTGACAACTGCTGACGTCCCCTCAACGGTTCTGGCTCCCGTTTGATCGGCAAAGCTCTGAAGTGCGGCGGCAACAACATCAGTCGCGACGACTCGTTCGGCGGCGACGAACCCTGCAGTAATCAGTCCTTTTGCAAGCGCCGTCGCCATTCGGCCGGCACCGATGAATCCGACCATGAGACTTGTCGAGTCTGTCATTCACGTTGCTCCACACCGACAGTTTCTGTTGTCAGGGATATTATCACGTCTATAACGACCAGGTCCCGCAGTCGAGACAAGGGCACTTCGACGTCTGTTTCAGCCGGAAACTCGCCCAAAGACAATTGACGAAGCCCAGTACGGAAAAGCGTAGCAGCGATTGCTTCGCCTGGGGAGTAGCGAAGTACTTTACGCGCTCTGAAGGCCAACATCCTGAGAAATAACCCACACGCTTCAGCTCATTTCGATGCTTGCCGAGATTATGGCGCTGCGTCACACTTTGCTGTCGTTTCTGGAATACTGGCATCAACTCGTGACCATTTACACAACTTCCGTAACGACTAACCGGCAACAACTGCGGCAGGAACAACTCCATGAAGTTTGCAGGACGGAACGTCATTGTTACGGGAGCATCGCTCGGTATTGGTCGAGCCTGTGCGATCGAGCTTGCTCGTCGTGGCGCTAATGTCGGACTGAATTTCCGATCGAACGTCGAACAAGCCAACGCAGTCGTTCGGGAAATCGAAGGATTCGGCCAGAAAGCGATTCTTCTGCAGGGTGATGTAGCGGACCAATCCTTTGTCGAACAGATGGTTGAAACGACTGCCGAGGAATTCGGCGGTCTGGACATGTACGTTTCGAACGCCGCCTACAGCGACCGACAACGAATGATCGCCGCGGACATGGGCGGATTTCGTCGCACGATCGATGTCAGCATGTGGGGAGCATTTTACGGAGTTCGCGCAGCAGCCCAACAGATGGTCAAACAGGGCAACGGCGGAGCGATCACCGTGTTGAGTTCACCTCACGCCGTGATCCCGATTCCAACAGCCATGGCCTACAACATGGCGAAGGCCGCGATCGATCACATGGCTCGTACAGCCGCCATCGAACTCGCCGAGTATCGCATCCGGGTCAACCTCGTTCATCCAGGATGGATCGACACGCCGGGCGAACGGAAGTTTTTCAGTGAAGAGGCCATCCAGAAAGGCAGTCAGAAACTTCCATGGGGCCGTCTGGGAACGCCGGAAGAAATCGCGAAGGCTGTCGCCTACACGTTAAGCGACGATGCCGATTACATGACAGGCAGCACGCTGACGATTGATGGCGGAGTCAGTCTTCCCTGGTGGTCGAATCGCGACAGTGGCGAACAGTAAACCGGCACCTTGTCCTTACGGATTGATCATCCCCGACTGATCATTACCGAGAACGTCTCGCAGACGACGCAGGGCTCGCAGATACCGCA
The DNA here is from genome assembly GCA_027624335.1 of Planctomycetota bacterium. Lineage (GTDB taxonomy): Bacteria > Planctomycetota > Planctomycetia > Planctomycetales > Planctomycetaceae > JABMPE01. The sequence continues at coordinate 18,245 of JAQBWV010000055.1, forward strand.
TTCCTGCGGCAGCGGCGGATAAATCCAATGCCGCAGCGACGTCACTGTTCGAAAGATGTTCCTGATGCCGCATGACGATGATCTCGCGATCGTCGTCTCCAAGTTCCGTCAATGCGGCCAGAAATCGTTCTTCGAGTTCGCGGCGAATCGTTGCCGCAGCCGGAGTCAGCTCCTGATCTCGAAGCTGCCCGGCAAGATCCAGCGACGACTGATCGGAAAACTGCGAGTTCAACGAACGCTCTCGGTCGACACTGCGCCGCTGAGCGCCTCGATGCCGCCGATGCATATCGATCAGTCGGTCTTTCGCGAGCTGCCGCAGCCATAAATGAAATGGCATCGCAGGATTCTGAATGTAGTCGCTCAACCGCTGATTGGCTTCCAGCATCACATCCTGCACGACGTCACTGGCGTCGACTCGCGCGGCCACCGCCCGATCCATGCGAAAGTGGATCATTTTCCGAACAGCGTCACGATGACGGTTCAGTAACTCATTCACAGCCGATGCGTCACCCGCACCGGCTGAGCCGAGCAGTTCCTGCGTTTCTTCCGAGTCCGGCCACATTGTCGAAGGACTGCCTGCTATTGGTTGATGCTGATGCGTGAGCAGCGATTGCTCGGAAGGTTGAGTCAACAGTTGTAAGCAGACACAACGATATCAAGAAGAGAAACTTCATTCGCGATCGTTCGAGCACGGCAACTGGCGACGTCAAATCCCTGTTGCTGGAATTTGAAACGGTTCTGTAAACTCAACGGTGCCATGTTCGGCACTCTGTCTAATGCCGCAAGCAGACGTCCGGATCATCCTCAGGGATCCTGCTGCGCCACGCTCTGGCAGGCGACTCAGGCCACTTTTTTCAATTCACACCGTCAATTCACACCGTCAATTCACACCGTCAATTCACACCGTCAATTCGCACCGTCAATTCACACCGTCAATTCACACCGTCAATTCACACCGTCAATTCGCACCTCAGCCAGCGTCACGCTCGACGCTGCCGCAGACATCGTCACTGAAACAATGCAGACCAGACGGCTTCAGCAGGTCTTTGCTTTTGCAGCACTTCTCATGCTGCCATGGCCAGCTTTGCGCCCGATGGCTCAAAGTATCACGTTCGGCGATCTGTTACTGGTGCCGGCCATCCTGCTCAACGTCGACCAGCTGGGCAAGATTCGAGGATGGCAGGTCCCGCTGCTGCTGGCCGTCCCCTTCATCCTGATTTCTCAGGTCGCGGATCCGGACGGTTCAATTATCGACTTACTTCAAGTGCTCTACATCTTCGCCGTTGTATTGCCGTTCGGATGGGTCGCGTTCGTGAATTTCCGTCCTCGCACCATCGCTACCATCATCCTTCTGTCGCTCAGCGCCAGCGCGATCGTTGGGGGACTACAGCTTGCCGGAGTTATCGGTCAGGTGGGGTCTCAGTCGATCTGGTCACTGTCCGGTGGAGCGACCCGAGCGGCAGGACTGAATATCAGTTGCAGCGGTTTGTGTCTTTCCATGTCGCCCCTCTTTGCGTTGCTGCTGTACGTTCCGGACTATCGGCGACGATTGGGGTTTCTTCTGCTGATCGCGATCGGCCTGTTGGCCAGTCTGGCTAAATCCGCGATCTTCGCTTCCGTTGGCCTGACGTACTACTTTGTCCGGGAACCGAACCGACGGGGAATCGTCATGGTGGCGGCAATCATGTTTGCCTCGATCACGGGCCTGTTCGTTGCATCTCCTGCAATTCGCAAAACCACATCGATGGTCTACGACACACTCACTTACCGCGTCGACCATGCCGGGTTCTCGATTTATGAACGAACATCGACGATGAGATTCGCAGCTGGCTTTCTTTCCCGGTGCAGCGTCATTGGCATGGGGACCGAAGGGACAACCAAAGTGCTCAGTCAACACTTTGGAAACACCGTCCATGTATTTCACTTCGGACTCGTACTTGTCGCGGGCATTCCAGCGGCCCTGTTGATCTGGACTGGATTCGGGCTACTCATCGCATCGTGCTTTCAGGCTGGTCAGCACCCGGTGGCGATTATGGTGATCTGCCATCTGCTGGCGTTATGCTCGATGACACTACTGTTGACCAGCTTTCAGTACATGCCGTTCGTCATCGCAGCCTCGGTTCTCAACTATCAGCTATGTCGCAACGAGCAGGTCGCGGACGTCAGATTGCAGTCGGCTCGGGACGCACTGTTTCGTCGCCGGGTAATGCCCACAGCGGCATGAGTCTCTCGAAGTTCCTTAATGTCGATGTTCCAGCATCTGCAACAGGTACTTCCCATAGGTACCGTTCCGCATGGGTTCGGCAATCTTCAAAACCTGATCGTCGCTGATGTACTTCATCCGCCAGGCAATCTCTTCCGGACAGGCGATCTTCAAACCCTGTCTGGTTTCAAGCACGCTGACAAACTGAGCCGCTTCGAGCAGTGAATCATGGGTGCCCGTATCCAGCCACGCGGTGCCGCGGCTCCAGAGTTCGACTTCCAGTTGTCCCCGCTCCAGATACACGCGATTGACATCTGTAATTTCGAGCTCTCCACGCGGAGACGGCTTCAAGCACTTGGCAATCTCGACGACGTCCCGGTCGTAGAAGTAAAGACCGGTGACCGCGAAATTCGATCGCGGCACGGCGGAATACTCTTGTCGTTTGCCACGTGAGTCACAGCCGAGAAGTCGACATGTTTCTCCGGGTCGTTCCCGAACTTCTGCCGATGACCGAAGGTGAACATCCTGCCGCCGTAGAGTGACTGCCGGTGTTCCGCAGTCATGATGATTCTGGGAATATCGTAAGTATCGCCGTCCACCGGGATGCAGCCCTTGAGAACATCAAACGACACGCCTTCTGTTTTCAAGTACCGATCGTCGATGCAGATCAGCGCCGCCAACTGAGCTCCTGCGGAATGCCCTCCCACAAAGATCCGCTCCGGATCTCCACCGTACCTGGCGATGTTCTTATGCACCCAGCCAAGCGACTTGGCGACATCGCCGATCAGGTCTTCCATGTTCACTTCCGGCAGAAGTCGGTAGTTGGTCGAGATAAAGACGAAACCTCGCTCGATCAGCACTTTCGGTTTCAGAGCGACATCGCTTTTGTCTCCCGCCTGCCATCCTCCACCATGAATCCAGAACATCACCGGCAGATCCTTCCGAGCGGGTCCTTCCGGCGTGTAAATATCGAGCAAGTGGCGTTTGTGACCGTCATCCACATAGGGAACGTCAGACGTCAGCTTCTGAGCGACAGCGCTGTTGCACATGATTAGAAGCGCGAGAACGAAAGCGGAAACGGAATTCGAGTTCATGGCAAAGATTCTCTCTGTATATTTGGCGAGATGACTCAGTTGATCGTGGATTGGCCGGTGGAAACGAGTCTTACATGGGCTGCTCCTTCAACCATTGTTTCAGTCGTTCTGTCGTTCTAATTGAACATCGCCACTTTCGCACGCGTCACAATACAAAACGTAAACCGTAACCGTTCACGGGCCAGGATTCGTCGAGGCGTGGCGAGGGAAATCTGAGACATCCCGTGCATGACGCGGATGTCGGAGATATCCCCTGATTCGATCGTTCCGGAGCCCACCAGTCACGGGCTGTCGCAGTTGCGATTCAGGCTGTCGTTCTCAGCGTAACGGATGCGTGCAGAATCAACTTCCGCTTTCCCATGCACTCGATGTCGCAGAGGATCGCAAAGTCTTTGCGGAGCTTCGCATCTCAGCGTCTTTTTGCAGTTGCCAGTCTGAAATCGGCAAGACGCTCGCGACGCGTTCCAAAGTGGCTAACTCGGCGCTCCCCCAAGTGACGGTCTGATGCGGAGTGTTAACTCCTGGACTCGTTTTCCTGTCAACCGCCAGAAGCAACCACAGTGGCGTCTGGCAACAAACTCCCTCCAGACAACTCACGCAAATGGCGCCTGCACGCATTCTGCTCAACGCCTGTGACGCATCGACAACAATTTTTCGACACTTGCTGCTCGGCAGCAATTTTCCCTGAGTAGTTTTCGCAACCGGGCACACGACGTGCATTACGAGGGAGCCAGTCACTTAGCCTGGCCAGCTTTTGCGTGACTGCTCTTCTTCCCGAGCGCGTTAAGGGAGGACGTTCACACACCCTTTTCTTTTGTTTAGAGGAAAACCCAATGAAAATGTTTGCTCGTTTCTGGCAGGATGAGGCTGGTTTTGTTGTGTCTTCAGAACTGGTACTCATCGCCACACTTCTGGTCCTGGGAATGATTGTCGGACTGACCGAAATCCGTAACGCCGTCGTTCAGGAACTTGGCGACGTTGCTCAGTCCTTCGGGGCGATCAGTCAGTCGTACACATTCACAGGAGTTACGGGTCACTCGTCATCAACAGCCGGCTCAGTCCGAGTCGATGTTGGTGACTTCTGTGATGAAGCGGCTCAAGAAACCGCAGGCGATGAGCCTGGGTGCATGGAACTGGAAGTTGCCTCAGCTGTTAGTGCTCAAGGCTAACTTTTCGTGATTGGTCCGCGCGACCTGGAAATCCCTCGTCGCGCGGACCTGTTTTTCTCACTGGATTCAATCATTCGATTAATCCTTTCGGCAAGGTAATGATGACTGACCATATCATGACCAGTGTTCGACCGATCCGTTGTATTTCCGGGAGACGCTCCGGCACTCCTGAGAGTAAATACACTCACGCCGATAGACGGCCTGAGTCATCGCTGTCAGTCGAGTTCTGGCGCAACGAGTCAGGGATGCTTTGCACTGTGGACTATCTGATTCTGATGACCGTGGTCTGCGTCGGAATGCTTGTGGGACTCGTCGAACTTCGAAATTCCTACGTTCAGGTGATGGGTGACATTGCCGGATCTCTGGAGAGCCTTGACCAGTCTTACAGTTCTACTGTCGCCGGCATCACGAGCGCCTATGTGGACACCCTGCCGGCAGCCGATGTTGCTGGCGTAGAGCCACAGGGCATTTCCGTTCAGGAAGCTGCGGCGTCCGAGTGATCGACGTCCTAACGATGTAAGTGAAGCGAACAATACAACAAGTCAGCGACGTTTCGGCCAGGAACTACTGGCCAGTTTGCGCTGAGATATCAGGCTCGTAACGAGGGACGGGAAATGTCAAGAATCAGTCCGGCAACGATGACAGCGGCGATATTCGCAATTCTGGTAGGGCTTGTGGGTGCGTATTCCGTGCGACAATACCTCAGCGGCACCGGGCCGGTTGAAGCCGTTGCCGCGGAGCTACCGAAGACCGAAATGGTGTTTGTTCCGATCGCTGCCCGTGACATGGTGATCGGACAGACGCTGACCCTGAGTGACATTTCGATCGAGCGAATCGAGAGGTCGAAATTTGGCAACAGTAAGTATGTCGGCATGTCGTTCATGACCGACACCAAACAGATGGTGGGCAAGCAGCTCCAGGTTCAGATTGAGAAGGGCGGAGTATTCCTGCCGGAGGTCTTTTACCCGGAAGGGATGGGGCCCAGTGTGACGCGTCTACTGACGCCGGGACACAGAGCTGTCACCATCCCGATTAAGAACGTCGGCGCCGTCGAAGGATTTGCGTCGCCAGGAACGATGGTCGACGTACTCTTCCGATCGTTGCCCAACGAAGATCGCCCCGAGGTGACATTGACGCTGCTGGAGAGTGTTGAAGTCCTGGCCGTCGATCGAAATGTCCTGCCGGGACAACTGCCGAACGGTGCTGCCGGACGTCCGGCCACAGTCACTCTTGGCGTTTCACCTGAGCAGGCGAAATCGCTGAAGGCGGTCGAAGACCGTGGTGAACTTTCGCTGGTACTGAGGCATCCGGACGACGACAGAACGCTGGTCTCAGCGGGCTTGAACAGTTCAGACCAGGTAACCATCGACCAACTGATTGGTGGAAAGCCGATTCAGCGGAAAGCCTCGATCGAAATCTACAAAGGTGCACAGAGAAACGAATTCACGTTCAACGAATCGGTCAAGGATGGCCAGGGCGATCTGAATCGGATCAGCACGCCAATTCGATCTGAAACCACCGTGGCAGCGGTTTCTTTGAGCAAAGAGGAAGCAAAGCTGGAGCGACGCATGAAGAAAGATGCTTCGCAGAAGTTGACAGCGTCAAATTCAGATGTTGCTGCTGCGGGCAAGAAATAGTGATCAGGGCATTCTGTTGTACCGCCGTACGGCTCACCGCTTCACGGTACTCGACATAACAATTTCAGATTCGTTGACCAGACACGGCAAACGAACGATTCGGGCCGCCAGTATCGATTGCCTTCGAACAACAGCGTTTCTTTTGGAAAGGAAATGGCTTCCATGACACCGATCCAGTCCAGAGCGGTACTGGTTTCACCTGCCGGTGCGTGCGACGAAGTCGATCAACAGGAGCTTAGCTTTCAGAAGCTGAAAGTTGGCATTCACGAAAAACTGGTGGATGCGCTGGACCTGTCGATGCTCGCCGACATTCGCCAGGAAGAACTCGAAGCTGAAGTTCGTGAAATCGCTGACGAGATCTGCAAAATCCACGCCCCCGAAGTCACGGGACAAGCAAGAGAGCGGTTACTGCGGGAAATCCACAGCGAGATGTTCGGCCTCGGTCCTCTCGAAGTCCTGATGGATGACCCACTGGTATCGGACATTCTTGTCAACGGACCGCACCAGGTTTACGTCGAACGTTCAGGGCAGCTTGATCTGTCAGACGTCATCTTTGCCGATGAGGCCCACCTCGTCCGGATCATTCAACGAATCGTTTCTCGAGTGGGAAGACGAATTGACGAAGTCAGCCCGATGGTCGACGCTCGTCTTGCGGACGGCTCTCGAATCAACGCGGTGTTGCCACCTTTGGCTGTTGATCATGCGACGTTGTCGATCCGTCGATTCGGAAAGCAACCGATTCGTCTGCCGGACCTGGTCGAGTCTGGATCGATCACACAGGACATGGTCGAATTCCTGGTCGCCGCCGTGGATGCCCGCATCAGTATCCTGATTTCCGGCGGAACCGGCGCTGGGAAAACAACGTTTCTTAACGCGCTCACCGAGTTCATCCCTTCAGACGAGCGACTGATCACTATCGAAGATTCGGCGGAACTTCGACTGGCTCACAAACACGTCATCCGCATGGAAACCCGCCCCGAGAACACCGAAGGTACGGGAGAGGTTTCACAACGCGACCTTGTCCGAAACAGCCTGAGAATGAGACCCGACCGAATCATCGTCGGTGAAGTCCGCGGCGCTGAAGCACTCGACATGCTCCAGGCCATGAACACCGGCCACGAAGGTTCGCTGACAACGATCCACGCCAACGACACTCTGGACGCACTTTCGCGACTCGAACTAATGGTCGCTATGGCCGGGTTCGACCTGCCGATCCCCGTTGTCAGAGAATACATGGCCTCCGGACTGACACTGGTCGTTCACCTGGCTCGTCTGAAGGGTGGCGTTCGGCGAGTCATGAAGATCTCTGAAATCATCGGAGTCAACGACCACGGAATCCGGCTCGAAGACGTTTTCGGCTTCGAGCAGACCGGCGTTGATGAGACAAGCACCGCTCGCGGGCAGTTTTATGCAACCGGTCACCGTCCGGTCTGTCTTAGTAAGTTGCGAGCTGCGGGTATTCGGCTCGCGGACGAAATCTTCGACCACCGGAGACTGGCGTCGCTCTAAGTTCGTACTACCGGTCAGTAAGATTTGACCATGTTCATGTGAGAGTCACCTGTGAGTATTACCTTCATCAGTCTGGTCTGCTTCATCGCCATCACGGGCGTTGCAGGAACCTTGCTTCTGGTGATTCGAGACCTGCGAGTCTCCTCAGCTTCACCGTCGGGAGGAACTGTCGTCGCGCGACCGGTCCGTACCAGATTACGGCGGCAGCTGACGGTGTTCGACGAACAGCCGGCAACCAGTTTGTCCGGACGCATTGACCAGTCGTTTTATCGGCTGGTGATGGAATCGGGATGGGACGTCAATCCCGTAACGGCATTTCTATTCCTGATCGGCTGTGGAATCCTCGTCGGGGGCATCATTCTTAACACGATTGACAACCCGATTTCTGCGGTGGCCGGATTTGTCATCGGAACGTTTGCGGGAATCCTCACGTTGATAATCCGACGCAACAGACGCATGGTGAGCATCCAGGAAGAGCTGCCCAACGTCATGGATCTGATGTCACGTGCCGTTCGAGCCGGCAGAAGTCTTGATCAGGCGATTGATCTGCTGGGCAACGAATGCGAAGGCCACCTGGGTCTGGAATTCAAACGCTGCTCGGGTCAGCTCAAGATGGGCCGATCAATGGCTGCTGTGATGAACTCGCTGGCTCATCGGGTGCGCCTCGTCGATCTGAAACTTATCGCTCTGACACTGATCGTTCACCGTAAGACGGGTGGAAATCTTGCTCAGACACTCGAACGCATGGCGAACGTCATCCGTGACCGCATGACCGCTCGACGACAGATGAGAGCTGCCACGGGAGCCGGCCGTGCTTCAACCATCCTGATCGCCACCGTTTCGCCTGTGGCGTATCTGCTGATGTTCGCGATCGCGCCCGAGCACATGGAAGTTCTATACACCGATCCCATGGGTCGCATGATGCTGGGCACGGCCATCGTTCTGGAAATTGTCGGAATCCTGTGGGTCATGGCACTCCTTCGCCGAGGCCAGTAGGCCGACCCGTTTAATTACGAATCATCTTGAGGCACAGCGTCGGAACCATCAGCGATCCGACGGAAATTCTTCCGGCCTCTCGGCTGTTGTTACGGTGATCAGTGAGGTCAATGAAATGTTTCTCGACGCTGTCACGGGAGCTGTCTTCCTTCTGTTTTGTCTCGCCGCCTATCTGGTCGTGAACTATTTTCGCGCTGGGCGAAAACGAGCTGACGGGTTGGTCAACGAGAACGAACGGTCGGTCGGTGCTTATGCCAGAGCGATGGCAAAAGTTGTCCCTCAGCCTGGCATTGAAGTTGAGAAAATTGAACGCGACCTGAAACGCGCCGGATACTACGCGCACACCGCACTTGTCGAATACATGGCGTCGAGAAACACGCTCGTTGTTGCAGTCTTGATCGCCACTGGAATCCTGGCAGTTCTTGCCGACCCGACGACGGCGATGCCTCGCACAATTGCGATTGTCGGATTACTGACGGCGACGCTGGGTTACGCGATCCCTCGTATGGTTCTCAACCTGCAGGCGCGAGCCCGCGTTGATCGAATTCAACGAGGGTTGCCGGACGCGCTGGACATCATCCGCATGTGCCTTTCCGGTGGATTGCCGTTGCGTGAATCGATTCAGCGTGTGGCCTCAGAGATTGGCATGTTTCATCCGGACATCGCGCTCGAGCTGCAGGTTATTCAGCATCACGCGGATACAAACTCGATGCCGGATGCCTTAAAGAAATTTGCAAGGCGAATCGACACACCCGACATCAATGCACTCGCTTCACTGGTTTCACAGTCAGATCAGGTAGGAACAAACGTGGCGTCGGCGGTGGCCGAGTACGCTGACGGGATTCGGCGTCAGCATCGTCAGCGGGCCGAGGAAACGGCAAGTAAGACAAGTATCAGCCTGCTGTTCCCAGTCATCTTCTGCCTGGCACCTCCGATTTACGTTCTGCTGTGCGGACCGCCGCTCCTGCAGATGAGAGACTTCATCACCGAAGGTAATCAGCCCGGCGGCGTTCTGGACAACAGCAGCCTTGACGAACTGTCAACGGGAGCTGTGGGACGGTAGCAGGAAGCACGCATGACCAGTCTTACGATCATCGTTCCGACTTACTGCGAATCAAGGAATCTCCGCGACCTTGTGCGACGCATTGATCTGGCGGTGCAACTGGCGGGCATTTCGTCTGAGATTCTGATCGTCGATGACAACAGCCCGGACGATACGGCTGCCGTCTGTGAATCGCTCGACTTCGCCACGCCGACACGGCTGATCGTTCGCAAGTCCGAGCGAGGACTTTCCAGCGCGGTCATGCGTGGAATGGACGAAGCGACCGGTGACATCCTGCTGGTCATGGATGCCGACCTGTCACACCCTCCCGAAGTGATCCCTGCGATCGTTGCCGCGATCCGCGAACAGGATTGCGAGTTCGTCATCGGAAGTCGCTACGTCAAAGGTGGATCGACTGCTGGAGACTGGGGACTGCTCCGCTGGCTGAATTCCAAGGCAGCCACATTGATGGCTCGCCCCCTGACTTCGGCGCAAGACCCCATGGCCGGCTACTTCGCAATTCATCGCAGCCGATTCGTAAAGCATCGGCAACAACTCGACCCCATCGGATACAAGATCGGTCTCGAGCTAATTGTGAAGTGCGGTTGCGGAATCGTTCGAGAGATTCCGATCCACTTCAGTGATCGGGCAGCCGGCGAAAGCAAGCTCACGCTCAAGGAACAACTTAATTACGTGCGGCATCTGAAAAGGCTATACGAGTTCCGATTCCACGAATACGCCCGGCTTACGAAGTTCCTGCTGGTCGGCGCTTCCGGAATGGTCGTTGACCTTTCCATATTCACGATACTGCTGATGCTGGCGCCAGATGCCGCAGCTCGAGCAATCGCCATCTGGGCTGCTATGACCTGGAACTTCACTCTGAATCGAAGCATCACGTTTACTGAAACTCGATCTGGTTCAGTCGTCAGCCAGTACGCCAAATTCTGTTGCAGTTGTCTGCTGGGAGCATCAATCAACTGGTCAATCAGCCTGGCACTGTTACAGGCGTTTCCGGAAGGAACATTGGCGAAACTACTGGCAGCAGTGTCGGGAGTCATCGCAGGAACAGGATTCAATTATCTGCTTTGTCGGCGGTTCGTATTTTCTGACGACCAGCCAGTGGCTGATCATTCGGGAACACTCCGTCGGTTTGCCGGTCTCTTTGTGCCGGTAGTTCCCACGCAACCGAAACAGCTGGTGCAAACTCAATCAGCGAAAGTCCACCAGGCTTCGGTGTCTCAGTGAGCCTCCGGCGAGTCGAGCTGGCGAACAGCCCAGAGCGTTTCAGAGGCCGTTACATCAGCGGCATTGCGACCGCGTAGATCTCTGGTCTCCAACGCGATCTGACGTATCTGCCGCAGTCTTTGCAACTGATTTTCCTGAAACACTGACTTCACTTCGTCCTGTTTCACACTGCCAGCCAGCACATTGCCAGCCAGCACATTGTGCAGCCACCAGCTCTGCAGCATGCTTCCGGAAGTTTCCGTCCCTGCCGAATAGCGCGAGAGTTGCAGTTCGGTAATCTGCTGCGCATCTCGATCAAGCTGTGTCAGGAACGCTTCAGCATCCCGACTTCCAGCGGGCTGTTCCAGAAATCGCACAACACTGGCCGTATTCTGAAGGGTCGTCTGCTCTGCCGGCGACCGGGTGACTGAATCGGCCAATGGGAACGGGATTCGATCTCCAGGCCGCTGCATCTCCTCGATCGCCGCTCGCAACGCGACAGGCCGTCCCATTTGAAACGTCGCAACAGCTGCTGCTCCGGCGTCGTCAGACTCGTTCCGTTCCGGCATGATCAGTTTTTCATCGAGTAGTCGAGCTGCTGCCAGCACATCCTGTGCTGCTGCCAGCCCCTGTCCGTAGTCCTGCCTCCGTAAATTGTAGTGCTCATTCGCAAGCTCCTCGTAACCCTGCTGGTCCTGCCTGCTGAGAGAGTCACCACTTGACAGGCGATACTGAAACTCTGCCCGCAAGGCCATCACGCGAGCGTGTACCAGATCAGCCTGCAGGCCTCTTGCCGCTGGCTGCCCCAGATTCTGCAGCAGAAGGGTAGCCTCACTCCAGAGTGACATTTGCTCTCGAAATGTCTGGGAGATACGTGCTCGATCCCGCCGATTCTGAGCCACATGAAGCTGGGCAGTTGCCGCGATGTCGAGCCATGCCGCGAATGATGCCTGGTCCAGCAATCCTCGTTGCCATGCATCGCGGCTTTGTGAAATGAGTCTCACAGCGTGCTGCTCAATCTGCGACAACTTTGCCTGCTTTTCCTGCGAAAATTTTGCGGAAGCAGTTCCTGACGCAGACAACAATGGACTGGAGTCATTCCTCGACCGAATGACCGCGTTCGACCTGGTACTCAGAGTCCGTCCTGAATCAGTGGTCGCAGCTTCTTCCTGATTCCGTACCGATGGTGCCCCTCGCCCTCCGTAGATAATCTCGAACGGCGGCGTCTTCGGTCGCCCGAGTTCGACCTGCGCCGAAACCGCTGCAGGCGACGCTCCAACCACCAGCGCCAATCCACAGGCTGAAACTCGGCATACTTCAGCAAACCCGCTGTGCGAGCCGAACGGCATACATTTGCTGAATGATCGTCGCATGGAATGTCACCAGCGTGAGTAGAGAACGTCGAAGCCGGGTTCATTAAGACCTCGGACTCTCGACGGCAAGCCGCTAATCCGTAACCGACTCGCTGATGTCTTCAGGTTACGATGCCAACGAGACAGCGGAAGGCAAATTCCGGGAACGCCCGCCAGTCAGGAACAATCTGCGTGTAGACAAGAACGACGATCACAGGCACGTTGAGTCTGCGAATCCCAACGGTCGTTCACATCAGCGAAACACTACCGGATATCACCGGCACCTCACAGCGCAAATCACCGCCTCCCCCTTTCGAGCGACCCTGGAGCCGGTCGGATAACGATGGCAATTGCGTTTCGTGGTGTGCCACTGGCCTCTGGCAGCGCTGACCGACAATGACTTCGCAAGGTAACAAGAGTTCCCTGGAACCAGCATGAAGCCTCTCGCCGCGGGTGGCACTCAACCACGAGTCCGTCGTCACAGGGCTGCATTTCGCCATTCCTTAACGACCAGTCGACACTTCAAAATCTCAGGAGCCTGACGGATACGTTCTGGACAGGCTCCTTTCTTTTTGTTTTCTGGTATTCTTCCTTGCCTGGCACGGCATGCAGACGGGATTATCCCCGCACGCCGCAAGACAGTCTCGTATGCTGCCTCGATGACGTCCTGAGTCTGGCCGACCGAATCAGTTTTCTGCTGGCTGCCACTGCGAAGTAACTTCTTGCCTGTATTGTTTTGACTAATTATCGCGACGTCCGATTTCGCGGAGATGAATTATGAAATACCCGGTGCTGACGGTTCTGCTGCTGACACTCGTAGCCGGTTGCGGCCAGGAGAAAAAGCCCGACGCCGCTTCCTATCCCAACTCGACAGGAAGCGATCCGGCTGGTTACGGCAGCTACTACGGCACGGAAGAGATCACGTTTCTCAACGAAGCCTCCAGCAACGCTTCGCTGGATACGGGGCTGACTTCAATCTCGTTCGTGGCTTCGACAGGTGAAGAGCGTCTGGTTAAAGACATCGCTCCCGGAAAAACGCTCGTACTGGTCGTCACGCGAGGCAACACCGTGCCGATCTGCCCCTACTGCTCGACCCAGACAGCGCGGCTGATCTCCAACTATGAAGCCTTCAAAGAGCGAGGCGCTGAAGTCGCAGTCGTTTATCCCATTGAGACGGGTGACGACCGCAGCCGGCTCGACAGCTTTCTGTCGGACGTCACAACGAAGCTGGCTGATTCGAGCAATCCCGTTCCGTTCCCTGTTCTGCTGGATGTCGAACTGAAGGGTGTCGACCAACTTGGAATCCGGAAAGACCTGTCCAAACCCGCCACGTACATCGTCGACCATGCAGGCAACGTGCAGTACGCCTACGTCGGCGAACACATCGCCGACCGCCCGAGCGTCCCGGCGTTACTCGCCGAAGTTGACAAGCTTAAACCGTCGCCGGTTGCGTCTCCGGAACCAACGGGTGACGACGAAGCGTCACAGGACTCGACTCCAAAGTCCGCTGACGAATCGGCGGCAGAGGTCAAACCTGCTGAGGACTCGGCAACAGAATGACGTCTGAAGCTGAGAACCCATCGGCGGACGATTTCTTCAGCCTGGCCGAAAGACTTGAGTTTGCAACGCCTGAGTCGCTGGCGCCGCTGGCCGAAGAATGCTCCAGAACCTCGGTCGCACCGGAAACGCTGGCCTTACGCAAAGGCCTGCTGGACGCGATCGAAATCGAAATTATCGGAACGCTGCTGCAACCGCTGGAGTCAGTGCCAGGTTACGAGATCTTCAGCGTCCTCGGTAAAGGCGGTATG